>NZ_CAJPHA010000002.1:0-442136 GCF_905339895.1 Burkholderia sp. BCC1988
CTATGCCGCCGATACCGTGACCGACTATCTGCTGCGAGACCGCGACAATCCGTCGAGCGTATTGTCGTGCATCGAGGCCGCGCGCTCGAACGCGCGGATGGTGCGCACGGCGCTCACGCGCGAGGCGTGGGAGAGCGTGAACGGCGCCTGGCTCGCGCTGCGCCAGGCGCTCGCGCAGCCGGTGCCGGAGAGCGGGCTGCCGGCGGTGCTCGACGGAGTGAAGCGCGAAACCGCGCTGATCCTCGGCAGCTTCTACAGCACGATGCTGCGCAACGAGATCTTCGATTTCGCGCAGATCGGCGCGTTCGTCGAGCGGGCCGACAACACCGCACGGATCCTCGACGTGAAATACCACCTGCTGCTGCCGTCGGTGTCGCAGGTGGGCACGATCCTCGATACCAACCACTGGGAATCGATCCTGCGGTCGGTCGAGGCAAACAACTCGTACCGCTGGGTGTACGGTGTGCAGTACAAGCCGCTGAACATCGCCGACTACCTGGTCCTGAACGGCCGCATGCCGCGCTCGCTGCGCTATTGCTACGGACGCGTCATGTCGAGTCTCAACTTGCTCGTGAAAGAGCATGGCATCGCTCACGCGTGCCACGGCACCGCCGCACAGACGCTCACGATGCTTTCCGACAGTACGATCGAACGAGTCTTCAAGAACGGCCTGCACGAGTTCCTGACCGGATTCATTCGGCGCAACCAGCGACTGGGGCTCGAAATCGCCCAGGCCTACAACTTCGATTGAGCACTGCAATGCATATCGGGATCACCCATACCCTGCGTTATACCGTCGACGAGCCGTTGCAGCTGGCATTGCAGCGCCTTCGACTGCGACCGTCGTCGAATCCCGGTCAGACGGTCGGGCACTGGGAATTGCTTGCAAACGACATGCAGCCGGCATTGTCGTACGTCGACGGATTCGGCAACCATGTCGACCTTGTGTGTCACCCGAACGACCACAAGGAGATCGTCATCGTTTCACGCGGCGAAGTGACGACGCACAGCAAGGATGGTGTGATCGGCACTGCAGACGATCGTACGAATCCGTGGCTGTTCCTGCGCGAGTCGCCTCTCACGCGTCCCGGGGACTCGTTGATGGAGCTTGCCTCCGCTCTGAAGAGCACGCAAAACCGTCTTCTGCAACTACACGAGTTGATGGACATCGTGCACGATCGTCTCGCACCCGGGGCGGAGAATTGCGACGACGCCACCGATGCAGAAGCTGCGTGGATCGGTTCCCACGGGACCTGTCGCGACCATGCTCATGTATTCATCGCCGTGGCCCGTCGGCTCGGCATTCCCGCGCGCTTCACTTCAGGCTATCTGATAGGCGACGACGGAATCCAGGCAATCGATCATGCGTGGGCTGAAGTCTATGTCGACCATCTCGGTTGGATCGGCTTCGATCCGGCGAACAATCTCTGTCCCGACGAACACTACGTGAAACTCGCGACTGGCATCGACGCTTGCGGCGCCGCGCCGGTCACCTGCATCGAGTCGAACTCGGGCGCTGAAACGCTGACCGCGGAGATTGCGGTCACGCTGTCGGCCCGGTGAGTCGATCGACGGAAATTTCAGTACTCGCACCGATGACGCAAACGACCCGCAGCCTGCTATCGGGCTGCGACTTGCCGGATTCGATCGACGCTATCGACTGCTATCGCGCACCCGTGCTCGACAAGGGTCTCGACATTCTCGAACGCCTGGCGTCGGCTACCGGTTGTAACGCGCCTTGCCCCCCAGTGAGCAGGACCAACGCGCTGCTTCGCTATTCAGCGAGTGAGCGACGAAGCAAATGACGTCAGAACAAGAGCCCCAGCATTGCCGCCTTGACCGCGGCCTCGGTCTTGTTGGCCGAATTCAATTTGCGCATCGCATTGACGAGGTGAAATTTCACGGTCCGCTCGTCGACAGACATGATCTTGCCAATCTCGGAGTAGGTTTTCCCCGCGGCGGACCATTGCAACGCCTCGCGCTCGCGTGCCGTCAACTCGACGGCATATTCGGGCGCAAGCTGCGCGAGCAGATGCATGCTCATCGCGCAGTTGGCGGTGTTCGCGAGCCATGACATCTGGTATCCCTTTTCCGCGAGTTCACTCTCCTCGATCGGCTCGCCCGATCGCACCATGGTCACGAGTCCGATCGCCCCAGTGCGGCTGATGGATGGCATGCACCAGCCGTGGCGCAAGCCGAAGTGCTCCGCTTCGTCCCAGAATTCGACGTTTTGTGTCTGGCTGTCGGCGCGCCAGATCAGGGGTGTCAGCTGACTGAGCCCATGCCGGACCGTCGGATCGACGGCAAAATAGTTTTGGCTCACATAGCGCTCGACCCACGTCTCCGGATAGTTGGACTGCAGCATGAACCGCGGATGACTCACCGGCAACGGAACGCGCAGACCGAACGAACAGTACTCGAATCCGAGTGCTCGCACGTCTGCCGTGAACTCCAGAAACACGTCAGCCACGGATTTTGCCTCGGCGTATCCATTCAGATACTTCTCTCTCCAGGCCTGCATATCATTACCTTTTTGGTCAATCTTGTCCCTAAAGGGGCTGTATTTCGTGGTTGGTGCGCTGATCGATTTTTTATAAATTATTCAAGGATCGTCGTCAAGATTTGAGATATCGAGCGGCAAGCATGGTGTCGGGTGCTGAATTGTTATCCGGCGGCGGATTTCGAGGTGGCGTCCGCGCTCGCCATTGATCGATTGAGGTGGGGAATTTGCATGTCGGCATGCGTATTCGTACATCAGCCAGGTTTCGATGCCGAAAATTGCGACGAGTCCGAAAATCCTGGAATTGCACAATGATCGAGCACCGTCAGGCAATCACCGCTCACGGGGCCGTACGTCATCTTGATAATGCGATGGTGTTCTCCGGGTGATTGTGATATTCGTAAAAAACAGGCGCGTGATCTACCGGCTATCACAAATCACAAGCAGGCATGCCACGAGTGTTGGAAGGGTGTGCGCCTAGCCGGTCCCCGCGAATCTTGCCAAACTATGCGGTATCAATTTTAACAGGTGCCACATCGAGAGAACGGACATGCCTAAAAAACTGAACGACGGATACGTACGATTGACTTTGCCCGCGTTCTACGCGCTGCGCTTCCATCAACATATGTGCCAGCAAGCCCTGAACTTGTTGCATGATTTATGGGGCGAGGGCATTAGCGCCGTCAATGCCGGCTACTACGAGCTGGTCTGCACCGAAACGCGGCCGGCCGTGAGCGTCGGCTGCGTATGGCATGTGGCCGTGGGCCAGTCTGAGGTGAAGGTCGGGAAGGACGACGTCAGCAGCAACGTCATGCTTCTCAACATGAACGGTGACGATTACGGCGCGCAATACAGCCAAGAGTTGATCCAGAACTGGCTGTGCTCGGGAACGCGTCAACGCGAACTTGAATCGGCCATCTTCGCCGGTCACTGATTTCGTGTTCAGTGAATATAACTAGATTAAAAAGGCCTACGCGTCGTGACAAATCTTGTGTGCCGCGCCGCCGCCAATTTCCGTTGATCTTCCTGATCGGACTGGCAATGGCGCGATGTCCGCTACGATCATTTATGCCGTGACGCCGTGGCTCGGGATGGTTGCTTCGGGCCGTCGCTGATCAAGCGCGCTCCGAATCGTCCCTCCGTCCGACTCGCGTAGCGATCGCCGGTCGAATTCCAAAAAACCCCGTTTGTCCGTCGCAGTGTCCCGTCGCACTCGGCGCGACGAGTCTCGTCCAGACGCCTGCCCCCCCCTGCCCATTCGGGCAGCTTTTTTGTCTTTTCAATTTCGGGTCCAATCGCGCCTAACAATTCTGAAGATAAGAGAGAGGGCATTCGCGATGCTGACTTTATTGTCGGGAAAAAGCGCTGATTTGAGTCGCGAGACGATGTATCGACTTGCGAAGTTTCGGCATAAGGTCTTCATACAGGAACTCGGCTGGTCGTTGCCTACGGACGATGGCATCGAATTTGACGACTTCGATCACGCGGCCCCCCTTTATGTCGTCGCTTTCGACCGCAGCGGCGAAATCGTCGGTTGCGGCCGGTTGTTGCCGACCGACGAGCCTTATCTGCTGGGTGAGGTTTTTCCGGATTAGATGGGCGGTGCCTCCCTTCCCAGTACGCGCAATGTTTGGGAACTGTCCCGCTTCGCAATGAGCATGCCGAGCGGCGAGCCGTTGACGGCGGAAGAATCGTGGCAAAACACGCGCTCCCTGATGTCCGAAATCGTCCGTGTCGCGCACGCACATGGCGCCGACCGTCTCATCGCATTTTCCGTGCTCGGCAACGAACGGCTTCTGAAGCGCATGGGCGTCAATGTGCATCGCGCTGCGCCGCCGCAAATGATCGAAGGCAAGCCGACCTTGCCGTTCTGGATCGAGATAGATCAACAAACGCGCGCAGCGCTGAACCTCGACGCGTTGGAGTACGACGTGCCGCTCAACATGTCGCGCAGTGCGCATGTGTCGCACGCGTTCTGACGAGCGCAGCGAATTCGCGACGCGCATCGGGAAGGTCCAGGGTCCGCCGCGAGTCGGGCGGCTCCGGCTCTCTCCTGAAGTGGCTCGGCGCAATACAGCATTACTAAAGGTGTGCCTGAAGATGAACGGCTTTAACGATGTGGGTCAGCTGGTCCTGGTCCGTGAGGGGAAGGTGAAATGACGCTTCGAGTGGTGGTAACCGGTATTGGCATTGTGTCCCCGCTGGGTTGCGGTAAGGAATTGGTGTGGCAGCGCCTGATCGGAGGCGGCTCCGGGCTTCGCCGGCTCGGTGACGACATCGTCGGTGAACTGCCCGCCAAGGTCGGCGGGACCGTACAGGGGAAGGCCGACGATCCCGACGGCGGTTTCGATCCGGAACTCTCGGTGCCGAACAAGGAGCTGAGGAAGATGGACCGCTTCATCCAGATGGCGATGGTCGCTGCAGACGAGGCGCTCGCGGAAGCCGGATGGGCTCCGCAAGCCGAGCATCAGCGCGAGCGGACAGCGACGGTCGTAGCGTCGGGCATCGGTGGGTTTCCCGGGCTGGCGGAGGCGGTCAGGATCGGGGAGACGCGTGGCGTGCGGCGGTTGTCGCCGTTCACCATTCCGTTCTTTCTCTCGAATCTGGCGGCCGGCCAGATTTCGATCAAGCATCAGTTCCGTGGGCCCCTCGGCTGTCCGGTGACGGCCTGTGCGGCGAGCGTGCAGGCGATCGGCGATGCGATGCGCATGATCCGGACCGGTGAGGCCGATGTCGTGCTGGCGGGCGGCGCCGAAGCGGCATTCGACAAGGTCAGCCTGGGCGGATTCGCGGCGGCGCGAGCGTTGTCGATCGGCTTCGGCGATCAGCCGATTCGCGCTTCGCGCCCGTTCGACCGCGATCGTGACGGATTTGTCATGGGCGAGGGAGCGGCCATGCTCGTGGTCGAGTCCCTGGACCATGCCCTCGCACGTGGCGCCCGCCCGATCGCGGAAATCATCGGGTACGGAACCACGGCGGACGCCTATCACATGACCGCCGGTCCCGACGACGGATCCGGCGCCATGCGGGCGATGAAGCTGGCCCTGGCGATGGGCGAAATCGCCCCGGAGCAGGTCGACTACGTCAATGCGCATGCGACATCGACGCCGGTCGGCGACGCCGGCGAAATCGAGGCGCTGAAGACTGTCTTCGGCGTGGGCGCCGGCCCGGCGATTTCCTCGACCAAGTCGGCAACCGGGCATCTGCTCGGCGCGGCGGGCGCCATCGAAGCGGCGTTTTCCATTCTCGCGCTCCGGGATGGCGTGTTGCCCGGAACGCTGAATCTCGAGCACCCCGACGAAGCCGCGGCCGGACTTGACCTGATCGGGCCTTCCGCACGGCGCGTTCCCGTCGAGATCGCACTGTCCAACGGGTTCGGGTTTGGCGGCGTCAATGCATCGGTGCTGTTTAAACGCTACCCGCCGGATAGATCAGCAGGGTCGCATTGACTGCACACCAACAGGGTTTGCGCACGCTTCTGATTTCGTAAGTATTACGAATAGTTGGCGTTCGACGCCATGCTATGGCGCCGCCAGCGCCCCATCGGTTCGATGGTGAGTCGCGGGCCGATCCAGCCGTGCGCCAGACGTGCTGTCCGGCCCCTCAGCCTCGCGCACCACGCCTGGATCCGCCGCAGGCGCAAATGTCGGCACGCGCTCGTGCCGATCCGGTTGGCCTTGCGCAACGTCGTTGCCAAGTGGACAGGCTCCCGGCACGCCTGGAGAAGCGTGATGCCGCAGCTTGCATTGCTTTACCCGGAACGACTCAGCGTCGGAGTCTGAGTTTTAACCCGCCTCACACACGAAATTCCGGATACCTCCCATACCAAATCACCCCGGCCGCCGTGCTGGCCGTGGCCGAGCACTCATCTGTTCGCCGTCCTGCTGGAACGGACGCCATTGGGGCAATTGGAGCGACCCTGAAACACCGGGAATATGGCCGGCATGTGTGCAGCGAGTGTGCACACCAGCCGTCTCGCCGTCGCGCTCCGCGACAGCCGATCGGAGGTCGGCATGGCCGCGTCGGCGAGCGAGTGGGACAGGAACTGAAATCAAAAAAGGCCCCGACAATGGCCGTGAAACTTGCCGGGGCTAACGAACCATGCAAATTGCATGGGACGAGGAAGTATCGCGTCCATCGTATAGCCGCCAATGATTGAGCAGCACCACCGAGTTCCGACGAATTCTCATCGGGTTCAGCCAAGATCCTGCTCAAGGAACGCGTATGTCCTCCACCGACAAGCTTAAAAAATGCCAAAGCGTTTTGACCGCTGCCCCGCTCGCCGTTTCGACGTATCAATTCGTGCGCTTGTGTTGCGGTAGGACCCACAGCATCCGACCGACCGCTTCAGCCTGATTCCGCGAGTGGGTCTTTTCATAGATCGCACGCAACTGGCTGCGAACCGTCGCAAGCGACACGCCGGCGCTCGCCGCACATTCGTCGGGTGTCTTGCCGCTGATCAACGCTTCCGCGACCGCGGCTTCGGCGCTCGACAAGCCGAACGATTGCCGAAGCTGTTGTGCGACGACGAGCGCGGCGCCGCTGCGTCGCCTGACCGTGATCAGTATCGTCGCATCGCCGAACGTGGCATGGAGCGCCTGTCCGGACAATGCCGCGATGCCGAGAAAAATCTCGTGCGCCGCGGCCAACGTGCCGGACAGGGCAAGGCTCTCGCTCTTGCGGGTCTTCGCGACGCGCGCCAACGCCGCCTTGAGCGCCTCGTTTTGGGGCGCGCTCGTCGCGCTCAGGTGCCCGTTCTCGAGCTTGAGGCAGGTGGTGGCGCGCAGCATCGACTCGGCCGCCCGGTTGACGAACTGGACGCGCGCGTGCCGGTCCAGCGCAAAGACGGCGAGGCCCAGCTCCTCCATCAGCTCGGCGCCGAGCGTGGCGTCGCGATGCAGCACTCGCGCGTCTTGCCACAGGTTGATCGAGCGCTGCAGATGCCCGGCCATACCGGTCAGGGTCGCGCGTTCTTCTGAAGAATAGGGTGTGCGGCCGTGCGCGCGCAGTAACCCGAGCAGAATGTTGTCGCTGCCGGGGCGCGCGAAGCGAATCCCCATCAGGTAGCGAAATCCCGACGGAATCTGATAGTCCTGGAAGAACTCGCTGCGTTCGACGTCGCGCTCGGTCAGATGATCCTGACAACAAACGAATTCGCCGAGCGGTGCGTTTTCGACGAAGCCGCGGCGCGGATCGAGCGCGCCGTAATACTGATCGTAGAGCGCGATGATCTCGTCGAATTCCGCGCGCGGCGAATAGATCGAGAATTTCGGGGCATTGCGCGCGACGTCCCAACTGAACATGTGAAATACGTCTGCGCCGAGCGATTCGGATACCCGGTGAAAAACTTCCAGAAAACCGTCCGGATGCAGCGCGGCCTCATAGAGGTCCCCGATGAGTTGGTCTCGTTGCATGTGTTCACCCCGTCGCTTCGCGATCTTCGTATTCTGATTTTGTCTGACGATATTGCTTCGAATACCGAATTTTTTTCAGGCTAACACAGGTTATTTGCATTTCATGCCCTGTTATTTCCCGATTTTCATCCACCTGAATGATGATCGAGAAAATCGTCTTTGCGAGAATCCTCGCCATTCAGCGTGCACGCGCAATGTATGTGACACGCATCAACCAGAAGGGGCTCGGGGGAAACGCAATGAAACTCACACCTGTCGTATCCGGTATTGCAGTGCTTGTCCTGTCGGCTTGTGGCGGCGGCAGCGATTCCTCCTCGCCACCCGCACCGCCCGCCGCGCAGACGGTCAGCGGGGTCGCGGCCGCCGGCGCCGCGATGCAGGCCGCCACCGTGAAACTGGTCGATGCGACCGGCAAAGCGGTCGACTGCCCGGCCGATGCGTCGACCGGCGCGTTTCAATGCACGGTGACCGGCCTGACCGCGCCTTTCGCGTTGTCCGCATACGGCAACGTCGCCGACTCGCAGGCCACGCTGATCGCGCTCAGTGCCACGGCCGGCACGCAGACGATCAACATCACGCCGATCACGAACGCGATTGCCGCCACGATCGTCGGCGACAACCCGACCAAGCTGCTGGCCGACACCGGTTTGCTGCAAAGCAAGGTCACGGCCCAGGCCGTCGCCAGCACGGTGCAAGCCTATTCGTCGGCGCTGGCCGACCTGCTGGCCGCCACCGGCAATGCGGGCGTCGACCTGATTTCCGGCCCGTTGACGGCGGGCGCGCCGGGTCTCGACCGGCTGCTCGACCAGATCAAGATCAACGTCCTGCCGGATGGCGGCGTCCAGATCAGCTCGGTGGCGGGCGCGTCCAGCGATACGCCGGTGCAGCTTCAGCTCGCGCCCGGCGTCGCGCCGCAGGCGAGCGACAAGGCCAGCCTGCCGGCCGCCGCGACCATCAATGGCGCGGTGGTGTCGAACCTGCCGAGCGCCAGCGATCTGGCGGCATTGCAGAGCGCGCTCAACCAGTGCTTCGCCGGTTCGACCGGCGCTGCGCGCACGGGCGGCAGCGTATCGGCATGCGGCCGGATCTTCGTCGACGACGTCGCGTCCGGCGCGCTGAATGCAGGCGTGCCTTCCGCGTACCTCAACAACGGGATGTCGGTCGACCAGGAGTTCGGCGCGCCGGCAGGCGGCACGCCGGGCATCGTGGCCGACGATGCGATGAACAACGCGAGCTTCAGCCTGCCGGAAGTCATCCGCGTCGTTGCCAGCGACACGATGTGGGTCAAGCTCGCGTGGACGCGCAGCGACGGGATTCGCGACGGCATGCAGCAGCATGTACAGCTTGCAGTGCGGGCGGGCAGTCTCGCGAACGGCGATACCGGCTGGCGCGTGGTCGGCAATCAGCGCGCGGTGCTGAGCAAGGTCAATGCGAACGCACAGAAGTGGGACTGGCTGAATCCGGCCAATCCGTCGACGGGGACCAACGCGTTCGTCGATTCGCTCAACCTGCAGGTGGGTGCCGTCGACGCGGCCGGCACCGCGGTGGACTTCGCGATCGTCAACGGCCCCGGCTTGCGCAACGGCGTGTTTCTCCAGCCGTCGAGCGGGACCTGCGACACGCTGAACATCCGCGCGCAGATCGCAAGCGGGCAGACGCCGGCGCAACTCGCCGCACTGGCGAAGAACCCGCAGTGCCGCAACAACTTCCGTCTGGCCGGCGTCGCGCAGGATCCGGCCAACCAGGGCCTGTTCACGTGGCCCGGCGACGCGCCGCGCAACAATACCGCATGGGCGAAGCCGCAACTGAGCACCGCGGAGCTGGCCGACATCAAGCCGTTCAGCGCCTATACGATCGACATCTACCAGAACGGCAACACGTCGACGCCGGCCCGGCACTACACGGTCCGGCTGCGTACGCCGTCGCCGTCGCCCGACGCGCTGCGCCAGTACGCGTGGCACGATCTGGCGCAGTCCACGCGCGACAAGCTGACGCCGGGCTCCGCCAGCACGTTCGCGGGCGGCGCGACCTTCCCGCTGGGCTGGACGTCGAAATCGGGTCTGCCGTTCGTCAAACGCGGCAACGTGCAGATTCGCGCAACCGCGGCCGGGCAGCCGGCGGCGACGTTCGTCAACGGTTCGGCATCGGCGTCGCCGGTCCAGCCGGGCGCCTCGGTCACGCTCAACGTGCCGGGCGACCAGGGCGTCGCGTTCCCGTCGGTGGCCGGCTGGACGGGCAGCGCGGACTTCTCGTTCGTGAACTTGAGCTGGTCCGACCCGGTCGACACGCTCTTCACCGAGGCCTTCGAGTACGACCGGTAACAGGCAGCCGGGCGAATGCGTCCGGCGAGCGTCGGCCGGCGGGGCGATGCGTCGTCCCGCCGGCGGGCAACGATCGGCCTGGCCGAGCGCGACGTGTTTTCGTTCGACGGAGAACGCCGCGACCGGATCGTGGGCGGCGTGCTGGCGAGAATCGGTTCGGCGTGCCGCGCGGCGGCGGCGCCGACAACCGACAGGCTGCCGATCGTGTCAAATCGAACCGGACGAGATACTGCGCGACGACGGATGCCGCCGATCATGCGCGCCCGTTACGTTCCTGCACCCGGCGGCACCGGGCCGGCCGGTTTTGCCGCGCTCGCGGCTTCCATCACGCGCAGCACCGGCCGGCCGCCGACATCCTTCAGCGGGAAATACGAGCGATGCGTGCCCGGATCGACAGCGACGACGTGCGCGTTCGGCCCGAGCCGGCCTTCGCCGATCTTGGCAACGCTCCGGCCCCGGACGCTGAACATCGAAACGATGCCGGCTTCACCCGCAACATAGAGCACGTCCGACGCCGAATCGAACGCCAGCACATCCGGGCCGCCGCCGAGGTCGAACGTGCGGACGACGTGCCGTGCGCGCATATCGAAGACGAGGAGCGCGTCGTTGTCCTCGCACGCGATGAAGGCGAGGCCGGCGCGCGGCTCGATCAGCAATCCGTGATTGCCTTTCGCACCCGGCAAGTCGAACCGGTCGACGACACGGTCCGTCGCCGGATCGATTTCGACGAGCTGGCGCCGCGTCTGAACGTTCACGAAGATGTGTCGGGAAACCGGGTCGTACTGCGTGTTGCCGGCTTCGCCGTCGAGCGGGATCGTCGCGACGCGCCGGTTGCTCCGGACATCGATGACCGTCTCCGTTTTTCCGTATTCGTCGGATACGTACAGCTTGTGCAGGTCGGCCGCATAGGCCATGCCGTCGGGATAATGCCCGCCCGGCATGCGCGCGACGATTTTCAGCGTCGCGGCGTCGATCGCGACGATCTCGTCGGAGCCGGTCGCAGACGCGTAGATGCGCGACAGCGCCGGCACGGCAAGCACGCCATGTACCGACGATACGCCTGCGATCCGGGCGGTCACGCGCGATGCATGCGTATCGAAAGCGATCACTTCGCCGTCGCCGAGGTGAGCGATGAAGAGCAGGTTGCGGCTCGGGTCCAGGCTTGCGTAGTCGAGTCGTGTCGCGCGGCCCGGCAACGCGATGTCCGCGACATGCTTCAGCGGCAGGGCGCCGGTCGAGGCGCCTTCGCCCGCGGCGAAGACCCGGTGAATCGGCAGGCCCGACGTGCCGAGCCCGCCTAATAGCGCGACGAGCAGCGGCAGGCCGTAGCGCCAGCGTCCAGGATCCTTCATGATTGCCTCCCGCGACGGCCGCCACCGCATTGGCACGGCGGCGGCATCGCTTTGCATGGTTCCCCCGCTCGTTCGCTGTTCGACCGTGGCCGCGATTACCGTGCCCGGCCGTCGTCCGGTTCGACGTGGCGAAACGCTGCGAGCAGCGAAAGGTCGTACGCGATCTTCAGCGCGCCGCATGCGACCAGCGGCGCACCGAGCCAGCCGAGACCGAACAGGCCGCCGGCCAAGGTCGGCGCGACAGCGGCCGCGAGGCTGCGCGGGACGGATGTAAAACTGGCCGCTGCCGGTCGCTCCGCCGGCGTGACGACCGCCATCACATAGGCGGTTCGGGTCGGGACATCCATTTGCGACAGCGCGCTTCGCATCAGCAACAGTGTCAACGTCAGCGGCAACGACGGCGCGAGCGCGGCGCCGATCAGGCAGACGCTCGACGGAATATGCGTGAACACCATCGTGTTCAGCAGGCCGATCCTGCGCGACAGTGGCGCGGCCGCGAGCTGCGAGCCGGCCGAGAGCAGGCCCGCCCAGAAGAAGAACTGGCCGGCAGCCGCGATCGAGAGCCCGAAGCGCTGCATCAACCACAGCGACAGCAGCGAGTTGACGACGAGACCGCCCGCGAATGCGTCGACGCTGAACAGCATCGCCAGCCGCACGACGATCGGGCGTGACGGGCCGAGCGGGGGCGCTGCCTGCGCAGCGCGAACTGTCTGGCGCGGCAGCCGCCGATACAGCATGCAGACGACGACACCGGTGGCCGCATAGACCAGAAACATGCCGCGCATCGCGCCCAGCGTCGAGATTCCGGTATGTGACGCAACCGCGATCGGCAGGCCTGCCGCGAGGGATCCGACCGCTGCCGATACGGCCCCGACGAGGCTGTAGCGGGCGAACAGCGCCGTGCGAGCGTCGCCGTTGGCGGCTTGCGCCAGGCGCGACTGTTCGAGCGGCAGAAACACGCTGACGTCGCCCGAACTCGGATTGAGCGTGCCGGCGAAGGCGATGACGAACAGCGGCCACCACGTGGAGACGCTCGCGAAACCGATGCCCGTCGCCGCCATCAATGCCGCCGCGAGCGTCAGCATGCGGCGCTGCGTGAAGCGGCTCGCGAGCATGCCGACCGCGATCGTCGCGATGGCGGAACCCGTCAACGTCGTGGTGCCGATCAGGCCGACATCCAGTTGCGACAGCCCGAGCGACAGCAGATACGCGGGCAGCAGCACGGCAATGAATCCATCGCAGAAACCGCGCATGCCGCGGCTGCCGAGGATCAGCCATGCGGCCTTGTCCGCGCCCGCCGGCAGCATCCGGCTGGCGAGCGTCGACGCGCGGCGGCTGCTAGGGACGTGCATCACGCCGGCACCACGCGTAGAGCGCGTCGTACATCACCATGCCGTGCCGCAGTTGCTCGTGATCGTCGGCGAAGTGTCCGGACAGGCCGATCGAGATCGCGTACAGCCCGGCCGATTCCGGCGCGAGATCGAGCCGTCCGGTATCGGCGCCGCGCACGATCGCGGCGAGCTTGAGCAGCGCCGGGGCGTCGAGCCGGTACCGGTCGAGAAACGCATCGAAGCTGCAGCGTTCACCATGGTGGCCAAGCTCGACGCCCGGCACGTCGTAGGGCACCGCGCCCGTTTCGTCCGCCAGTCGCAGGACGTCCGGACCCGGGACGTAGAGAAATTCCGGCGCATCGTCGATGAACCGCGCAATCAGCCACGGACATGCGATGCGGTCGACCTTCGGCCGTTCGCGCGTAATCCATTTCACGGCACGCCTCCTGTACGGCGGACGAACGTCGTCCGATGCGTCACGGCCGCCTCCCGGCAATGCGGCTCAATGATGGAGCAGCGGGTAGGCCACGAGCCCGACGAGCGCGGCAGCCGTGACGACGACCGGCTCCTGCAACTTCTTGAAACGCCACAGCAGCAGCACGGTCGCGATCGCGAGCAGTGCGGTCGGCAGGTCGACGATCGAGCGTTTCGCGATGACGAGGACGGAGCCGGTGATCGCCCCGACGGCTGCGGCGGTGATGCCGTCGACGAACGCCTTGACGCCCGGACGGTGCCCGTACTTCTTCACGTAAGGCGCGGGGATGACCGTGAACAGATAGCAAGGCAGGAACGTGCCGAGTGCGGCGACGAGTGCGCCCGGGAAGCCCGCCACCAGATACCCGATGAAGCCGACCGTGATCACGACCGGGCCGGGCGTGATCATCGCGACCGCCACGGCATCCACGAACTGCTTGTCGTTCAGCCAGTGATGTTCGGTGACGACGCCGCCATAAAGGAACGGCACGATCGCCAGCCCGGAGCCGAACACGAACGCGCCGGCCTTCATGAAGAACGCGCCGATCTGAACGAGCTGCGGCAGGTCGATGCCGCTCAATATGCCGCTGGCTGCCGGCAGGTTGGCGGCGGCAACCGCGTTCAGCCCGCCGCGCTGCAGCCACTTGGGCGGGGCACGCCACAGCCAGCCGACCAGGCCCGCGACCACGAACAGCCACGCGATTTCCGATTCCGTGATGAAGGTCACGGCGGCAAGCGTGACGAAGATCGCCCAGAGCAGCTTGTCGTGGCCGACGGTTTTCGTCGTGAGCTTGTAGGCGCTCATCGCGATGATGCCGACCACCGCGGCGCCGACGCCGTAGAAGACGGCCTGCATCCAGGACAGCCCGCCGAAATGTGAGTACGCGAAGCCGAGCGCAACCACCATCAGGAACGACGGCAGCACGAACGCGAAGCCGACGAGCGTCGCACCGAGCAGGCGGTAGTGCACGAAGCCCAGATAGATCGCGAGCTGGGCCGCCATCGGCCCCGGTGCGAGCTGGGCCAGCGTGAGCCCTTCCTTGTAGTCGGCTTCCGTGATCCAGCCGCGACGCTCGACCAGGTCGCGACGCATGTAGCCTGCGAGCGCGACCGGCCCGCCGAAGCCGAACGTGCCGAGACGCAGCATGTAGGCGACCAGCTGGCCAAGCGAGTAGGTCGGTTCGGTGGTGGCGAGGGAGGTGGTCATGATCTGGCCGCGGTGTGGTTTTTGCCGTTCGACGTGAAGTGTGCGTACAGGGCGTCGAGCACGGCGCCCATCTGCTCGAGCAACCGGTCGTCGTTCTCTGCCTGCTGGCGCGTGCCGGCCATCACGGCCTCGAAGCCGATCGCTTCGGGCGCCGCGGGGCCGCCCACGTCGAGCGCATGCACGATTTCGCCGAGCCGCATCAGCGCGGGGTCGTTGTCGAGCCCGAAACTCGCCAGCAGCACCTCGAACGTCACGCGCTCGCCGACATGCGTAAACGTCGCGCCGTCGAAATCGAAGCCCAGCGCGTCGGCCGGGCAATCCGCCGGCGACGCGAGCCAGACGAAGCGGGCGCGTGCGTCGATGAAGCGGCGGATCAGCCAGGCACTGGCGACGCGATCGACCCACATCCGCTGCCGCGTCGCCCAGGTGCGGCCCTGATATTCGCCGATCGCCAGCGGCCGGATCGCGCGGTCCGCGGCGTGCGGTTCGCCTGGCGACAGCACGGTGTCGACCAGCGCGACGAAATCCTGCAACGCGACTTCGGCGCGGGTGGCCGAGTCGCCCGGGAAATAGTCGATCGCACGGATGGCGTCGAAATCCTTGCGCATGCGGCGCAGCAAGCGCGTCAGTTCCGAGGCCGACTGTCCGGCGAGGGTCTTGCGGGCGTCCGCAAGGGCCTGGATAAAGGCGGCGTCGTCTTCGCCGCGATCGAAGAGCGCGCGGAATTCCCGCTCCTGCGACGCATCGAGACTCGGCGCGCGCAACAGGTGAGCGCTGCCGCCGCTGTCGGCAATCGCGTCCGCGAGTTCGCGCAGCATCCGTTCATGCGCTTCCGACTGGGGCAGCAGGTAGACGCCGTCGCGCAGCACCGCGCAGCCTTTTGCCTTGAGCGCGCGCCAGAACCGCATGCGCGCCGTCGCGTTCTGCGTGGGAAGGGTCAGCACGAGGAGCGACCAGGTCGTGAGTGAATTCATGTAGCAAATGCTACTCATACGTTACGACTTCTACAAGTTAACTTTGGCGGCGGCTTCGGTGACTGGCGGCCGGGCGGCCTGCGAGGCGCGCGTCATTCGTCTGGTTTTTTCCGGCAAATACCCCCTCCCCCTATATGGAAGCGCGATTTGATATATAGTCCCCCCCGGTATATGAAAGGACCACCATGAGCCACACCATCCAGGAAAAGCAGAAGCTGCTGAACCGTGTCCGCCGGATCAAAGGGCAGGTCGAAGCGATCGAACGCGCGCTCGAGGACGAGCGCGGTTGCAACGAAATCCTCCGCCTCATCACGAGCGGTCGCGGCGCAATGAACGGCCTGCTCGCGGTCGTGCTCGAGGATCACATTCGCAGCCATCTGGTCGACGCCGAAGGTCACGACGACGAAGGCAGCGCGACCGAACAGCTGATCGAAGTCGTGCACAGCTACTTCAAGTAACCGGAGGCGGAATGAACAGCTTCAGCAATGACGCCTTCGGCGCAGGGCATGACCACATCTTTCTCGGCGCCGCGCACGAGCAGAACGAACGCCGGACCTGGATGGTCATCGCGCTGTGCGCGGCGATGATGGTGGCGGAGATCGTCGGCGGGTCCCTGTTCGGTTCGCTGGCACTGATCGCGGACGGCCTGCACATGTCGACGCACGCGGGCGCGATGCTGATCGCCGCGCTCGCCTATACATACGCGCGCAAGCATGCGCGCGACCCGCGCTTCGTGTTCGGCACGGGCAAGCTCGGCGATCTCGCGGGTTTCACGAGCGCGATCGTGCTCGCGATGATCGCGCTGCTGATCGGGTACGAGGCGGTCGCACGCCTGCTCGCGCCGGTCCCGATTCATTTCGGCGAGGCGATTCCGATCGCGGTGGCCGGCTTGCTCGTCAACATCGCGAGCGTGTGGCTGCTGAGCGGCGACCATCATGGCCACGGTCATGGTCATCATCACGGTCATCATCACGGGCATGGTCATGACGATCACGACGGTCACGCGCACGACCACGAAGAGGAAGCGCACCAGATCTTCGATCGGCAGGGCGTATTCGTCGTGTCGGTGTTCGAGGAAGGCGTCCCGCCGGTGTTCCGCGTCGCGCCCGCGACGCACGAGACGAAGCTCGTCGATGTGAGCGCGGTGTCGGTGACGACGATCCGCCCGGACGGCAGCCGTCACGTGTTCGCGATGCAAAGTCGCGGCGGCTATCTGGAGTCGACCGAAGCCATTCCCGAACCGCACGAATTCAATGCGATCGTCCGGCTGAACGGCCGCGAGCACGAACTGGCGTTCGAGGAGCACGACCACGGCACGTCCGCGGCGGCGGCGCGCGATCACAACATCCGCTCCGCGTACATCCACGTGATCGCCGACGCGGCCGTCTCCGTCCTGACGATCGTCGGGCTGCTGCTCGCGCGGGCGTTCGGCTGGGTCTGGATGGATCCGCTGGCCGGCATCATCGGCGCGCTGGTGATCGCGAACTGGTCGTACGGCCTGATGCGCGATACGGGCGGGATCCTGCTCGACATGAATTCGGATCGCCGCCTGACGGACAACGTGCGCGGTGCGATCGAAGGCACGGGCGACCGGGTCGGCGACCTGCATGTGTGGCGGCTCGGGCCGGGACACATGAGCGCGGTCGTGTCGGTGGTGACGGACGATCCGAAGCGCGATGCGCGCTTCTATCACGGCGTGCTGCAGCGGTTCAGGAACCTGTCGCACGTGACCGTCGAAGTCGTGCCCGCGACGCGAGGGCGATGAGCATGGCGGTCAAGTCCCCTTGCGTCGACGTGTGTTCGTTCGACGGTCGCACCGGCTATTGCGTGGCATGCCTGCGAACGCGCGACGAAGCGCGCGACTGGAAGAAGATGACGGATCACCGGCGCCATCAGATCGTGAACGACCGCGCGCGGCGGCATGCGAAGCTGACGCGGGCTTGAAGTCGAGGTATGCGCGAAGTCGCGCGTGCGGCTGCAGCAGATTGAACGCGCGGCGGACGGGACGAAGGATCGGGGCGATGCGCGTGCCGACCGCGTCGCTTGCTTCAACCGGCCCCGCCACGCCGGTGCATTCCCGACGAACGCATTTGCCGGACGATGTACGCCGTCCGCGCGCCGTCACGCGGATCAGGACGCTTGTGATCCGGTATTGCCGAGGCGGCGGTCGGTGACGGTCGTCGATCCGCCCGGCACGCCTCGTCGGGACTGCGCCGCTTCTACATCTCGTATCGCAACGTCGCCATGACGCTGCGCGGCGCCCCCGGCATGTTGAGGTTCGGGTTCGAGCCATGGGCCGACACGATGTAGCCCTTGTTGAACAGGTTGTAGAGGTTCAACTGGAGCGACATCGGCCCGTGCGCATACCAGGCCATCATGTCGGCCGTCACGTAACCCGGCAGCGTCACCGTGTTCTGCGGATCGGCCATGCGCGCGCCGACGAGGTTCAGGCCGCCGCCAACGCCGAAGCCGCTGCCGAGATTCTTGGTGAGCCACAGGTTGCCGGAGTGGCGCGGGGTCAGGGTGGCGCGCTTGCCCTGCAACGCGGCCGTCGACTGGGTGACGGTGGCATCGAGGTAGGCATAGCCCGCGAGCACGCGCCAGCCGTGGCCGAGTTCCGCAGCCCCGCTGAGTTCCACGCCGTCGGTCCGCTGCTCGCCGATCGGAATCAGCGCCGTGTTGCTTGCATTGGCGACCTTGATGTTGCTGCGGTCCAGCCGGAACACCGAGATCGTCGTGGTGGCCTTGCCGCCGAGCCAGTCGTACTTCGCGCCGATCTCGGTGTTGGTCGTGGTTTCCGGAGCGAGTTCGGCATTGTTGGCCGCCAGCGAGAACGCTTCGCCGGAAGGCTGGAACGAGCGGCTCCACGACACGTAGTACGACTGCGTTCGGGTGGGCTGCCAGACGAGACCCACGCGCGGGCTCCACGCCGTATCGGTGCGCGACAGGCCCGGCTGCTTCGGACGGCGGTCGAGCGTCTCCTGCTCGAAGCGATCGTAGCGGATGCCGAGCAGCGCCTTCCACTGCTCGTTGAAGCTGATCAGGTCCTGCGTGTAGAACCCGAGGGTCTTGAAGATGCCGAGGTTGTTGGCCGTCGGCGTGGTCGACGTGTGCAGCGGCAGCGTCGGAAGGGCGGGCGCGAACAGGTCGAAATTCATCGGCTTGCCGTTCGCGCCGGTGACGGGCGCCGAGTAGCTGACGAGATCCTTGTTCTGCTGGCCGAATTCCATCCCGTACAGCAATTCGTGCTTCATGCCGAACAGCGTGGCCTTCTGCGTGAGATCGGTCTGGTTGAACCAGCCGTGTTCCTCGCGATAGACGTTGCCGTGATTCAGCGTGAACGTCCGCGCCGCCTCGTTGACGCTGCCGACCAGCGTGTTGTTCCGGTCGAGCGAGTAGTGATAGTAGCGGGTGGCGTTCCGGATCGACCATTGGTCGTTGAACTCGTGCTTGATCGTCGCGGTACTCGAATAGACCCGCGATCGCGTATAGTCCACGTCGCCGGCGTTCGCCGCGCCGTAATACGCGGATGCCGGCACGTCGACCGGTCGTCCGTGATAGGCCGGAATGCCGAAGTCCGTCACGCGACGATCTTCGAGGTAGTCCGCCTGCAGCAGGACGGTCGTCTTCGGCGCGATGCGAAACTCGAACGACGGCGCGACCGCCGTGCGATTCAGGAACTGTTGCGAGCGATAGCTCTTCGCTTCCTCGTGTGCGCCGGTGATCCGGAAGGCGGCCGCGCCGTTCGCGAGGACGCGCCCGACGTCGGCCTCCACCCGGCGATCGGCCCACGAACCGTAGCTGATCCCGAAGTTGGTCACGTCGATCCCGGGTTTTTTCGTCACGCGATTGATCAGTCCACCTGACGATCCGCGGCCGTAAAGAACGGCAGCCGGGCCCTTGACCACTTCCACCCGGTCGACGTTCGAGAGATCCCGGAAATACAGGGCATCGTCGCGAATGCCGTCGACGAACTGGTCGGCAATCGCTGAGAAGCCGCGAATGGTGACCTGGTCGCGCTGACCGTCGCCGGTCGAGAACCCGACGCCCGCGACGTTCTTCAGCACGTCCTGCAGCGAGTTCGCATGCTGGTCGCGCATCACTTCGGCCGTGACCACGTTAACCGTCTGCGGGATATCGCGCAGCGGCGCGTCGATCCTGGTGGCGCTGACCGCGTTCGTCGGGTTGTAGCCTTCGCCCGGATCGCGGAGCGCGCTGGCGTTCACCGATACCGCCGGCAACACGTCGGTGGCCGTGCTGGTCGGTGCACTTGCGTTTTCCTGTGCGAAGGCCGCGCCGACCATGATCGGCTGGCACGCGATGGCGGCCAGAATGGCCCGTCGCGCCGGGTGCAACACGTGTTTCATTTCCCAACCTGCCATGTGTAATGATTCGTAATCTCGAAACGCGACGCATTATCATTTGAAAGGAAGTAAGGGTCAACAAGTGTTGCGCGATAACCGGGATTCTTGTTTTTGTCTGATGTTTGCTGACGCCGAAGGATGCGTTCGTGCCGGATCCGGACGAGCACGGCGTGCGGCCAGGCAATGACGGCGACTGAAGCGCCAGCGGGGCGCGTCGCGCGGGGAGGTTCGTCGGGATTGATCCGGCACGGTCATCGAACCGTTCGGTGTTGCGACTCTGTCGATCCGACTACGAGGTGGTGACCGGCGGGGCGGCGCGCGTGCCGGTCTGGCATGGCGCGCTGTATCCTGAAATCTTCCGGCGGCCGTGGCATCTCGTCACGGTCGGTGTCACGAAGCGGTCGGATACTGCCGGCGTGCGCGGCCTGACGGAACGGGCAGCGGCCGCGCCGTGTGTCGAGGTGGCGGACGGCCGGCAATCGGCACCGTCACGCGAGTCCTGCCGCGCGGTGTGCCGATTACCGGCGCTGACGTGTTCCCGCGCCGCGGCGCGCCTGTCCTGTCGGGACAGGGAACCCCGTGGCAAGTCGCACCGTCCGCAACCTCGATGCAGATCGATCATGAGCGCTCCAACCCCGATTGCCGGCAAGCCTGCGATTCCACGGACCGTGTGGGCCCTGGGCCTCGTGAGCCTCTTCATGGACCTGTCGTCCGAACTGATCCATGCGCTGTTGCCGATCTATCTGGTGTCGACGATGGGCATGAGCGTCGCCGCGCTCGGCGTGCTCGAAGGGGCGGCCGAAGCGACGGCGATGATCGTCAAGGTGTTCTCCGGCGCGATCAGCGACTGGCTCGGGCGCCGCAAGGGGCTGCTGCTGATCGGCTATGGCCTCGCGGCGCTGACCAAGCCGTTGTTTCCGCTGGCGTCCACGCCGGCCGTGGTCGTGACGGCCCGTCTGCTCGACCGCGTCGGCAAGGGAATTCGCGGCGCGCCGCGCGACGCGCTCGTGGCCGACGTCGCACCGCCCGAAATCCGCGGCGCCTGCTTCGGCCTGCGTCAGTCGATGGATACCGTGGGCGCGTTTCTCGGGCCGATGCTCGCGATCGTGCTGATGCTCTGGTTCGAGGACCGCATCCGGACCGTGCTGTGGTTCGCCGTGGTGCCGGCCTTCGTCGCGATCGCATTGATCGTCTTCGGCGTACGGGAGCCCGAGCAGTCGAAACCGGACCGGCGCTTTCGCTCGCCGTTGCGCTGGAACGCGCTGCGCGAGTTTCCCCGCGGCTACTGGTTCGTCGTCGCGGCCGGCGCGACGTTTACGCTCGCGCGCTTCAGCGAGGCATTCCTGGTGCTGCGTGCGCAGCAGACGGGGCTCGATGCGGCATGGATCCCGGGCGTGATGGTCGCGATGAGCGTCGCTTATTCGGCGTCCGCCTGGCCGGTCGGCATCCTGTCGGACCGGCTCGATCGCCGCGTGCTGCTCGCGGCCGGCATGGTGCTGCTGATCGCGGCCGACCTGCTGCTCGGCATCGGCACGTCGACGCTCTCGATGTTCGCCGGCGTGGCCGTGTGGGGGCTGCACATGGGCTTCACGCAGGGCATCCTCGCCGCGATGGTGTCGGAAACCTCGCCGGCCACGCTGCGCGGGACCGCGTTCGGCGTGTTCAACCTGGTGAGCGGCATCTGCATGCTGCTCGCGAGCAGCATCGCCGGCGCGCTGTGGGCGCGTTTCGGCGCGTCGGCCACGTTTCTCGCCGGCGCGGCGCTGGTCGTGGTGCCGCTGTGCCTGTGCCGGTTCATGCCGCGACCCGGCACGTCGCCGGCGTGATGCGTCACGCCGCGGGTTCGCCGACGCCCGCGCAAGGCCGAACTGACGGGCGGGCGCGACGGTGCCCGAAGATCGAAGCCGGGGCGCCGCCCGTCGGCGCACTGGCTACCGGCACCCGGCCCGAAGCCCGAGGCCCGAGGCCTGAAGCCTGAAGCCCGAAGTCCGAAGCCCGAAGCCCGAAGCCCGAAGCCCCAGACCGGCGAAGGCCCACTCCGCCTAGTTCCGCGCGTCGCATTCCGCCCTTAGCTTTCAGATTTGAAAGATTGTCCGGCGTTTGCGATAGAATGCGTCCCCTGTTCGCCGTGGCCATACCCACGGACGGGCTCCGGCATTCGAAAACGGCGCGCACCGCGCTCGCGGAATTCCATCCCCGTTTCAATGCCGGCGATCGACCTGCCGTTGGAAACACCCGTTCTGTAATTTGGATTGCTAATGAAGAAGAAGCACAACATCACCAAGTACATCGTCATCGCGATGGTGCTTGGCATTGCCGTGGGCTACGCCTGTCATAGCGCGTTTCCCGACCCGAAAATGGCCAGGGAAGTCGCCGGCTATGTGTCGCTGCTGTCCGACGTGTTCCTGCGCCTGATCAAGATGATCATCGCGCCGCTGGTGTTCGCGACGCTGACCGTCGGCATCGCGCAGATGGGCGACAGCGGGTCGGTCGGCCGCGTCGGTGTGAAGGCGTTCGGCTGGTTCTTCATCGCGTCGTTCACGTCGTTGCTGCTCGGCCTGATCACCGCGACGATCCTGAAGCCGGGCAGCCACCTGAGCCTGCCGCTGCCGGCCGCCGATGCGGCGCTGAACCTGAAGACGGGCGCATTCACGCTGAAGGATTTCGTCGTCCACCTGGTGCCGAAATCGATCGCCGAGGCGATGGCGAACAACGAGATCCTGCAGATCGTCGTGTTCTCGATCTTCTTCGGCACCGCGCTGTCCGCGCTCGGCGACGCCGGCAAGCGCCTGACCGGCGTGATCGACGATCTCGCGCAGGTCATGCTCAAGGTGACGGGCGCGGTGATGTGGTTCGCGCCGGTCGCGGTGTTCGCGGCGCTGGCGTCGACGATCACGACGGAAGGGCTCGGCATCCTGCTCACGTTCGCGAAGTTCATGGCGAGCTTCTACCTGGCGCTGGCGCTGCTGTGGGGCGTGCTGACGCTCGCTGGCGTGGCGTTTCTCGGCAAGCGCGCGTTCACGCTGATCCGCCTGATCCGCGAGCCGTTCCTGCTGTCGTTCGCGACGGCGAGCTCGGAAGCCGCGTATCCGAAGCTGCTCGACGCGCTCGACCGGTTCGGCGTGAATCGCAGGATCTCGAGCTTCGTGCTGCCGATCGGGTACTCGTTCAACCTCGACGGCTCGATGATGTACTGCACGTTCGCGGTGCTGTTCATCTCGCAGGTGTACGGGATCGACCTGCCGCTCGGCACGCAGATCACGATGCTGTTGATGCTGATGGTGACGTCGAAGGGGATGGCGGGCGTGCCGCGCGCATCGCTGGTCGTGATCGCGGCGACGCTCGGCCAGTTCCATCTGCCGGAAGCCGGACTGCTGCTGATCATGGGCGTCGACATGTTCCTCGACATGGGGCGCTCGGCCACCAACGCGGTCGGCAACTCGATCGCGGCTGCGGTGGTCGCGAAGTGGGAAGGCCAGCTCGGCGATTCGCGCGACGACACGGATCCGGACGGCGGCGGCGAGATCAGGCAGGCGGAAGTGCGGGAGACGGCAACGTCCGCGTGATTTCCCCGTTTCAAATGAAATGATCTGCACCGGCCTGGATTCGACCTGGATACAGGCCGGTGCAATACCTGCCGGCAATACCCGCCGGTAGTTGTTCCTCTACCTGCCTCCGGCGATTTTCCCGATTCGCCGAAAAACCTCCCCATTCCCGATCCGCCGCATTCGAACCCGCGGTGATATTCCCGTCGGCGAACGCCGGATTTCCTCGATATCAAGGTACGCGCGTAAGTGGTCATTCACTCTCGCGCAATCGCGCGCGCCGTCTACGCCATCGGTCCGCAATTTTTTTCGATTTATATAACGCTATTCTCGCTGCAGCCGATTATCAAATGCGCGCGCGATGTAATACCGACTGCACCGGATGATTTAGGCGGCAGTATTTACGCACTGCCGATTCCACCATTCAGGAGAGCATCAGCCATGGTCGCCGGAAAACCGATTCAGGCCGTGCTGCTCGCCGCCGCGATCGCCACGATTGCGCCGGCCGGATACGCGGCCAACACCACCGACTGGCTGGCGAACACCTACGGCACGCTCGCCGCGCACGTCGGCAACGTCGCGCGTTCGATGTGGGTCGCGCCCGAAGGCGTGATCTACACCGCGTCGATGTGGGACGAGGACGAGGGCGGCGTCGCGATCTACCAGAACGGCAAGAGCGCCGGCTCGATCGGCACGCATTCCGAATTCCAGGGCAGCGCGATCACGGGCAACGCGACGTCGCTGTTCGTCGCGCTGCAGCCCGGCAACGGATACGGCAGCGGCGCGGTCGGGCGCTACAACCGCGCGACGCGGTTCCGCGACAAGCTGATTCAGGTCACGGCGGCGACCGACCAGCCGCGCATCGACGTCGTCACCGGGCTCGCCACGGCCGGCTCGCTGCTCTATGCGAGCGACTTCTACGGCAATCGCGTGCGGGTGTTCACGACCGACGGCGTGTGGCAGCGCGACATCGGCGTATCGGCGCCCGGCGCGCTCGCCGTCGACGGTGCGGGCAACGTCTGGGTCGCGCAGAAGAGCGCGGGCGCAGTCGTCGAATTCAGCCCGGCCGGTGCGCTGCTGAACACGATCCGGCTGGCCGCCGGGTCGCAGCCGTCGGCGCTCTATTTCGATGCGGCGGCGGGGCAGCTGATGGTCGGCGACGAAGGCCCCGACATGAACATCAAGCGCTATACCGTCGCGGGCCGGCCCGCGCTGGCCGGCACGTTCGGCGTGCGCGGCGGTTATCTCGACACGACGACGGGCACCAAGGGGCAAGTCGGCGCGCAGCGCTTCACCCGCGTGGCCGGCATCGGCAAGGACACGGCCGGCAACCTGTATGTACTCAACAACCCGTGGGGCGGCAGCTGGGATCTCGGCCGCAACGGCGCGACCGACATTCACGCGTACGGCAGCACCGGCAGCCTGCGGTGGACGCTGCAGTCGCTCAATTTCGAAGGCATCGCCGCGCCGGACCCGGTCACCGAAGGCGCGCTGTTCTACAGCGGCACGCACGTCTACAGCGGCACCGCGGGCGGCACCTTCGTCGCGAACACCGTCGATCCGTTCACGTATCCGTCGGACCCGCGCATCAATATGGGCGACACGCAGCGCGACGAGCACTTCGGGCTGCTGACGTCGGTCGGCGCGAACCGGATCCTCGTCGCGGCGGGGCAGAATCCGCCGGTCTACTATTTCTTCCACTTCAACGCGGCCAACGGCTACGTCGCGATTCCGGACGGATCGATCCCCGGGCCCGCGTTCAACACGACCCGGCGCGTGTCGGCCGGCTTCAGCCTCGACAGCAACGGCGGCGTATGGGCCGGCCTCGACAAGACCGGCGCCATTTATCACTATCCGCTGACCGGTTTCGATGCGAGCGGCAAGCCGTCGTGGGGGCCGGGCGTGCCGACGCCGGTGCCGGCCAGCATCCAGCCGCTCACGCGCATCGTCTATCTCGCCGACAGCGACACGATGGTGCTCGCGCAGGGCGTCGTCGGCAGTACCGACTGGACGTCGATCGGCACGCGCATCGAGGTGTATCACGGCTGGCGCGCGGGCAACACGACGAAGCCGAACCCGGTGATCACGCTGCCGCATAGCGGCGCGAAGTCGATCGATGCGGCCGGCAACCACCTGTTCGTCGGCTACTGGTTCAGCAGCAGCGGGCCGCTGTGGCCGAACATCGACGCATTCAATCTCGACACCGGCAATCTCGACACGACGCTCGTCAACGCGAGCCCGGCGACCGTGGATACCAGCAGCGCGATCGATGCGATGTACAGCGTGCGTGCATACCGTCGCGCGAACGGCGAGTACGTGGTGACGAAGAACAACGTGAAAGGGAACAGCATCACCGTTTACCGGTGGACGCCTTGACGGCGAGGCCGCACGGCCACGATGACACCGCGATGGCTGTCATCGAAATGCCTTCGCTGTAACGATGTGTAAGAAGCCGGCCCGCAACGGAGCCGGTCATCCGCTTGACATTGGGCGGCGATGTAATGCCGGCACGTCGGCGATCGTCGACGCAATGCACTCGATCGACTGGCAAAGGCCCTCGCCACCGCGCGACACGGGCAGACAACGCCAGGATCATGCCGGACACGTCAGACGGTAATCGCCCCATCAGTACAGAGGATTCCTATGAAAAATAGCCAGGTCAAGCGCGCGCTCCGACTCGGAGCCGTCATGTCGGCCGTGTTGCTTGCGTCGCACGCGCATGCGGACGGTTTCGACGCCGCCGATGCCGCCCGCGTGCCGAGCGGTCAGTTCGTCACGCCGCTCGCCGTGCGCGGCGCAGTCCAGCAATTCCTGAATCCCGGACTGCCGGCCTATCCGCATTTCGTCGCGGGAGAAGCCGTGCGCTCGCAACTGAGCCCGGACGGCAAGACGCTGGCGATCATCACCGCCGGCCAGAACTCGCTGTACAAGCCGGACGGTTCGGTCGACACCGCGGCCTCGACGCAATTCATCTTCCTGTACGACGTCGCGGGCGCGAACAAGACGCGCCCGGTGCTCAGGCAGGTGCTTCAGCAGACCAACGCGTTCGTCGGCCTGGCGTTTTCGCATGACGGGAGCACGCTCTATGCGACCGGCGGCAGCGACGATGCGGTCTACGTCTACGCGCAGCATGGCGGCGCGTGGGCGCTGTCGACGACGATCGCGCTCGGCCACGCCGGCAAGGGCGTCGGCATTCGCGTGCAGCCGAACGCGGCCGGGCTCGCGCTGTCGGCCGACGGCAGGACGCTCGTCGTCGCGAACAACTACAACGACTCGATCAGCGTGATCGATACCGCGACCCGCATCGTGCGCTACGAGCACGACCTGCGGCCGTTCTTCTCCGGCAACGAAGGCCGCAGCGGCGACGCCGGCGGCACGTTCCCGTTCGCGGTCGCGATGAAGGGCAACGGTATCGCGTACGTGTCGTCGGATCGCGATCGCGAGATCGTCGCGATCGACGTGTCGTCGCCGTCCCGCGGCCGCCTGCTCAAGCGCATCAAGCTGGACGGCAATGCGCTCGGCATGACGCTCGACGCGTCGCAATCGAGGCTGTTCGTCGCGCAGGACAACGCCGACCAGGTCGCGGTGATCGACACGAACACCAACGCGGTCGTGACGCGGATCGACGCGCGCGCGCCGGCCGGCGTGCTGGCGCACGGCCAGGCGCACACGGGCGCGGCGACGTACGCGGTCACGCTGTCGCGCGATGGCCGCACGCTGTATGCGACCAATGCCGGCGCGAACGAAATCGCCGTGATCCCGCTCGTCGGGGAGCGCGCGTATCGCGTCACCGGCCTGATTCCGACCGCGTTCGAGCCGCACGACGTGACGTTCAGCGCCGACGGCACGTGGATGTACGTGGTGAACGGCAAGAGCACCACCGGCCCGAACCCGGACCACCTGTTCGGCGCGACGCCGGCGCAGGCCGCCGCGTCGCGCGCGTCGAACGAATACCAGTTCCAGCTCGAGCGCGCGTCGCTCGTGAGCGCGCCGGTACCGGCGGCCCACGAGCTGCCGACGCTGACGCAGCAGGCCGCGCGCAACAACTTCTATCGCCCGGAAGACAACGACAGGGACAACGAAGTGATGGGCTTCCTGCGCCGTCACATCAAGCACGTGATCTACGTCGTGAAGGAGAACCGCACGTTCGACCAGGTGCTCGGCGACATCGGCAACGGCGCCAACGGCGATCCGAAGCTCGCCCAGTTCGGCCGGAACATCACGCCGAACTTCCATCGCCTGGCGAGCCAGTTCGTGACGCTCGACAACTTCATGAACCCGGGCGACGGCAGCATGGACGGCTGGTCGTGGGCGCTGCAGGGGCGCGTCACCAACACCGAGACGATCACCCAGCAGATCAACTACGCGGCGGTCAATCGCGGCCTGTCGTACGAGAGCGAAGGCACGAACCGCAACGTGCCGGTGAACTGGGAGACGGTGCAGCAGCGCGATGCGGCGGCCGGCCCGGCCGGCACCACGAACTACAGCAACGCGGCCGCCGCCCTGCCGGGCGGCGCGGCGAACCTGCTGCCCGGCACCGGCAACCATGCGTCGTCCGACGCGCCGTTCGGCCGCCAGCGCGGCTACATCTTCGACGCGGTGCTGTCCGGCGGCGGCACGGTCCGTAACTACGGTTTCCTCGTGAACAACGTCGGCAGCATCGGCACGGCCGCGAACCCGATCGTCGATCCGCACGCGGCCGGCGTCGTCCAGGCCGCGGCGCTCGACCCGCGGCTCGCGTCGATGACGGACGTGTATTTCCGCGGTTTCGACCAGAATTATCCGGACCAGTGGCGCCTCGACGAGTGGAAACGCGAGTTCGACCAGTACGTCGCGGGCGGCAACCTGCCGACGCTGTCGCTGGTGCGCCTGTCGCACGATCACATGGGGGCGTTCGGCACGGCGCTCGCCGGCGTGAACACGCCGGAGACGCAGCAGGCGGACAACGACCTGGCGGTCGGCCGGCTGGTCGAAGCCGTCGCGAAGAGCCCGTATGCGAACGACACGCTGATCGTCGTGACCGAGGACGACGTGCAGGACGGCCCCGACCACGTGGATTCGCATCGCGGGCCCGCGTACATCGTCGGGCCGTACGTGAAGCAGGGCGCGGTGATCCGGACGCGCTACAGCCAGGTCAATGCGCTGCGCACCATCGAGGACGTGCTCGGCACGCAGCACATGAACCTGAATACCGCGTACCAGCGGCCGATGACCGACGTGTTCGACGTGCACGGCCCGGCGTCGTGGACCTACACGGCCGTCGCGTCGACGGCGCTGAAGGGCACCGGGCTGCGCCTGGCCGAAGGGGCGGGCGAGAACCTGCTGCACTACGCGGCCGGGCCGGACGTCACGCCGAAGCATGACGCGGCGTACTGGGCGAAGGTGACGGCGAAGTTCGATTTCGACGATGCCGACGAGGTGCCGGCGGATCAGTTCAACCGCGTGTTGTGGAAGGGCATGATGGGATCGCAGCCGTATCCGAAGCTCAGGGGCGTGACGCAGAAGGTCGCGAGCCGCGACGACGACTGATCGTCCGGCTGGACGGTCTGCAAGCGGGCCTCCCGGCGGGAGGGCCCGTGTTTTTTTGCGAGGTGTGCGGCGGGGGGCTGCGTCGGCGGCATTCGGTGCGCCACGTGTGCGGCCGGCCGGGCCGCACGGCGTCATGCGTGCCATATCAGGTTCGCGCTGCTGTCCGTTTCGGAAAGGAGCCGGAACCCGAGCCGTTCGTAGAGGCGCCGCGCCGGGTTGCCGTGCAGCACGCTGAGCGATACGGGCACGGGCTCGAGCGCGGCTTCGCTCAGCAGTTCGCGCAGCGCGGCTTCGCCGATGCCTCGGCCTTGTCGCGACGGGAGGATCTGGATCTGGTGGACGTGCCATTCGCCGGCGGCGCGCGTCACCTTCAGCAAGCCGATCGAGTCGGCATCGGCATCCGAGCCTTCGCAGACGATCATCGCATCGTCGAAATTCGCCACGATGCGCTGGTGGTGCGCTGCGTCGTCGGTGGGTGCGCCGACGCGTTGCAGATGCTCGGTCATCGTGAGCCGGCGCAGCCTCAGCAGGAACGGCAGGTCGGCGGCAGACGCCGGGCGCAGGCGGATCGCAGGGGGCATGGTCGGAGCGCGTTCGAGAGCGGGTTCGATGGCATGCAGCGCATGATTCACGAGCGCGGCATGCCGGTCAAAGGCCGGGCAACTGGATTTGCCGCACGGCCGGACGATGCTCGAGGACGTTCGTGACCTCGTATTCGGTCTTGGCTCCGTCGGCGGTCTGCCACTGCTGTACGCGCACGCTGCAGACGAGTACGTCGCCCTTGCTGAAGCTGATCCGGTTGTTGTCCACGCGCTTCAGGAAATTCGCATCGGTGATCGCGGCGTGGATCGTGGCGGCACCGTCGTAGAGACGCCATTTGTTGTCGTCCTTGAACGCGAGCGACACGATCGAAAACGCCATCTTGCGATGCTCGTCGAGGATCGGTACGTTGGCTTGCTCGGGTACGCGGAACCAGTCGACCTCGTCCCGGGTGACTGTCTCGAACACGTCCGTGTCGGTGCCGGCCGAGAAAATCGTCACGCCGTCGCGCGAAAGCGGCATGAGCGCACGGGTGGTCGCCTCCCGGACACTCACGTCCCGCAGCAGGGTGAGGACGGACAGTTCGATCTCGAGCGTTTCGCCATCGACGTGCAGCACGGCGGTGCGTTCGTTCATCCGAACGCGCTGGATCGGGCGGCCGCGTAACCACTTGAGTACCGCGAACAGGCCCTTTCCGACTTTCGGGCCGGCAATGCCGAGCGCGGTCAGAATCGTGACGGCATTGGCGAGTGCCGCGCCTTCGCTACCGCTCAGCATGTCGCGCATTCTGCCGAGGAGCGAGGTCGCGAGCGTGAAGTCGATGCCGAAGCTGCCGGTCTTGAAGCTGCCCCGGACGTTCACCTGTGGCCGAACCTGGTCTCCGCAGAGCGCCTTGGCCGAGGCCTCGAGCAAGTCGCCGACGGCGAGAAGGGCGGGGGCGAGTTCCCGCACGTCCATTTCGGACGATTCGAGTGCCGGCCCGTCATAGGTAATGCGAAAGTGGCTCATGTCGCCAAGTGTACCGGCCGCGGCGAAGCCGGCCGTGTTTCCGTTGCGGTTGATCATGCCGGATGGGTTGACTCGAAAGGCCATCGACGCGCGAAGCGCAATGCTTTCGTATACCTTTCGAATCATCCTGCGGTCAACCGGATACGTACGATTCCGGCCGTCCGGCCGATGCGTCAAGCCCGCTCACGCGATCCGGTACACACGCATCGCGTTGTCATGCCAGATCGCGCGGCGCGCCGCATCGTCGAGGTCCGCCATCGCGCGGGCGAACGTGCGCAGCAGCGCCGGATACGACACCCGCAACCCCGCCACCGGAAAATTGCTCGCGAACAGGCAGCGCTGCCACCCGAATATCGCGATCGTGTCGCGGATGATCCGCGCGTTGTCCGCGTCGTTCCACACCGCATCGCGCAAGCCGAGTTCGGAGATCTTGACGGTCACGCGCGGCGAGGCGGCGAGCGCTTCCATGCCGCTGCGCCAGCGCGCGAGCCCCGCGTCCGAACGGTCCCACGGCAGCCCGGCATGTTCGAGCACGACGTCGACGCCGGGCGCATCGGCCAGCAGCGCGACCGCGTCGCCGAGATGCCAGAACGGCACGCGCAGGTCCCAGCTCAGGCCATGCGCAGCCAGGCGTTCCAGCGCGGCCGGCCAGCGCGGGTCGCGCAGCGTGCCGGGCCCGTCGACGGCCGCGTCCGGCGACGCAGCGGTGCGCGGCTTGAACCGCACGCCGCGCACGCGTGGCCATACGGCCTGTTCGGCGAGCCGCTCGTGCGCGTCGTCGGCCAGCAGGTCGACCCACGCGACGACGGCCGACGGCAGCCCGTGCGCGGCCGCGACCTCGTGCAGCCAGCGTGTCTCCGCGAGCGCCTCGTCGCGCGCCCGTTCGGCCTCGACGTGCACGCTCGCGACGAGCGGCGCGCGTTGCGCGGCGTGCCGGTAGTCGTCCACGCCGAAATCGCGGCACAGCGCCGCGTAGTCGCCGAACATGAAGTGCGCCGGATCGTACCGGTCCTGCAGCCACGGGTAGTGCGCGCCCGCGCCGAGCTGCCAAAGGTGGTGATGCGCGTCGACGAGCGCCGCCGGCATCGCGTCGGGCGGCGGTGCGTCGTCGCGCCGCTCAGCGCGTGCCGGCGAGCACATACGACGCATCCGGTTCGCGCAGCGTCGGCAATGCACCGACGAACCGCCACGCATCGAGATCGAGCTCGCGTACGTAGTCGTCCTGGAACGACACGTACGCGACGCGCCGCGACGGATGGAACGACAGCGCGGTCGGGTTCGCGGGCAGCGCGACGCGTTCGATTTCCTCCAGCTGCCGCGCATCGAACACCGAGATCGACCGCTCGCCGGAATTGGTCAGCAGCAGCAGGTCGCGGCCGTCCGGCGCGGTGGTGCGGTAGATGCGGTTGGGATCGCTGCGGGTCTTCACGCGGCGGCCGCAGGTCATCGTGTCGGTGTCGATCTCGACGAGCGTGTCGTCGCCGCGATTCGCGACGAACAGCGTGCGCTCGTCGCTCGACAGCGCATTGCCTTCGGGACGCGGGCCGGGCATCACCGCACGCGGCGCGACGGTCGCGTCGCGCGGATGGAATTGCGTGACCGTGTTCGACAGCAGGTGCACGCCGTAGGCGCGGCTCGCATCGCGCGTGAGCGTCACGAGGTGCGTCTTCACGCCGCCGGACGGCACGGCCATGTTCGGCACGGCCTGCCGGGTCGGCGCGTCGAACACGAGCAGCATGTCGTGCGCCTCGCTCATCGCGTACAGCCGGCCGTCGCGATCGGCCGCCATCCCGTGCGGCCGGTAGTACGGCCACAGGTCGAGCATGCGCGTGTGCGTGCGCTCGACGAGGTCGATCTCGGCGATCCGGTGATCGCCTTCATGGCCGCGCGACCACGCGGTCTCGATCCCGAAGATGCCGACGTACGCGAAGCGGTCGTTCACGTCGACGGTGAACTCGTGCGGGAAGTTCGGCAGCACGATGTGCTTGAGCGCGGCTTTCGTTTCGAGGTCGTAGAAGCTGAAGGTGTGGGCGCATTTCTGCACCAGCAACAGGATGTCGTTCATGGTGTGTCTCCGTTGATTCGTTCGCGCGTGCGCGCGTCGGTGTCGGTGCGTGTCCGGTCAGTCTTCGCAGCGCCTGGGCAGCGTCAGCGCGAGCAGGCCGGCCACCGCGAGCGTGACGGCGAGGCTGTACACGCCGGCAGCCGCGCTCACGTGCTGGGTCAGCACGCCGACCGCATACGGTCCGCAGAAGCCGCCGAGGTTGCCGAGCGCGTTGATCAGGCCGCGCGCGCTGCCGGCCGTCTCGACGCTGCACAGCTTCGGCGGAATCGCCCAGAACACGCCGGCCGCCGCCTGCAGGAAGAAGCCGCAGCCGATCAGGAACGCGAACGACACGATCATCGACGCATGCGTGAGCACCGACAGCGCGAGGCACGCGGCAAAGCCGACGAGCGGCAGCAGCACGAACAGGCGGCGCTTGCCGGTCCGGTCCGACAAATACGACGTGGCGAACATCCCGATCACCATCGCGACATACGGCAGCATCGCGAGCAGGCCGACCTTGCCCATCCCGCCGTGCGTGAGGTTTTTCAGCAGCGTCGGCAACCACATCGTATAGCCGTAGATGCCGACCTGATAGCAGAAGTTGATCGCGATCAGCAGCCAGATCGTCGGGTTGCGCAGTATCGCGCCGAACGACGCGGCGGCCGGCGTGCCGGCGGCCTGCTTGCGCGCCTGTTCGTCGCGCAGCGCGTCGAGGATGTACGCCTTCTCGCGCGGCGACACCCAGCGCGCGGTTTCCGGGCTGTCGTCGGCGAACATCAGCCACGCGAACAGGCACAGCAGCGACAGCGCGCCGGCGCTGTAGAACAGGTGACGCCAGTCGTAAGCAGCGAGGATGAAGCCGGACAGCGGCGCGGTGATCATGCCGGCGAGCGGCACGAACATGATGACCATCGCGTTCGCGCGGCCGCGTTCGCGGTCGGGAAACCAGTGGCTGACCATCGTCAGCACGACCGGCAGCATCCCGCCTTCCGCCACGCCGAGCAGGAAGCGCAGCGCCAAAAGTTGCCACGTATGGGTGACGAGCCCGGTCAGCACCGACAGCACGGCCCAGCTCACGAGCGACCACGCGATGAACTTCTTGCCGCTGCCGAGCGCCGCGCGCCGGCCGCCCGGAATCTGCAGGAACAGGTAGCCGAAGAAGAAGATGCCGCCGGCGAGGCCGGCCATCGTCGCGTTCATGCCGAGTTCGGCGTTCATCCCGCCCGGCATCGCGAACGCGATGTTCACGCGGTCCATGTACGAAACGATGCAGGCGAGCAGCAGCGGCGGAATCACGCGCAGCCAGCGGCGGCGCGGAATGGCATCGCCGGCTTCATAGGCCGGGGTGGCGGGGTTCAGCAGAGTCATGGTGTCTCCGATCCATGTGATGAGCGGCGGCGGCCTTCTGTCGGGCCGCCGTCACGCCGATGCGCAACGCAACGCGCGTTGCGGGTACGAAACGATGGCTAGCGCCCCCAGCGCAGCACGAGCGGATCGAGCCGCCGTGCCGCGTCGAGCAGGCCAGCACGCACCTGCGGATGCAGTTCGGGCCAGGGCGCGCGCGGCCGGTCGCACGCGATCACGCCGCCTTCCTTCAGCAGCGCCTTCGCGGTCAGGAAGCCCGACTGGCGGTTCTCGTAGTTGATCAGCGGCAGCCAGCGCGCGTATTGCTCGCACGCTTCGTCGCGGTGTCCGGCGAAATACGCGTCGGTGATGCGGCGGATGCCGTCCGGATAACCGCCGCCCGTCATCGCGCCGGTCGCACCGGCATCGAGGTCGGCGAGCAGCGTGATGCCTTCCTCGCCGTCCCACGGCCCTTCGATCGCGTCGCCGCCGAGCGCGATCAGCTCGCGCAGCTTCGACGCGGCGCCGGGCGTCTCGATCTTGAAGTACGACACGGCGTCGATCTCGCGCGCGAGCGTCGCGAGCAGCGACGCCGGCAGCGCGACGCCGCTCGCGGGCGCGTCCTGGATCATCAGCGGAATGTCGAGGCCGTCGGCGACTTCGCGGAAGAACGCGCGGATCGAGGCGTCGGGCACGCGGAACGTCGCGCCGTGGTACGGCGGCATCACCATCACCATCGCGGCACCGAGTGCCTGTGCGCGGCGGTTGCGTTCCGCGCAGATCCGCGCGCTGAAGTGCGACGTCGTGACGATCACCGGCACGCGGCCGGCGACGTGCTCGAGCGTCGTGCGCGTGATGAGGTCGCGTTCGTCGTCGCCGAGCGCGAACTGCTCCGAGTAGTTCGCGTGAATGCAGATGCCTTGCGAGCCGGCATCGATCATGAAGTCGAGGCAGCGGCGCTGGCCGTCGAGGTCGAGCGCGCCGTGCGCGTCGAAGATCGTCGGCGCAACCGGAAAGACGCCCTGGTAGCGTGCGTTCATGGGCGCCCTCACTCGACGATGTCGAACTGGTCGAGGAACTCGGTCTTCAGCGTGAGACCGAGGCCCGGGACGTCGTCGCGCAGCTGCAGGAAGCCGTTCTCGGCCACCGGCTCGCCGTCGAAGATGTAATAGAACAGCTCGTTGCCGACTTCCACGTCGAACATCGGGAAGTACTCGCTCATCGGCGATGCGAGCGTGCTCATCGTCAGGTGATAGTTGTGCATCTGGCCCGCATGCGGAATCACCGGCACGCTGTACGCCTCGCACAGCGCGTTGATCTTGTGCGCCATCGTGATCCCGCCGACGCGGTTCGTGTCGTACTGCACGACCGACACGGCCTTGCGGTCGAGCAGCTGCTTGAAGCCGTACAGCGAGAACTCGTGCTCGCCGCCCGAGATCGGAATGCTCGTCAGCCGGTTCAGCTCCGCGTAGCCGTCGATGTCATCGGCGATCACCGGTTCCTCGAGCCAGCGCGGCTGGTACTTCTCGAGCTTCGGCAGGATGCGCTTCGCATACTCGAGGTTCCAGCCCATGTAGCACTCGAGCATCAGGTCGTTGTCGTAGCCGATCACCTCGCGGATCGCCGCTACCGACTTCAGGTTCTCCACCACGCCCTGCTGGCCGTGCGCGGGCCCGTAGCCGAAGCGCATCTTGAACGCGCGGAAGCCTTCCTTCAGGTATTGCTGCGCTTCCTCCTGCATCGCCTTCAGGTCGGTGCGGTAGAGCTTCGAGTAGTAGCAGGGGATCTTCTCCTTGGTGCGGCCGCCGAGCAGCTTGAACACCGGCTTGCCGACGCTCTTGCCGAGGATGTCCCAGATCGCGATGTCGACCGCCGAGATCGCCGCCATGCCGATGCCCTTGCGGCCCCATGCGTGGGTCGCGCGGTACATCCGCTGGTTCAGGTACTCGTAGTCCCACGGGTCCTGGCCGATCACGAGCGGCGCGAGGTACTGGTCGATGATCGCCTTCGCGACGTGCGGCGCGAGCGCGACGTTGCCGAGGCCGACGATGCCGTCGTCGGTCTCGACTTCGACGACCGTCCACGCATGGAAGCGGAACGTGCTCATGGTTTCCTGCGGCGCGTACAGCAGGTCCATCGCGTTCGAGCAGAAGTTGCCCTGCGGCGGGACGGTCTTGCCTTTCCACTGGAATACGCGGGCGCGCACGGAGCGGATCTTCATGTTGGTGTCTCCTGGAATCGATGTTGTCGTGTGTGTGTCGTGTGTGCCGGGCGCGCGAGCGTCACGCCGAAACGGTGGGGGTGCGGCGCGCGGCGCCCATGCGGCAGGCGATCTGCAGCGCCTGCCAGGTCGCGCCGACGTCGGCCGTGCCGCGGCCCGCGATGTCGTACGCGGTGCCGTGCGCGGGCGTCGTGATCGGCACGGGCAGCCCGCCCTGCACGGTCACGCCGCGCGAGAAGCCGAGCAGCTTGATCGCGATCTGCCCCTGGTCGTGGTACATCGTGACGATCGCCTGGTAGTCGCCGGCCTGCGCCTTCAGGAAGATCGTGTCGGCAGGGAACGGGCCGTGGAACGGCGCGTCGGTCGGCCAGTCGCGCGACTGCAGCTTGCGCACGGCCGGCTCGATGATGTCGACTTCCTCGCGGCCGCAGCTGCCGCCGTCGCCGCCGTGCGGGTTGAACGCGGCGATCGCGACCTTCGGCGCCGCGACGCCGTTCGCGAGCAGCGACCGGTAGATCAGTTCGGATGCCTGTTCGATTCGCGCGACGCTCAGCTGGGCCGCCGCATCCTTCAGCGGAATATGCGACGAGATGCGCGCGGTCCACAGCTCGCCGAGCGTGTTGAATTCGCAGAAGTAGCCGGTCACGCCGAGCGCGGCGGCGAAGTGGTGCAGTTCGTCGTCGTGCCGGAGCCCGCCGAGCTTCATCGCGTACTTGTTCAGCGGCGCGAAGCAGATCGCGTCGATGTCGCCGGCGAGCGCGGCGTCGAGGCACCGGTCGAGCACGGTCAGCGTCGAGCGGCCGCCGGCCGCGCCGGGCTGGCCGACGGTGACCTGCGCGCGATCGATCGTGTCGAGCGCGACGAACGCGGCGCGCGCGGTGGACGGCCGGCCGCGCACGGCGGCGAGCGACGCGACGGGTTCGACGTCGACCGTCACGCCGGCGACGCGCTGGCCGGCTTCCCACAGCCAGCGGTCGCCGATCAGCACGAGGTTCGCGCGGGACGTCGCGTCGGGCCGCGCGAGCAGTTTCGCGATCAGTTCGGCGCCGATGCCGGCGGGGTCGCCGAGGGTCAGCGCGACGACGGGCAGTGAAGCGGCGGGCAATGCAGCGGCGGGCACGGCGGCGGCGGTCGTCATGCGGCGTCTCCGTGGCGGGCGGCGGGCGGTTGCATGTTCATGCGGTGTCTCCGGTGGCGGCGTGTGGCCGTTGGTGTATGGGGTTCATGCTAGGTAGACGGAATGAGTCGGTAAATTGAAAACTCTTGATGAATCGATAACCTGGAGTAATCGAAATGGGCTCGATCGATCGACGAGACTCGACTCCCCAATTACTGAACCGGCTGCGGATGCGGCAGATCGCGCTGCTGCTCGCGGTGGATGAATGCTCGACGCTGCGCGCGGCCGCCGGGCAGCTCGGCCTCACGCAGCCGGCCGCGACGAAGATGCTGGCCGAACTGGAAAGCGCGCTCGGCCAGCGCCTCTTCGATCGTGTCGGGCGCGGGCTCGTGCTGAACCCGGCCGGCGAGCGCGTGCTCGGCTATTTCCGCGGGATTCGCGGCAGCATGGAGGCGCTCAATCGCGAGCTCGGCGAGCTGCAGCTCGGCAGCGCGGGGCGGCTCGCGATCGGCAGCATCATGGCGGCGTCGCCGGGGCGGCTCACCGAGGCGCTGGTGCAGCTGAAGGCGCGCTATCCGCTGCTGGCGATCGACATCGCGGTCGATACCAGCGACCGGCTGATGCCGCAGTTGCGCGAAGGCGTGCTCGAGGTGGTGATCGGCCGCAACGTCGGCACCGATTGCGACTTCCGCGTGGTGGACGACGAGGCGCTCGCGATCATCGCGGGCCGCGACCATCCGCTCGCGGGCGCGGGGCCGGTCGAATTCGACGCGCTGCTCGACTACACGTGGATCCTGCAGCCGGCCGGCAGCCCGGCGCGCGAGGTGGTCGAACGCGAGTTCCGCGCGCGTCACCAGCCGATGCCGCGCGGGCTCGTCGAAACGGGGTCGATCCTGACGACGATGAACCTCGTCGACCGTTCGCGGATGCTCGGCGTGATTCCGTTGACCGTCGCGCAGCGCAACGCGGAGCACGGGCTGGTTGCGATCCTCGATTACGAACTCGACCAGAAGCTGCCGTCGTATGGCAGCCTCGTGCGGCGTGATCGGCCGCTGAGCATTCCGGCGCAGCAGTTTCTGGCGCTGTTCCATCGGGAAGGCGGCCAGGGCGCGGGCGATTGATGGAAGGCGGGGCGGCTACGTTGCGGCGTCACGCACCGGCGAGCTTCGCTCGCGGTGCGTGATGACGGCGATCAGGGCAGGTCGGGACAATCCACGCCGAGCCGGACCAAGCCAGATACCGCGCGGCGAACCGCCGCCACCCCGCTTCAGCGTGCCGACGGCGCGGCCGGCGCTTCGGCGAGCGACGGCGTCGATGCCGACAACGCGCGATCCGGCCGGATCCGCAGCGCGGCGACGATGCCGATCAGCAACATCGCGACCGACCCGACGAACGGCACCGTCCAGCTTCCGGTGTGGTCGACGAGATAGCCGAACAGGATCGGCGACAGGATCCCCGCGATCGCGGAACCCGCATTCATCATCCCGCTCGCGATGCCCGCGTGCGTCGGCGCGATGTCGCTCGGCACGGCCCAGATCGGCCCGATCGTCAGTTCGAGGCACAGGAACGACCCGGACAGGCATAGCGCGATGCCGGCCGTCGAATGCACGAACGCGAGCGGCAGCATGCAGGCGAGCGCGCCGGTGAAGCTCGCGACGATCACGCTCTGGCGCGACAGCGCGAGGTTGCCGGTCTTGCGGTAGATGCGGTCGCACAGCCAGCCGCCGAGCGTGTCGCCGACGACGCCCGCGAAGAACACGCCGGACGCGAACAGCGCGGTGGACTTCAGGTCGAGGCCCTTGCCGTTCAGGAAGAACGTCGGCAGCCACGTGAAGAACAGCCAGGCGGTCCAGCCGTAGCAGAAGTACACGAAGATCGTCGGCGCCATCCGGCGGAACAGCGGGCCCCACGGCGTCGGACCCGGCGCCGGTGCCGGCCGGGCGGCGATGGTGGCGGCGGCGGTGGCGCGTGCGCGGTGCGCGTCGTGGTCGCCGCCGTCGCCGACCGGATACTCGCGAAAGCCGACGATCCACCACACGAGCCACACCAGCGTCACCGCGCCGATCACGAAGAACGCCGCGCGCCACGACAGCCACGTCATCAGCGCGGCGACGATCGGCGGCGTGACCGCGTTGCCGAGCCGCGAGAACGAATGCGTGAAGCCCTGCACGACGCCGCGCCGTTCGCGCGTGAACCAGTGCGTGATCGCGCGGGCCTGCGCGGGCAGCGTCGCGCCTTCGCCGATCCCGAGCAGCAGGCGCGCGGCGAACAGCAGCGCGAGGCTGTGCACGAGCCCGGTCATGAAGGTCGACGCGACCCAGATCAGCCCGCAGCCGATCAGCGTGATGCGGGCGCCGAAGCGGTCGGCGATCCAGCCGCCGAAGATCTGGCAGATCGCGTACGAATACGCGAACGCGGAGAACGCGATGCCGAGTTCGGTGTTCGACAGCCCGAGTTCGGCCTTGATCGCGCCGGCCGCGGTCGCGAGGTTCACGCGGTCGACGTAGAGGATGAACGAAAGCGCGCACAGCAGCCACAGCGTATGGCGTCGTTGACGGTGATCGGTCGGCATGTGTCTCACTCCATTCTCGTGCGCGTCGTTGCAATGACGCCGCGTTCACTGGCCGGGCCAGCATCGCGCGCCGGAGGAGGCATCGTCTACTGAATCTTTTCGATCAATTGATAACCTGCGGTGTTCGGTTTCGCCGCGTGCGGGTGCCGGCTCGGGCGCCGTGCGGGTTTTCCACGAACGGTTGCGGCACGATGCGCGATGGCCGCGCACGGACACGACGCACGGCATGGGTCGAACGTGTTTCGACGCCGGTGCCGTCATGATGCAGTGACGCCGCGCAATCGCACAGTCGGGAATGGACGGACATGGAACAACGACTTTCACGCCACCGGGACAACCGCTTCTGGCAACTCCAGCCGGTGAAATGGTGGATCCAGGGGCACGGCCGCGACGGCTATTCGTTCCGGCTGCTGCTGATGCCGCTGCTTGCCGCGTTCGTGCTCGAGTTCGTGTGCGTGATGCTCGACGCGCCGTTCAGCGCGCTCATCGTGATTGGTGTGATGACGCTGTTCCTCGGAATCGCCGGGTATTACGGCGCGAAGCGCGAATGGCTGGTTCCGTCCGCGCCGGCGCGCGCGCTCGTGAAGGCGCGTACCAAGCAGGCGGCCCAGCGATCTATCGGCTCGCCATTGCCGGCTTGGCGTTCATCGCGGGTGTTTGTAAAGAAGCCACGGCGCGCGGACCGAACGACGCGTGCCTGTTGAACCGGCACGCGTCGTCACACTCAGATGTGGCCCAGCAGCACGAGTATCACGACGACGACGACGATCAGCCCGAGAGAGCCCGATGGCCAGTAGCCCCAGCTTCGGCTGTGCGGCCACGCTGGAAATGCCCCGATCAGCAGCAGAATCAGAACGATGATAAGGATTGTACCGAGCATCGCACCCCTCCTGAATTTGTTCGACATGACGGTGCCTGCTTGCGCAATTCCCGTGCCGCGGTCAGGGCCATCGGCGCAAGCCGGCGAAAGCGCACTGTTTGGATACCGGGAATTCATGGGGTGAATAGCGTCCGATTCAGAAAATAAATTTCAAAAATGCGGACCCGGTCGCTATGCTGATCCTTCGGTTTCATTCAGGCGGAACAGGCAATGGCTGAACTCTTTCTGGTACGGCACGGGCAGGCGTCGTTCGGCACGGACGACTACGACCGGCTGTCCGCCGCGGGCGAGCAGCAGGGCGTCTGGCTCGGCGAATACTTCGCGCGGCAGGGCCTGACGTTCGATCGCGTGATCTGCGGCACGATGAACCGGCATGCGCAGACGGTCGCCGCGATCCTGCGCGGAATGGGCCGCGACGGCGTGGCGGTCGACCGCCATCCCGGCCTGAACGAATACGACTTCCACGGGCTGTTCGCGGCGGCGGCGAACGACTATCCGGAGATCGCGCGGCTCGCAGCCGGCTCGATGAAGGAGCACTTTCGCGCGCTGCGGCAGGTGCTGCACCTGTGGGCCGACGACAGGCTCGGCGACACCGCCCCCGAAACCTGGGCGCAGTTCCAGCAGCGCGTCGCCGACGCGCGCGCTGCGATCCGCGGCGGCGGCAGCCAGCGCGTGCTCGCGGTGAGCTCCGGCGGCCCGATCGCGGTGACCGTGCAGCAGGTGCTCGCCGCACCGCCGTCGAGCGCGATCGCGCTGAACCTGCAGATCCGCAACAGCAGTCTTTCGCAGTTTTTCTTCAACGCCGAAGCGTTCCACCTTGCGTCGTTCAACGGCATCCCGCATCTCGAGGATCCCGAACGGCACACGTGGCGCACCTACGGCTGACCCCACGAACGATCGCGACGATGACGAATCCTTCCCAGCCCCTCGACGTAGCCCGCCTCACGCGCTATCTGGAAGCGCACGTGCCGGGTTTCGAAGGCCCGCTCGACATGGAGAAGTTTGCCGGCGGCCAGTCGAACCCGACCTTCCTGCTGCACGCGAAGAGCGGCCGCTACGTGCTGCGCCGCCAGCCGCCCGGCGAGCTGCTGAAATCCGCGCATGCGGTCGACCGCGAATTCCGCGTGCTGAGTGCGCTGTCGGGCACCGCGGTGCCGGTCGCGCATCCGTATCACCTCTGCGAAGACCGCGACGTGATCGGCAGCCTGTTCTACGTGATGAGCTTCGAGGACGGCCGGATCTTCTGGGATCCGGCGCTGCCGGAGCTGCCGAAGGCCGAGCGCGCGACCTGCTACGACGCGCTGCTGCGCACGATGGCCGCGCTGCACGACGTGGACGTCGACGCGGTGGGCCTTGCCGACTACGGCCGCCCCGGCAACTACTTCGAGCGCCAGATCGGCGTCTGGACGAAGCAGTATCGCGCGGCGGAAACCGAGCGCCTCGACGCGATGGAGACGCTGATCGACTGGCTGCCGAAGGCGTGCCCGGCGGACACCGGCCGGCCCGCGCTGGTGCACGGCGATTTCCGGATCGACAACCTGATGTTCGCGCGCGACGGCTATCGCGTGCAGGCCGTGCTCGACTGGGAACTGTCGACGCTCGGCAACCCGCTCGCCGATCTCGCGTATTTCTGCATGTGCCTGCGGCTGCCGTCGGGCGGCCAGGTGCGCGGGCTCGCGGGCCAGGATCGTGCGGAACTCGGCATTCCTGACGAAGCGGCGATCGTCGCGCGCTATTGCGAGCTGCGCGGCATCGAGCCGATCCGCGACTGGCATTTCTATCTCGCGTTCAGTTTCTTCCGGCTCGCGGCGATCGCGCAGGGCGTGAAGGCGCGCGCGCTGCAGGGCAACGCGTCGAGCGAGCAGGCGCTGCGCGTCGGCGCGATGGCCGGCCGGCTGGCCGAGATGGCCGTCGACGTGATCGGCGCGCCGCGCTGACCGCGACGGAAGCGCCGCGCGGCGGCACGACAACACATCAATGGAGGAGCACAGCAACATGGCAACGAATCTGTTCGACCTGACGGGCAAGATCGCGCTGGTGACGGGCGCGAGCCGCGGCATCGGCGAGGAAATCGCGAAGCTGCTCGCGCAGCAGGGCGCGCACGTGATCGTGTCGAGCCGCAAGCTCGACGACTGCCAGGCGGTGGCGGACGAAATCGTCGCGGCGGGCGGCCGCGCCGAAGCGCTGGCGTGCCACGTCGGGCGGCTGGAGGACATCGCCGCGACGTTCGAGACGATCCGCGGCAAGCATGGTCGGCTCGACATCCTCGTGAACAACGCGGCTGCGAATCCGTATTTCGGGCACATCCTCGACACCGATCTCGCCGCGTACGAAAAGACCGTCGACGTGAACATCCGCGGCTACTTCTTCATGTCGGTCGAGGCCGGCAAGCTGATGAAGGCGCAGGGCGGCGGCGCGATCGTCAACACCGCGTCGGTGAATGCGCTGCAGCCGGGCGACCGGCAAGGCATCTACTCGATCACGAAGGCTGCGGTCGTCAACATGACGAAGGCATTCGCGAAGGAGTGCGGGCCGTTCGGCATCCGCGTGAACGCGCTGCTGCCGGGCCTCACCAAGACGAAGTTCGCGGGCGCGCTGTTCGCCGACAAGGACATCTACGAAACCTGGATGACGAAGATCCCGCTGCGCCGCCACGCGGAGCCGCGCGAGATGGCCGGCACCGTGCTGTATCTCGTGTCGGATGCGGCGAGCTACACGAACGGCGAATGCATCGTCGTCGACGGCGGCCTGACGATCTGAGCGCGCGATGAAAATCGACAGCTATGCCGGGCAGGCCGTGATGATCACCGGCGCCGCGAGCGGCTTCGGTGCGCTGCTCGCGAGCGAGCTGGCCGCGATGGGCGCGCGGCTCGCGCTCGGCGACCTGAACGAAGCGGCGCTCGAACGCGTGGCCGCGGGGCTGCGCGCAGCCGGCGCCGACGTGATCGCGCAGCGCTGCGACGTGCGCGTCGAAGCCGACGTCGCGTTGCTGGTCCAGGCGGCGGTCGCGGGCTTCGAACGGCTCGACGTCGGCATCAACAATGCCGGCATCGCCCCGCCGATGAAGGCGCTGATCGATACCGACGAAGCCGATCTCGACCTGAGCTTCGCGGTGAACGCGAAGGGCGTGTTCTTCGCGATGAAGCACCAGATTCGCCAGATGCTCGCGCAACGCGAAGGCGTGATCCTGAACGTCGCGTCGATGGCGGGGCTCGGCGGCGCGCCGAAGCTGGCCGCCTATGCGGCGTCGAAACACGCGGTGGTCGGGCTCACCAAGACGGCCGCGCTTGAATACGCGCGCCACGGCATTCGCGTGAACGCGGTGTGCCCGTTCTACAGCGCGACGCCGATGGTCACCGACAGCGACCTCGGCGCGCGCCAGGACTTTCTCGCGCAGGGCTCGCCGATGAAGCGGCTCGGCCGCCCCGAGGAAATCGTCGCGACGATGCTCACGCTGTGCGCGAAGGAAAACACCTATCTGACCGGGCAGGCCGTCGCCGTCGACGGCGGTGTCTCGGCCTTCTGAACCGAACGAACGGAAACCGGAATCTCGAGGAGTCGATCATGGACTTTGGCTACACCCCGAAAGTGGAAGAATTGCGCGAACGCGTGCGCGCGTTCATGGACGCGCACATCGTGCCGCGCATTCGTCAGTGGAACGAAGAAGTGCATGCGGGGCAGTATCCCGTGTCGTTCATGGAGGCGCTGAAGGAGCGCGCGAAGGCCGAAGGCCTGTGGAACCTGTTCCTGCCGCACCTGAAGGCCGACGAGCCGGGCACGGCCCTGACGAACCTCGAATACGCGCCGCTCGCCGAGATCATGGGGCGCGTGAGCTGGGCGTCGGAGGTGTTCAACTGCAACGCGCCGGACACCGGCAACATGGAATTGCTGCACATGTTCGCGTCGCCCGAGCAGCGCGAACAGTGGCTGCTGCCGCTCTTGCGCGGCGAGATCCGTTCGGCGTTCGCGATGACGGAGCCCGACGTCGCATCGTCGGACGCGACCAACATCACGACACGCATCGAGCGCGTGGGCGACGAGTACGTGATCAACGGCCGCAAGTGGTTCATCACGAACGCCGCGCACCCGAACTGCAAGATCTTCATCGTGATGGGCAAGACCGATCCCGAAGCGGAGTCGCACCAGCAGCAGAGCATGATCCTCGTGCCGCGCGACACGCCGGGCGTGACGATCGTGCGCAACATCACGGTGGTCAATCACTACGCGCCCGAAGGGCACTGCGAGATCACGTTCGACGACGTGCGCGTGCCGGCGCGCAACCTGCTCGGCGAGGAAGGCAGCGGCTTTGCGCTCGCGCAGGCGCGCCTCGGGCCGGGCCGCATCCACCACTGCATGCGTTCGATCGGCGCGGCCGAGCTCGCGCTGGAACTGATGATCGACCGCGCGCAGTCGCGCGAGGCGTTCGGCAAGCCGCTGAACCGGCACGGCACGATCGGCGAATGGATCGCGCGTTCGCGCATCGAGATCGACCAGGCGCGCCTCCTGGTGCTGAAGGCCGCGTGGATGATCGACAAGGTCGGCGCGAAGGCGGCGCGCAAGGAAATCTCGATGATCAAGGCGCTCGTGCCGACCGTGTACACGAACGTGTGCGACCGCGCGATGCAGGTGTTCGGCGCGGCGGGCCTGAGCCCCGACACGCCGCTCGCCGACCTGTGGACCTGGGGCCGCGCGCTGCGCTTCGCCGACGGTCCGGACGAGGTGCACCTGCAGGCGATCGCGCGCATGGAGATCAAGGACGCCGTGCGCGGCTCGACCGAACCGTACCTGACGCGGCCGCCGCGCGGCTGAGCGGCGCACCGCGCGAGCCAGCGACGTGGGCGAACGGGAGACGCACGCCGTATTAAGATGCCGGCAAGGAGATCCGGCGATGCGCCTTTCGAAGATTGATCTGAACCTGTTCGTCGTATTCGAGGCGATCTACAACAAGCGCAACCTGACGCGCGCGGCCGAGGTGCTGAACCTCACGCAGCCGGCCGTCAGCAACGCGCTGGCGCGGCTGCGCAAGACGCTGAACGATCCGCTGTTCGTCAGCACGCCGGCCGGGATGATGCCGACGCCGCTGGCCGAGAACATCGTCGGCCGCGTGCGCGAGGCGCTGCAGCTGCTCGATTCGAGCGCGCACGAAGGCGACGTGTTCGACCCCGCTTCGTCCGAGCGCGTGTTCCGGTTGAGCATGAGCGACCTGACCGAAGCGCTGCTGCTGCCGGCCCTCGGCGAACTGCTGCAGACGCATGCGCCCGGCATGCACGTGCGCAGCTACACGATGGACCGCCGCGAAGTGGCGACCGCGCTCGCGAACGGTTCGGTCGACATCGCGATCGACGCGCCGCTGATCGGCGACCCGCACCTGCACCAGGCGCTGCTCGTGCGCGACCGCTACGCGTGCATGATCCGCGACGACCACCCGTTCAAGGGCGACACGCTGACCCTGGACGACTACCTGTCGATGGGGCACATCCACGTGTCGAGCCGCCGCAAGGGCAGCGGGCACGTCGATGCCGAACTGACGCGGCTCGGGCTGCGCCGCAACATCCAGATGCGCGTGCAGCACTACATGGTCGCGCCGCTGATCGCGATGCGCGGCGACCTCGCGCTGACGGCGCCGCTGAGGCTGCTGCAGCGCTATCCGGCGCGGATTCTCGAATTGCCGTTCGAGATGCCGGGGCTCGAATATTTCTGCTACTGGCATCGCAGCGCCGATCAGGATCAGGGCAGCCAGTGGCTGCGCGAGCAGCTGATGACGCTGATGGGCGGGATCGGCGAGTCGCCGTGATGTGACGACGCGTGCGCGCCGCGCGTCGGCCCGCGCCGGCTTCGTTCAATACGAATCGTCGTCGAAGCGCGACGATACCGGCCGGCGTTTCATGTCTTTCAACCAGTCCCTGACGTAGTCCGGATCCTCGAACTCGCGCAGCGCGACGCTCAGGTCCTGGTTGCCGCGCTGCATGCCGGCGATGTCGCGCGCGAGCATGCGGATCACGGTATCGGGCGCGATCTTGACGGACGACGCGATGCCGTAAGTACGCCGGAAATCGTTCTCGACGTGCCGGATCTCCTGATCGAGCTCGCGCAGCTGTTCCTCCAGGATGCCGTTGTAGCGCGTGAGCCGTGCTTCGCTCAGGCCGTCGATCGCGCGTCGGTCGATCTGTTCGATCTCCAGCTGCAGTTCCAGCAGTTGCAGCAGATTGCCTTTCGCATACGCGTGGTTGACCCGCTGCATCAGCACGGTCTTGCGCTGCTGTTCCTGCGGATCGGTTTCGCGATCGGGATGCAGCGCGCTGGCCAGCTTGCGAAAGATCTCTCGGATCGACTTGCTCGATTCGGCCTGCTCGGCCTCGCGCTTCGCCTGCTCGGCCGACTGCTTCGGCGCTTTCTTGCGCTTCGCGCGCTGGGCCTCGCGGGCCGCGTGAGCGGCCATGTCTCGCTCGAACTGGGCGTCGAGTTCGGCCTGCATCCGCGCGGCGAGTTCGTCGGGTGACAGCGTGTCGAGATCGTCGGCCGGCTCCGTGGCGGGCATCGGCTGCGGCTCCCGCTTCATCGGCTCGGGATCGGCCACGGCGCTGGCGGCGTCGTCGGATGCGCGATGGCGGTTGTAAATGATCTTCAGCGCCGCGTCGTCGCTGACGTTCAGCAAGTCGCGCGCCATGTCGGCGATCAGGTCGGACAGCATGCGCTGCTCGGCCTTGCTCAGGCCCTTCTGCAGGAACGCGTCGTCGAGCAGATGGATCAGCCTGATCCGCAGCGCGGTCGCTTCCTGTTCGAGCGGCAGCAGCCCGTCGACGAATTTCTTCTGGAAGGCCGGCGTGACGGCTTCCCATGCGCCCAGACGCTCGCGCCGCTTTTCGATGTGCTTGACGAGCGTATTGAAGGTTTGCTGGGCTTTGGACAGGCTGGCTGTCTCGTGACCGGGCGCGATGGCGACCGCGGCACCGCGACGTGCGGTCATGATGAAGGTCCTCCGGCCGCGGCGGGAGGCGCGGCAGGCCGGTATTTTAGCCGGCATCGCCGGGGCCGGTGGCGAGACGGTCGGCTCGGGCAGCCGTGCTCGCCGCGCATCGCGCTCAGAACAATTGCCCCTGCCCGGAAATCACGCGCTCGAAATCGTCGCGCAGGAACGGCAGGATCGCATCGGCGACCGGCTGCAGCTGGCGGCTCACGTAGAACGCGTAGTCGATCGGCGAGCGCATCGTTTCGAGCGGTTCGGGGCCGGCCGTCGTCATCACGTAGCTGATCCAGCCGCCGCGCTGATACTGCAGCGGCCTGCCGCGCGCCTGGTTGAATTCGTCGGCGATCCGCGCGGCGCGCACGTGCGGCGGCACGTTGCGCTGATATTCGCTCAACGGCCGGCGCACGCGCTTGCGATAGATCAGTTGCGCGTCGTATTCGCCGGCGAGCGTGCGCCGCACGTAGTCGCGAATGAAATCCTGGTACGGCTCGCGCTTGAACACCCGCCGGTAGAGTTCGCGCTGGAATGCCTGCGCGAGCGGCGTCCAGTCGGTGCGTACCGTTTCGAGCCCCTTGAACACGAGGTCCTCGCCGCCGTCCGCCGCGCGCGCGAGGCCCGCATAGCGCTTCTTGCTGCCTTCTTCCGCGCCGCGCACGGTCGGCATCAGGAAGCGCCGGTAATGCCGCTCGTACTGCAGTTCGAGCGCGCTTTCGAGCCCGAAGCGATCGCGCAGGTGCGCCTGCCACCAGCGGTTCACGTGCTCGACGAGCGCGCGGCCCTTCGCGCCGGCCGCGTCGTCGTCGTGCTCGCGTCCGAGCCACACGAAGGTCGAATCGGTATCGCCGTAGATGACTTCGTAACCCTGCGCCTCGATCAGCTCGCGCGTGCGGTGCATGATCTCGTGGCCGCGCATCGTGATCGACGACGCGAGGCGCGGATCGAAGAACCGGCAGCCCGTCGAGCCGAGCACGCCGTAGAACGAATTCATGATGATCTTCAGCGCCTGCGACAACGGCGCGTTGCGCTGGCGTTTCGCTTCGTCGCGGCCTTCCGACACGCGCCGCACGATGTCGGGCAGGCAATGCGCGGTGCGCGAGAAGCGCGCGCCGAGAAAGCCGGGCACCGACGTGTCGTCGCCCGGATGCGCGAGCCCTTCGATCAGACCGGCCGGATCGATCAGGAACGTGCGGATGATCGACGGATAAAGGCTCTTGTAGTCGAACACGAGCACCGAGTCGTACAGGCCGGGTCGCGAATCCATCACGAAGCCACCGGGGCTGTTCTGGCCGGTCACGTCGCCGAGGTTCGGCGCGACGTAGCCGAGCCGGTGCATGCGCGGCAGGTACAGGTGCGTGAACGCGGCGACCGAGCCGCCGGTGCGATCGGCCGCGAGGCCCGTGACGGTCGCGCGTTCGAGCGCGAAGGACAGCAGGTCGGCCTTGTCGAAGATGCGCGTGACGAGTTCGCAGTCCTTCAGGTTGTAGTGCGCGAGCGCGGGCTTGTCGTGGTCGAAGCGGCGCTGGATCTCGTCCATCCGCTGATACGGATTGTCGATCGACTTGCCTTCGCCGAGCAGCGACTGCGATACGTATTCGAGGCTGAACGACGGGAACGTCCACGTCGCCGATTTCAGCATGTCGATGCCGTCGAGGATCAGGCGGCCGGCCGCGCCCGCGAAGAAATGGTCGGGCTGCTGCCCGTGCGCGCGCCACTCGAGCACGCTGCCGCCGCGCCCGAGCTTCAGCGGCACGCCGTATTGCTCCGCGTGCGCATGCAGGATGCGCAGGTCGAACTGCACGAGGTTCCAGCCGATCACCGCATCGGGATCGTGTTCGTCGAACCAGTCGTTGAGCCGCGCGAGCATGTCGGGCCGGCTGTCGCAGTAGTCGAGCTTGAAGTCCGCGGCGCGCGCGTCGCCGTTCGGCGGGCCGAGCATGTAGACCTGCCGCTGCCCGCAGCCTTCGAGCGCGATCGAATACAGCTCGCCGTGGACGCTCGTCTCGATGTCGAGCGATACGCAGCGCAGCGCGGGACGATAGCCGGTCGCGGGCTTCAGTTCGCCGTCGGTCAGCGTGCCGTCGCGGCCGGCCGTGCCGCGAAACTGCACGGGCGCCGTGATGAAGCGCTCCATCGTATAGCGGTCGGGCGGCTGCACGTCGGCTTCGTAGACGTCGACGCCGGCCGCGGCGAGGCGTTTCTGGAGTCCGGACAAATGGCGGTAGCGGCGGCAGTAGAGGCCGGCCACGGCGCGCTGGTGGAAGTCGCGCAGCGCGAGCGGGCGCAGTTCGGCATCGCGCTCGCCGGCCAGCGTGCGTTCGGCGAGCGCCCGCTGCTCGGCCGGCACGAACGCGACGGCTTCCTGCGGGCGCAGCCGCACGCGGCGCGGACCGTGTTCGGTTGCCAGCCAGAACTCGATCTCGATGCCGGACGCGGTGTCCCGCCAGTGGCGGGTGAGGATGAAACCCTGCTCGAACGCAGTCAAAACACTTGCTCGTCGTGGATGCCCAGGCGGCGGATTTTAGCGCTTCTCGCGCGGTTCCCGCCGAAGCGGCGCCACTGGCATCGGGTGGCAGGACGCGGCGCCGGATCCGCCACATGGTGCGCGTTGCATCGACCGCGTGAAGCAATCGGCGTCGCGCGCAGGCCGGATGACGTTCGGGCGGCACGCATTCGTCTGTCGAGTGCGCGAGCGCGTCGGCCGGCAGCTGCGGCAGCGTTGCCGCAGCGCAGGCCCTAGGCCGGCATCGGCGCGAATTCCCGTTTCAGGTCTTCCGGTCGCTGCGGTCGCTGGTACAGATAGCCCTGCGCATACTGAATCCCGACCGCATGCAGCGCGCGATGCTGCTCTTCCGTCTCCACGCCCTCGGCAATGATCTTCAGGCCGTAGTGGTGCGCGACGGCGGCGATCCCTTCGATCAGTTTCGCGTTGCCCGTCGTCAGCCGGGAGATGAACTGTCGATCGATCTTCACGTAGTCGAACGGAAAGCGCGACAGCATGTCGAGGTTGCTGTGGTGCGTGCCGAAGTCGTCGATCGCGAACTTCGCGCCTTTCGCGCGCAGCGTGGCGAACATCTCGGTGGTGCGCGGATTCTTCTCGAGCAGGATGCGCTCGGTGACTTCGAGCACCAGCGTGCAGCCCGGCGGAAGCCGGCGGATCGCGTCTTCGACGACGGACACGAAGCGCGCGCGTTCGAGATCCTTCGGCGCGACGTTGATCGCGACATGCAGCGGCATCGACGGCGCGAGCGCGGACAGTTCCGAGATGGCCGTGCGCAGCACGAATTCGGTCACCTTCGGCAGGATCGTGCTCGATTCCACCTGCGGGACGAACACCGCCGGACTGATGGGCCCCCATTTCGGATGCTGCCAGCGCAGCAGCGCCTCGACGCCGACGGTCCTGCGCGTTTCGACATCGACGATAGTCTGATAGACGACATGAAACTCGTTGCGCTTCAGCGCATTGCGGACAGCCTTCAGCAACAGCCGGCGCGGCGCCATCGCGAGCAGGTACGCGGCCGCGACGAGGCCGTTGACCAGCAGCGCGATCGTCACGCAGATCAGTCCGTAGCGCCGCTGCACCTGCGAAACGTAGGGTTCCGACGAGGTGACGGAGACCGTGAACGGCCAGGCGCTCGACGCGATCGTGCTGCCGGTGGGCGGCGCCGCGCCGAACGGCGGCACGAACGCGCCATGCTGATCGATGCTTCCGGCGCCTTCGATCGACAGCGTGGCCGTTTCCGCCCCGAAGCGGGTGCCGTGCGCGAGCATGTCCGCCAGATAGTCGCCTTCGACCACATAGAGGACGCCGGATTCGGGCGCGGTCGCGCGAAACGCCGCCAGCACCGGAACGCGATGCTGAAACGGCGTTTGCCGAAGCAGCGTGATGGCCGTCATCCCAGGCTCGGGCGAGTGAATGTATGCGGCGAGCGGGACGTCGATCGCGCCCAGTGCCGACGAGCATGTGACGCGACCGTCGTTCGCCAGCCCGACGGCCCGAAGATAGCGCAGGTGAGTGCCTACTTCGGCGAGCGTCCTGAAGATCGTCATGCAGGGTCGCCCGACCAGCGCGTCCAGCTCGGCCGGGTGACGCGAGCGAATTCCGTCGAGAATGCGGTCGACCGATATCACGATGTCGTTCGCGACGACGCGTTCGTGCTGCGCGATCGCGTCGCGCGCCAGGCGCCCGGCAACGACGAGCGCGACCACGAACACGAGGATGCAGACGATCAGGGCAAACGGGAAAACGACGTGCGGCCACGCGCCGCTGCGCTGGAATGCGGGCTTCGGGGGCAGTGCGGGCGCGGCAGGTCCTCGGGTCGTACTTGTTGTTGTACGCATGAGAATGCAGATCGAACCGGTCGATGGTTAGACGCGATGCGTTCGCCGTGCCCGGCCGGGGCACCGCGGCTCGCGCCGATATCGGGACGCAAAGCGATTCTACGCTCGCGAAACGCACGAAGCGGCATCGCGGCGGGGCGCTGGATTCGAGGCGCTTCTCCGCAACATACCCCGACCACGCATGTATATCGGTATCGCACACGAAAAAAAACCGGCCGCATCGGTGAGCGGCCGGGACAGAAGACACCTTCTCTTGGCACGAGGATGGTGCGCGGCAAGTATAAGGCGTGCAGCCCTCGATTACGAAATATTGATATTCAAAAATCGCGTAATTTCTCAATTGATGCTTGCGGGGGAATATTTGCATCGCGCGTCATCTCCGGCGATCCAGGCATCGGCGCGCCTTGAACGAGGTCCAGCCCGCGTGCTGCGGGCTGTTCCAGCGCGTGCATCGGCGACAGCAGCGCTTCAGAAATCGTCGCGCATCTTGTGGAGCAGGTCGCGGGGAGATTGATGCGTGTCCACGGCGGTGAGGACGTCGGTCAGGAACCACGGCAGGTTCAGTTGCGTGTCGGAGTCGCCGACGCACACGCGAATCGGCGGCGCTTTTGATGCGGCGCGGGAGCCGGGCGCCGTGCCGGCGGACGTGGAGGACGGTACGCAGTTTTTCGCTTGCTGCGGGACCGGCGACGCGGCGCTGCCGGCGAGTGCCGGCAAGCTGGCGGCGGCGAGCAGGATCAGGAGGGCGAACGGGGTGGCGCGTTTCATGTGAATCTCCGGCGATGCACGTTCGACACCGTCGGCGAATCCTAGTTCGGCGTCGTCGGGGGGGATTGGCTTTCAGCGTTCCGGCCCCGTGCGCGACGACATGTGCATGCCGAAGCGACCGCGCGGCTGCCGCGCCGGTTCGAGCTCGCCCGCACCGGATCGATCGTTCAAACGTCAAGAATCGTTTGGATCTCCGGCAGACGCTTGCGGTGCGGAATGCGCTCCTTTATCGTGCCGCCACGACGGCGCCGATACAGGGCGTCGAGCCAGTTCGCAAAGGAGCATTCGTCATTACCGCATTCAATCGTCGCACGCATGTTCGTGCCTTTCTCGTCGCATCGGTCGCGTATCTCAACCTGGCTCATCCCGCGTCGGCGGCCTACACGGAATCGTGGATGAGCGATCACGACGTCAACGCGTACGCGCAGCAGGTCAAGCATCCGCCCGTGGCGGCGAGCAGCGCGGCGGCCGTGAAGCCGGGGCGGCAAACCGTTCGTTCGCAGTCGAAGGCGCCGGTCGCGGCGCATGCCGGCGCGAAACCTGCACTGAACGCACACGCGGCCCCTGCGAAGACCGGCAAGGTTCAACATGCGGCCGGCGCCGAGCCGAAGGCGCATGTCGCCGCGAAGCCGAAGGCCGCGCCGGCACACATGAGCACAGCCGCCCGGCATTGACGCAGCGCGCACACCGGCGTGCGTCGTTCATCGATGCACGCGGCGATAACCGTAGCATTCGACGATCGGGGAGAACTTCATGTCGCTGATGGATCGCCTGTTGTCACGCGGTGTGCAGACTCCCGCGTCGAGAAGGCGCGTGATCGTGCGGGTCTGGCTCGACGAGCAGGGGCGCGTCCGCGATCTCAAGGTCAGGCGCAGCTGCGGCGACGCCGCGCTCGACACGAAAGCGCTGCACGCGATCGCCGTGATGCGCTTCCCCGGCGGTCACCTCGGCTCCGGCGGGAAATCGGCCAAGCGCTGGCACGATCTCGATTACCCGGTGGACTGACGGCGCGTCACGGACACCCGTAACGGCGCTTCAATTCCGCGTACCGCGTAGTCGTAGAAGTGACTGCCCGCGGCGATCTTCGCGCCGTCGCACGCCGCCTGGAATTCCATCTCGCGCTCGTTGTACAAGCATCATCTTCACGATGAGCCGCGAGCCATTGCGATACACGTCCCATCGCAGTTTCGCGGCCATCGCCGACATCCGGTCGCCGGGCAGGATCGGTCGAGCCTGGAAGTGTTGCGGGCCGCCTTGACGGCGGAATGTCGGAATTCGGTCGGGCAATCGTCGGCATCGCGCCGGATCGCGACCGGCCGGCGCGAGCCGGCCCGTATGCGGCGCTCGGCTCAGTGCACGCCTGCCGATGCGATCGAGCGCATCGTGTCGGTGATGCGCACGCAACGCGACAGGCCGAACGTCTCGGCTTCGCGGCGTTCCGGTTCGCTGCTCGCGACGGCCACCGCGCGCTCGGGCGGCACGCCCAGCGCTTGCAGCGCGACGTCGAACGGATGCTGATTTGCTATGGAGTCCTGCTGATTGGCGTCGGTCACGACGACCGAGAAGCGGTCGAGGTTCGCGCGGCCGAACTGGCCTTCGAACATGTCGCTGAGGCGGGCGGCCGGCAGCGTCGTGACGAGACCGAGTCGATATCCTTGCTCCGACGCGCTGTCGAGCCACTGGATGATCGCATCGCGCTGGTTGCGCGATTCGTGCGAATCCGGTGTCGCTTCGATCTGCGCGAATGCGGCGTCGAGACGGGTGACGATGGCTTCGATGACCACGGTGATTCCTCTCCTGAGACGTGACGGTCCGTTCGCGGACGGGAATGCCCGACACCTTAGCGTCGATCCGGAAATTGCAACCAATTAATATTTATAGCCGACTCATAGGGTTTGACTGATGAATCGGGCGGCGAGCCAGTACCGGCGCGGGATGCACGCGATCCATACGTTCGGGACGAATGGCATCGTATCGATGGCGTTCGACGTGACGCACCCGACGCATGCGCGATATGAATGCACCGGATGTGTGCACATGAAAAAACGGCGTATCGGGCGAGGTGCGCCCGATACGCCGTCTTGCGATGCCGCGTGGCCGTCGACGCTCAGTGCAGCTTGATCGACGGCTGGTTGCGGCTTTGCAGCCAGTGGCTCAGCGACTGGAACAGCGCGCGCTTCAGTCCGTACACGCTGAACAGGTGCTTGCGGTACAGGAACTTGTACAGCCCGATCGCGGCGAGCCCGTCGACGATCAGCGAGCGCGAACGCACGCCGAGGTCGGCCTGATAGACGGCACCGGCCTGGCCGAGCGACACGACGGTGCCCGCGTCGCGGAACGTGAAGCCCGCCACCGGCTTGCCGGCGAGGCGCCGCGCGAGCGCTTCGCCCAGGTACACGGCCTGCTGGTGCGCGACCTGCGCGCGCGGCGGCAGGAAGCCGCCCGCGTCGGCCGACGGGCACGCGGCGCAGTCGCCGAACGCGTACACGTGCGGATCGTCGGGCGTCTGCAGCGTCTCGGTCACGATCACCTGGTTCGACCGGTTGAGCGCGATGTCGCCGAGTTCCCGCAGCATCGCGGGGCCCGCGACGCCGGCCGCCCAGATCGTGATGTCGCTCGCGAGCCGCTCGCCGGCCGCGGTCGTGACCGCGTCCGCGCCGACCTCCGCGACGCGCGTGTCCGTCAGCACGTCGACATTCAGCGTGCGCAGTTGCGCGTGCATCTTGGCCGACAGCCTTGCGTCGAGCGCAGGCAGGATGCGCGGGCCGCCTTCGATCAGCCGGATGTGCAAGTCGCGTGCGGACACCAGCGCCTTGAAGCGATACGTCGTCAGCTGCTGGATCGCATGGCGCAGCGCGGCGGCCAGTTCGACGCCCGTCGCGCCCGCGCCGATCACGTTGATGCAGATCGGCGCGGCGCGGCGCGCCGGCTGCTGCTCGGCCAGGTGGTTCGCCTTCGTGCACGCGGCGAGGAACTTGCGGCGGAAGTCCTCGGCCTGGTCGAGGTTTTCGAGCGGCAACGCGTGGCGCGCGGCGCCCGGCACGTTGAAGAAATTCGTCACGCTGCCGACGGCCAGCACCAGATCGTCGTAGCCGAGCTCGCGCTGCGGCAGGATCTCCGTGCCGTCCGCGTCCTGCACCGCGGCGATCGTCGCCGTGCGTGCCGCGCGGTCGACCCGCTGCAGCGCGCCCTGCACGAAGCGGAAGCCGTGGCGCTTCGCCTGCGCCGCGTATTCGATCGTGTGCGAGGCCGGATCGCGATGGCCGGACGCGGCTTCGTGCAGCAGCGGCTTCCAGAAGTGCGTCGGATAGCGGTCGACGAGCACGACGTCGGCTTGCCCGCGGCGGCCGACCGTGTCGCCGAGGCGCGTGGCGAGCTGCAGGCCGCCGGCGCCGCCGCCGACGATCACGATGCGCGGCACGCGCGGTGCGCGATCCGTTGCAAGGGTAGGCGTGATGGTGTCCATGTTGTGGCTCCCGCTGATGACGATTCGGATGACATTGCTCAAGAACCGACGATATAGTTTTGAACCTACGCGAACAATTTAATGTTTATAAGCGACTCATATGTATTCACTTATAGGAAAGACCGCGACGTTCCGGCAGCTGAAGGCGCTGGACATGATTGCGCGGCTCGGCAGCGTGTCGCGCGCGGCCGAGGAGCTGAACCTGACGCAGCCGGCCGTGTCGCTGCAGGTGCGCCTGCTCGAGGAGGCGGTGGGCGCCGCGCTGCTGCAGCGGGTGGGGCGCGGCGTGCAGCTGACCGCCGCCGGTGAAATCGTGTCGCGCTATGCGCGCGAGATCCTGCATCTGTGGAGCGAGGCCGGCGACGAAGTGGCCGCGCTGACGGGCGATCTCGGCGGCACGCTGCGGATCGGCGCGATCACGACGGCCGAGTACCTGATCCCGCCGCTGCTGGTGAAATTCACCGCGACGCGTCCGCACGTGAAGACCTATTTCAAGGTCGGCAATCGCGACGACATCATCCGCATGCTCGCGACGCATGAAATCGATCTCGCGGTGATGGGCAGCGCGCCGAAGGAGCTGCGCACGCACGCGGTCGAGTTCGCGAAGCATCCGATGGTGTTCGTCGCGGCGCCCGGCCATCCGCTGATGCAGCGCAAGCGCGTCGCGCTGAAGGATCTCGAATCCGCGCACCTGCTCGTGCGCGAACGCGGCGCGGGCACGCGTTCCACGGTCGAGAGCCTTTTCAAGACGGCCGGCTACCGCTTCCACGTGGGCTCCGAGCTGTCGAGCAACGAGGCGATCAAGCAGATGGCCGAAGCGGGGCTCGGCGTCGCGTTCCTGTCGTTGCACGCGTGTGCACTCGAGTTGCGCACGGGGCTGCTCGGGCAGTTGCCGTTTCCGGGCAACCCGATCGAGCGCGAATGGTATGTGGTCACGCTCGCCGACCGGCGGATCTCGCAGGTGACGGGGCTGTTTCGCGACTTCCTGATCAAGCAGGGCGCGCCGGTGATCGACGGCGCGACCGTCGCGCCGCACGAGCGGCGGCGCAAGTAGGCCGACGCGGGCGGCGCGTGTGCCCTGTGTCGCGGCGGTTAAACGATCCCGAAGTCGTCGTTGCTGTCGGGAATCGACGCGAGCAGCCGCTCGAGCCGGTACCAGCCGATCATGCGCAGGCAACGTGCGGCGAGTGTCGCGCGGATACTGCCGGAACGCGGACGGGAAACAGCGCGGGAAGCGCGGCGGGAAGCAACGCGGGTGGCCCCGGACGGCGGCGGCGCGGCGAACGTCGCGCGAAACGGGCGGCAATCGGGCATGACGGGCTCCGTAGGTGTCGGATGAGGCGATCGTAGGCGTGTCGGCGCTTGCCGGCGCGCAGGCACGGATCGGCTGGAGCAGAAACGGATGATCTTTTTCCGCGCGGCGCGGGAACGGGCGTTCAGGCCCGGCAAGCACCGTGGAAAAGCGTCACAATGCGCGTTCGACACCCGATCTGGTGGAGGGGAACCATGAGCGATCCGATTCTCGCCGCGCCGACCGACAACGGCGTGCCGGTCAGCCTGCGCTCCAGCCGCGGGCTTGGCTGGCGCGGCTTCGGCGCGTCGCTGCTGGAGATTCGCGCGGGCACGTACCGGATTCCGGCCGCCGAGCATCACCGCATCGGCGTGCATATCGGTTCCCCCGTGCGCGCGGATTGTGTCTGCGACGGCGAACGCGTGTCGCGCATCCAGGCGCACGGCGACGTCGACGTGATTCCCGCCGGCCTGCCGGGCCGGTGGACCGACAGCGCCGACTGCCGGATCCTGCACATCGCGCTCAGCGACACGTTCGTGCGGCGCACGTTCGAGCAACTCGAACTGAAGCCGTCGCAGGCGCAGATCCGCCGGCGGCTGCAGGTGCGCGATCCGCGCCTGCAGCACATCGCGTGGGCGATGGCCGCCGAACTCGAGGCGGAAGACGCGTCGGACCCGCTCTATGCGGAGAGCCTGTGCACGGCGCTCGTCGCGCGGCTGGTCGACAGCCAGCCGGCGTTCCGCGAGCGCCGGCGTACGCTTGCGCCGAAGGCGGCGGCCCGCGTGATCGACTATGTCGAGGCGAACCTCGAGCGACGCATGACGCTCGCCGAACTCGCGGCGCTCGTGTCGATCAGCGTGCCGCATTTCAAGGTGCTGTTTCGCGAGACGCTCGGGATGCCGGTGCATCAGTACGTGGTGCGGCGCCGGGTCGAGCGTGCGAAGGCGTTGCTGCTCGAAGGCCGGCTCAGCATCAGCCAGATCGCGCTCGAAGCCGGGTTTGCGCATCAGAGCCACATGGCGAACTGGATGAATCGCGTGCTCGGCGCGACGCCGACGGAGATCGCGCGGTCAGGGGCGCGGGGTGGGCTGAGGCTCGCTTATGACGGCGACGACCGTTGATCGAGCGCGGTGGCTCAATGTCCGCGCGTGCGCGACGACGATCGGCGAGTGCTCGATTCGTCGCGCGCGGACAATGCTTCGTTTCGACTGCATGAGCGTGGCTGGCGGCACCATGCGAGCCTCGATCGCGAGCGTTCGACACCGTGCCGCACAACGTCCGGTTCCGGCCATGCAGCGGGCGAACCCGGCACGCGCCTGATCCGTCATCCTTTCCTGCTCGCGTCATCCGTCCGTGCGCGTCACGTCGGCGATGCGCACCGACAATCACATCACCTTCATCCCCCAGGAGCGGATCGTGTTCGTGATTTTCGGCGCATCAGGCAACGTCGGACTGTCGACTGCAACGACCCTGCGTCAGGCAGGCCATCCCGTGCGCGCGGTGCTGCGCGACGCACGCCGGCGCGATCGTTTCGCGCAACTCGGCTGCGACGTCGCGATTGCCGACCTGACCGACGCACGCGCGGTTGCGGCGGCGCTCGATGGCGCGCAAGCCGTGCAGATGCTGTGTCCGGTGCCGGTCGCCGACAGCGACCCCGCGGCAACGATGGAGCGGACGATCGACATCGTGACCGGCGCACTTGCCGCGAATCCGCCGCCGGCGCTGCTCGCGCTGTCGGACTACGGCGCGGAGCGTGAAGGCAACACGGGCATCACGCGGCTCTTTCATCGTCTGGAAGAAGCGGTGAAGACGGTTCCGACGCGGCTCACGCTGCTGCGCTCGGCCGAGCACCTGCAGAACTGGACGCGCGTGTTGCCCGTCGCGCTCGCAACCGGTGTGCTGCCGAGCTTTCACCATCCGGTCGACAAGGCGTTTCCGACGGTCTGGGCGCCCGATGTGGGTGTCGCGGCGGCGCGGTTGCTGCTCGATTCCGCCGAAACCGGCAACGGGCCGCGTATCGTCAGCATCGAAGGGCCGCAGCGCGCGAGCGTGCGGGACATCGCGGATACGCTCGGCGCGGCGGCCGACCGCGAGATCGTCGCGCGCGAACTGCCGCGCGACGCATGGACCGCGACGCTGTTGCGCGCGGGGCTCAGCGAACGGCATGCGCAATTGATCGTCGATCTGTACGACGTGCACAACGCGGGGCAGATCGATGTCGAGGCCGGCGTGTCGGAGCGCGTGTACGGCACGACGACACTGGCGGACGCGCTCGCGACCTTGGTGCGCGCGCACGCGCGATGAGCGGGGCGGCGGCTGGAAGGATGCGCGTTACGCCTGCCGCCGCGCCCTGCCGGACACCGCATACGCGACCGACCCGATCACGATCCCCCAGAACGCGGATCCGAGCCCGAGCCACGTCATCCCCGAAGCGGTCGCGAGGAACGTGATCACCGACGCTTCGCGATGGGCCTCGTCCTCGAAGATCCCGTGCACGTTCGCGCCGATCGCACCGATCAGCGCGAGCCCCGCGAGGATCGCGACGAACGCCTTCGGCAGCGCGAAGAACAGCGTGACGATGGTGCCGGCAAAGAGGCCGCCGATCAGGTAGATCACGCCGTTCGCGATGCCCGCGATATAACGCCGGTCCGGATCCTCGTGCGCGTCCTTGCCGGTGCATAGCGCCGCGGTGATCGCCGCGACCACGATCGTGATCCCGCCGAAGCACGCGACCGCGAGCGACATCACGCTGGTTGCCGTGATGATCGGCCGCGCGCTCGTGTGGTAGCCCGACACGCGCAGGATCGTCATCCCCGGCAGGAACTGGCCGGTGAGACTGACGACGACGAGCGGCAGCGCGAGGCTGAGCGTCGTGCCGAGCGTCCATTCGGGGGCGATGAAGACCGGCCGCGCGATGCTCGGCGACACGTTGCCGAGATGCGCCATCCCGAGCAGCGTCGCGAGCGCGGCGCCCGTCAGCAGCACGAGCACGATGCTGTAGCGCGGCAGCAGGCGCTTGAAGATCACGTACGCGGCGATCATTCCGAACCCGAGCACCGGCTGCGCGGTCGCGGCGGAGAACGCGCGCATGCCGAACGGCAGCAGGATGCCGGCCATCATCCCGCACGCGATGCCGCGCGGAATATGGCGCACGAGCCGGTCGAAATAGCCGGTGATGCCGATCACGAGGATGATCAGCGCGGCCGTGATGTACGCGCCGACGGCCTGGTTCAGCGTCAGTTGCGGAAAGAGGCCGACGAGCAGCGCGGTGCCGGGCGCCGACCACGCGGTCACGACCGGCACCTTCAGTTTCCAGCTCGCGAACAGCCCCGACACGCCCGCGCCGATCGAGATCGCCCAGACCCACGAAGCCACCATCTCGTTGGACGCATGCGCGGCCTGCGACGCCTGGAAGAAGATCGCGAGCGGGCCCGCGTAGGAAATCAGCACCGCGAGAAAGCCCGCGGTGACCGCGGAGACGGACCAGTCGTTGCCGATCGAGCGGATCGCGCCCGGCGAGGTGTTCGGTTGCATCGTCGTAGGGAGTGCGGCGCGCGGCCGGGAGGCTGAGCCGGGGCGAATGATTGTTGGAAGCCCCGGACGAGCCGTCATTCTGGACATTGCCGGTGGAATTGGCAATTCGCCGATGAAGCTCGGCGTTGTCGGCTTTTTGTAATGAATACGCGCCGGGGCGGCTTGGCGCGCGTCGTCGCGTCGTCGCATCGTCGTATCGGGCGGCTTCACGGCGGAGCGCAGCCCCGCTCGCGCGTTACGTACTGATCTGAAGATACCCGTCGACCGCGGCGACCCTCGCACCGCCGCCCGTCGACAGCGATGCCGTGCCCTGGTCGAACGGGTGCACGGGCGTGTCGGTCGGCGTCCACGCATGGCGCGCCAGCAGTTCGCGATACCCGCCGCGGATCACGAAGCCGCCGCATTTCTCCGCATAGGCGTCGCGCCGCATCCGGTACGCGCGCGGCAGGTCGTACCACGGCAGCCTCGGCAGGTCGTGATGCACGAGGTGGTAGTTGTTGTTCAGGTACAGCAGCCGCATCGCAAAACCGGCCTCGTTGATCGCGATGCGCGCCTTCGGATGCCGCGCGACGCGGTGCTCGAACAGCGAACGGATCATCGCGAGCGACAGCGCGGGCCACGTCACACCCAGCAGGTAGTACCACCACGGCACGCCGATCGCCCACTGCAGCCACGCGAGCAGCGCGACCACGCAGGCGGCGTGCGTCGCCCACATCGGCAGATAGCGGAAGTCGCCGCGCCGGAACGCGGCGAACGCGTCGGCGAACATCGCGGCGATGCTCGTCGGCGGCCCGACCACGAGACGTCCGACGAAGGTGGTGCGCGCAACCGTCAGCGCGCGACGCCAGCGCGGCAGCCGCGCCCACTGCTCGCGCGACACGTAGTTCGTTTCCGGGTCGACGCCCGGCACGGTCAGGTCCTCGTCGCGGTGATGGTCGAGGTGCGTGTCGCGATAGAGCGTGTACGGGTACCAGATCGTCAGCGGCGGATAGCCGAGCAGCCGGTTCACGAACGCGGAGCGCGTCGGATGGCCGTGCAGCAGCTCGTGCTGCAGCGACATGTGCCACGCGCCGAGCAGGATCAGCGGCGGCGTCGCGCCCGCGAGCGACAGGCGCTCGGCACGCACGAGCAGCAGCACGGCGAGCCAGCCGCCGTAGATCGTGACGACCAGCAGCCAGGTCGGCCACTCGGTACGGGCAGTGAAGCGGGCGTCGAGCGTGGCGATCGCGCGCGCGTGGTCGACGTCGAAGTATTCGGCCATGGTGCTGGGGCGGATGAAGCGGGTGAAGCGGGCGATATACGGATAACCGGTAGCGGACGATCGCGCCGGTGCGGGCTGCGATGCGGTTGGCCGACAGGCGTTGCGGCTCGCGGTCAGCCGCTGAAGCGGCATGCGGCGGCGTCGCGACACTGGAACGCTAACCGGGCCGCGTAGTCAGGCCAACCAAGCAATTCGGATTTGCTTATCGCTGCGCGGCCGATAAGCATTGGCCGCCCCGGCCCCGGCCCCGGCCCCGGCCCCGGCCCCGGCCGCGTGCCGGACCCCGGCGACGCCCGGGCGAACGGGCTTTCTCCAGGGCGCCGCCAATGCGTAGAATGCCCGCATGCGCCAATGGATCGCCGGACTGCCGATGTACAACGTGACGCCGCGCCACGCCGCGCTGTGGCGCGCGCTGCTGCGTGACGCGCTCGATGCGTTCGCGCGCGCCGGCGGGCCGGCCGGCGTCGCGTTGCTCGACGAGCCGTTCGGGGATCTGCACGCGCTGTGGCGCCGCAACGACCTGCTGTTGTCGCAGACGTGCGGTTATCCGTACCGGATGCTCGGATTGCGCGATACCGCGCACCTGATCGCGACACCGGCCTTCGATGCCCCCGGCTGCGACGGCGCGCGCTACAGCAGCGTGCTGGTCGCGTCGGCGCGCGTGCATGCGGGCGGCGCGACGACGCTGGCCGCGTGTCGCGGATTGCGGGCCGCCTTCAACGGCGCGGATTCGCACAGCGGGATGAACGCGTTCCGGCACGCGGTCGCGCCGCACGCGCACGACGGGCGTTTCTTCGGTTCGGTCGTGCCGTTCGGCTCGCACCTGAACGTGCTGCGCGCGCTGGCGGCAGGCGTTGCCGATTGCGCGGCGATCGATTGCGTGACCTTCGCGTACGTGCGTGACGCGCTGCCCGAGTTGTTGAAAGAGATCCGGATCATCGGCATGACGGCGTCGGCGCCGGGGTTGCCGTTGATCGCGTCGAAAGCGCTGGAAGGGCGGCTCGTGGAGGCGTTGCAGGATGCGCTCGATCACGCGGTCGCGCTCGATCCGGCGCGGGCGAGCGCACTGCGGCTGAAGGGATTCGAGCGCCTGCCGCCGGGCGCGTACGACACGATTGCCGGGTTCGCGCGGGACGCGGCCGCGCACGGGTATCCCGAGCTGGCGTGATCGCGTCGTCCGCGGGGCGGCACGCTAGAACGGCAACGTACCGGGCGGCGCGTTGCGCACCACCGCGAGTGTCGTGCCGATATGGTCTTCGAGCGCGAGCGCGGCCCGCGCATCGGCGCGGCGCATCGCGGCTTCGAACAGGCACGTGTGTTCCGCATGCACGTCGCGCTTCGAATCGCCGAGCCCGATGCACACGCGCCGGTAGCGCTCGCTTTGCTGCGACAGCATGCGCAGGATCAGGTAAGTCCACGGCGTCGCGGCCGCCGAGATCAGCGCTTCGTGAAAGCGCCGGTTGCACGCTTCCCATGCGGCGCGGTGCTCGATCGACACCGGCTGCTCCCAGGCCGACAACTGCTCGAAGCTCTGCCGCACACGCTGCGCCCATGCGTCGTCGCCGTGCCGCACGGAGTCGCGCAGCGCATCGACCTCGATATGAATGCGCAGGCGCGTGATCGCTTCCAGATCGTCGACCGACATCGGCGTCACGCGAAACCCGCGCTGCCCTTCGGCGACGACCAGCGCATCGCTGACGAGCCGCGTGAGCGCCTCGCGCAGCGTGCCCGCGCCGACGCCGTACACGTCTTTCAGGTGCTCGACGCGCAGCTTCGTGCCGGGCGGGTAATGCCCTTCGACGATGTGCTGCCGGAGCTGGTGATACGCGTGCTCGCTGAGCGTGCGGGCGTGCGGTTCGGCGGCGTCGTCGGCGGCCGGTTCGAGCGCCGGCGGCGGATCGTCGAACGGATGGGCGGGCAGGATGCTGTTCATGTCACGCGTCCTCCTGATCCTGTTTGCGGTTGAGCCGATAGCTGAGCTGCGCGCGGGTCAGCCCGAGCAGGCGTGCGGCGGCCGACAGGTTGCCGTTCGCGCGGTCGACGGCTTCATGCAGCAGCGCCCGCTCGAGGCCGTCGAGCCCGCCGCCGCCTTGCAGCTGGTCGAGGATCGACCCGCAGTCGATCGATATCGCGGCCGCCGGCCGGATCTGCCCGGCCCGGTCGACCGTCGCGCCGCCGGGCGAGCCGACGCCGGGGAACAGGTCCTTCGCGTCGACCGGACGGTTCGGCCGCGACAGGATCACCGCGCGCTCGATCAGGTTCTCGAGCTCGCGCACGTTGCCGGGCCAGCGATAGCCGCGCAGCGCGTCGTACGCGTAATCGGTCAGCGTGGGCGTCGGCTTGCCGTGCAGCGCCGCGAAGCGGTCGAGCATCGCGTCGGCGAGCGGTGCGATGTCGTCCTGCCGGTCGCGCAGCGGCGGAATCAGCACCGGATAAACGTTGATCCGGTAGTAGAGATCCGCGCGAAAGGTGCCGTCGCGCACCGCCTGTTCGAGATCGCGGTTGGTCGCCGCGACGACGCGCACGTCCACCTTCCGGCCGTCGGTCGCGCCGAGCCGCTCGACCTCGCCGTCCTGGAGCACGCGCAGCAGCTTCGCCTGCACGTCGAGCGGCAGCTCGCCGATCTCGTCGAGAAACAGCGTGCCGCCGTCCGCGCGCTCGAAGCGCCCGGCGCGGGCGGTTTGCGAGCCCGTGAACGCGCCTTTCTCCGCACCGAACAGTTCCGACTCGATCAGCGCATGCGGAATCGCCGCGCAGTTGATCGCGACGAACGGCTTCGCCGCGCGCGGGCTGAGGCCGTGCAGCGCACGCGCGAAGCGTTCCTTGCCGACGCCCGTCTCGCCGGTGAGCAGCACGGCGACCTTGGTCGGCGCGGCCGTCTCCAGCAGCGCATAGGCCGCGCGAAACGCGTCGGAGCGCCCGACGAGCCGCGTGCGGCCGTCGTCGGGCGTCATCTCGAGGCGCAGCGATTCGACTTCGGTCTGCAGGTCGCGGATCGTGTTGATCAGCGAGTCGGCCTTGAACCACGACGTGATTTCCTCCGCGTCGGGCCATTCGTCGGCCGGCTTGCCGACGATCGTGCAGTGCGGGTCGTTCATGCCGACGCAGGTCGTTTCCTTGAACAGGATCGTGCGGCCGATGAACGCGCTGGTATAGCCGGTCGCATAACCGATCAACATCCAGCACACCGGTTCGGGCTGCGGCCCGAACGTGCGGCGGTGCACGTCGGCTTCCCATGAATGTTCCCAGCGGTATTCGCAGTAGAACGCGCCGGTCGCGGGATCGGCCTCGAAACGCAATGGCGTGACCTGCACCGCGCCTTCGAGCATGTGCAGTTGCGGGCCGACGTGGAACATGTCGAACAGCGACGCGCCGCTGCGGATCTCGCGCGCGAGCGCGGCGTCGCGTTCGCCGGCCGCGAAGCCGACCCGCGTGAAGAAACGCCGCGTCTGCGCGGCGCCGACGCTTTCCATCAGTTCCTGGCGCAGCGTCGCCAGCGCGCCGGCATGCAGCAGCACCATCCGCTGTCCGGCCAGCCAGATGCGACCGTCGCTCGCCGAAAAATGGATCAGCTTGCGCAGGTCGGTGTCCGGCGGCAAAGGGGGCAGGCTGGGCCGCGTCATGTCTCCTCCGTCGAGATTTCTCGTGATTTTCAAAGTTTTCGCCAGCAGCGCCGCGGTGAGCGGATCGATTTGATCATTTCATCAAATGCGCTCGACCGAGTTGCTCAAATGATGAAAAAGGCCGCCGGATATAGGTTCCGGCAGGGTCGCCGGCGTGCGTTTGCCGTTCTGGTTAACCGCCATTGTGGATCGCGAATTCGAACTTTGCGTCAGGGCTTTCCCTGAATTATCGAGATTTTTTGAAGGTCGATCCGAACGTGGCACGGATGCTGCATTGAAGTCCGGCATGGAGGCGACACCGATCATGAATCAGCATCCGACCGATCTTTTCCCGCTCGATCCCGGCCGCAAGTGCGTCCGCGTGACGGGCACGAACGTGCGCGGCTTCGTCGAATTCGAGCTGTCGATCGGCGGTGCGCCGGAGCTGTGCGTCGAGCTGACGTTGCCTCCTGCCGCCTTCGATGCGTTCTGCCGCGAACAGCAGGTCACGCGGCTCGACGTCGAAGCGAACCCATGACATTGAGGAGCAAGAAGTGACCATCGAGCTGAAGACAGTCGACATCAAGCCGCTCCGGCACACCTTCGCGCACGTCGCGCAGCACATCGGCGGCGACAAGACGGCGACGCGCTACCAGGAAGGCATGATGGGCGCGCAGCCCCAGGCGAACTTCCATTACCGGCCGACCTGGGATCCGGATCACGAGATCTTCGATCCGTCGCGTTCGGCGATCCGGATGGCGAGCTGGTACGCGCTGAAGGATCCGCGCCAGTTCTACTACGCGTCGTGGGCGACCACGCGGGCGCGCCAGCAGGACGCGATGGAGTCGAACTTCGAGTTCGTCGAGTCGCGCCGGATGATCGGCCTGATGCGCGACGACGTCGCCGCGCACGCGCTCGACGTGCTGGTGCCGCTGCGCCACGTCGCGTGGGGGGCGAACATGAACAACGCGCAGATCTGCGCGCTCGGCTACGGCACCGCGTTCACGGCGCCCGCGATGTTCCATGCGATGGACAACCTCGGCGTCGCGCAGTACCTGACGCGCCTTGCGCTCGCGATGGCCGAGCCCGACGTGCTCGACGCGGCCAAGGCGGCCTGGACGAACGACGCCGCCTGGCAGCCGCTGCGCCGCTACGTCGAGGACACGCTGGTGGTGGCCGACCCGGTCGAGCTGTTCGTCGCGCAGAACCTCGCGCTCGACGGCCTGCTGTATCCGCTCATCTACGACCGTTTCGTCGACGAACGGATTGCGCTCGCGGGCGGCTCGGCGGTCGCGATGCTGACTGCGTTCATGCCCGAATGGCACGCCGAATCGAACCGCTGGATCGACGCGGTCGTGAAGACGATGGCCGCCGAATCCGACGACAACCGCGCGCTGCTCGCCCGCTGGACCCGCGACTGGTCGGCCCGGGCCGACGCGGCGCTCGCGCCGGTCGCCGCACGCGCGCTGCAGGACGCCGGCCAGGCCGCGCTCGACGAAGTGCGCGAGCAGTTCCACGCGCGTGTCGCGAAGCTCGGCATCGCGCTCTGACGACGGGCATTCACCTCACATCCCAAGGATAACCAGCATGTCCAACGTATTCATCGCCTTTCAGGCCAATGAGGACTCCAGACCGATCGTCGACGCGATCGTCGCCGACAACCCGCGCGCGGTGGTGGTCGAGTCGCCCGGCATGGTCAAGATCGACGCGCCGGACCGGCTGACGATCCGCCGCGACACGATCGAGGAACTGACCGGCACGCGCTTCGACCTGCAGCAGCTGCAGGTGAACCTGATCACGCTGTCCGGCCACATCGACGAGGACGACGACCAGTTCACGCTGAGCTGGTCGCACTGAACGCCGCGCTACGCGCACCGACAACACGGAGACACGCATGGACACGCCAACGCTCAAGAAAAAGCTCGGCCTGAAGGACCGCTACGCGGCAATGACGCGCGGCCTCGGCTGGGAGACGACCTACCAGCCGATGGAGAAGGTCTTCCCGTACGACCGCTATGAAGGCATCAAGATCCACGACTGGGACAAGTGGGTCGACCCGTTCCGCCTGACGATGGATGCGTACTGGAAATACCAGGGCGAGAAGGAGAAGAAGCTGTACGCGGTGATCGACGCGTTCACGCAGAACAACGCGTTCCTCGGCGTGACCGATGCCCGCTACATCAACGCGCTGAAGCTGTTCATCCAGGGCGTGACGCCGCTCGAATATCTCGCGCACCGCGGCTTCGCGCACGTCGGCCGGCACTTCACCGGCGAGGGCGCGCGCATCGCGTGCCAGATGCAGTCGATCGACGAGCTGCGGCACTACCAGACCGAAACGCACGCGATGTCGACGTACAACAAGTTCTTCAACGGTTTCCATCATTCGAACCACTGGTTCGATCGCGTCTGGTATCTGTCGGTGCCGAAGTCGTTCTTCGAGGATGCGTATTCGTCGGGCCCGTTCGAGTTCCTGACCGCGGTCAGCTTCTCGTTCGAATACGTGCTGACGAACCTGCTGTTCGTGCCGTTCATGTCGGGCGCCGCATACAACGGCGACATGTCGACCGTCACGTTCGGCTTCTCCGCGCAGTCGGACGAATCGCGTCACATGACGCTCGGCATCGAGTGCATCAAGTTCCTGCTCGAACAGGACCCGGACAACGTGCCGATCGTGCAGCGCTGGATCGACAAGTGGTTCTGGCGCGGCTACCGGCTGCTCACGCTGGTCGCGATGATGATGGACTACATGCAGCCGAAGCGCGTGATGAGCTGGCGCGAATCGTGGGAGATGTACGCGGAGCAGAACGGCGGCGCGCTGTTCAAGGATCTCGCGCGCTACGGGATTCGCGAGCCGAAGGGCTGGCAGGACGCGTGCGAAGGCAAGGACCACATCAGCCACCAGGCCTGGTCGACGTTCTACGGCTTCAACGCGGCCTCCGCGTTCCACACCTGGGTGCCGACCGAAGACGAGATGGCGTGGCTGTCCGCGAAGTATCCCGATTCGTTCGACCGCTACTACCGGCCGCGTTTCGACTACTGGGGCGAGCAGGCGAAAGCGGGCAACCGCTTCTACATGAAGACGCTGCCGATGCTGTGCCAGACCTGCCAGATCCCGATGCTGTTCACCGAGCCCGGCAACCCGAAGAAGATCGGCGCGCGCGAGTCGAACTACCTCGGCAACAAGTTCCATTTCTGCAGCGATCACTGCAAGGAAATCTTCGACCACGAGCCGCAGAAATACGTGCAGGCGTGGCTGCCGGTGCACCAGATCCATCAGGGCAACTGCTTCCCGCCCGATGCGGACCCGAGCGCGGAAGGCTTCGATCCGCTCGCCGCGGTGCTCGACTACTACGAAGTGCAGATGGGCCGCGACAACCTCGATTTCGATGGCTCGGAAGACCAGAAGAACTTCGCGGCCTGGCGCGGCCAGGCCACCCGCAACTGACCCGCAATCGATACGCAACCTTGAACAGGACCCGCGCGCGCCACGGCGCGAACGCGGGCCGACAGGAGACAAACATGGCCGTCATCGCGCTCAAACCCTACGACTTCCCGATCAAGGATGCCGTCGGGAAGTTTCCGGCGCCGCTGCTCTACGTGTGCTGGGAAGACCACCTGATGTTCCCGGCGCCGTTCTGCCTGCCGCTGCCGCCCGACCTGCCGTTCGGCGCGTTGGCCAACAAGGTGCTGCCGCCCGTCTATGGTTATCACCCCGACTTCTCGAAGATCGACTGGGATCGCGTCGCGTGGTTTCGCTCCGGCGAGCCGTGGACGCCCGACGCAGCGAAGAGCCTGGCCGACAACGGCCTCGGGCACAAGGACCTGATCAGCTTCCGCACGCCGGGCCTCGACGGCCTCGGCGGCGCGAGCTTCTGACCGCCACGCGGACGAGCGAACCATCATGAGCCATCAACTTACCATCGAGCCGCTGGGCGTGACGATCGAGGTCGAGGAAGGACAGACGATGCTCGACGCCGCGCTGCGACAGGGCATCTACATTCCGCACGCGTGCTGTCACGGCCTGTGCGGCACCTGCAAGGTCGCCGTGCTCGACGGCGAAACCGATCTCGGCGACGCGAACCCGTTCGCGCTGATGGATTTCGAGCGCGAGGAAGGCAAGGCGCTCGCGTGCTGCGCGACGCTGCAGGCCGACACCGTGATCGAGGCCGACGTCGACGAGGAGCCCGACGCGGAGATCATCCCGGTCAAGGACTTCGCGGCCGACGTCACGCGCATCGAGCAGCTCACGCCGACCATCAAGTCGATCCGCCTGAAGCTGTCGCAGCCGATCCATTTCCAGGCGGGCCAGTACGTGCAGCTCGAGATTCCCGGCCTCGGGCAGAGCCGTGCGTTCTCGATCGCGAACGCGCCGGCCGACGTCGCGGCCACCGGCGAGATCGAGCTGAACGTGCGGCAAGTGCCGGGCGGGCTCGGCACCGGCTATCTGCACGAGCAGCTCGCGACGGGTGACCGCGTGCGGCTGTCGGGCCCGTACGGCCGCTTCTTCGTGCGCCGCTCGGCCGCGCGTCCGATGATCTTCATGGCGGGCGGATCGGGGCTGTCGAGCCCGCGTTCGATGATCGCGGACCTGCTCGCGAGCGGCGTCACCGCGCCGATCACGCTGGTCTACGGTCAGCGCAACGCGAAGGAGCTGTACTACCACGACGAATTCCGCGCGCTCGCCGCACGCCATCCGAACTTCACGTACGTGCCGGCGCTGTCCGAAGGCGCGCCGGATGCGGGCGGCGACGTCGCGCAAGGGTTCGTGCACGACGTCGCGAAGGCGCATTTCGACGGCGACTTCTCGGGGCACCAGGCGTACCTGTGCGGACCGCCCGCGATGATCGACGCGTGCATCACGACGCTGATGCAGGGGCGCCTGTTCGAGCGCGACATCTATCACGAGAAGTTCATCTCGGCGGCGGACGCGCAACAGACGCGCAGCCCGCTGTTCCGGCGGGTGTGACATGGACGCGGGCCGCGTATGCGGGACGGTCCGGATCGCGCAGACCGACGAGCGCTATGCGTGCGTGTCCGGCGAGTCGCTGCTGGCCGGCATGGCGAAGCTCGGCCGGCGCGGCATTCCGGTCGGCTGCCTGAACGGCGGGTGTGGCGTATGCAAGGTGCGTGTGCTGCGCGGCGCGGTGCGCAAGCTCGGGCCGATCAGCCGAGCGCACGTGAGCGCGGAGGAGGAAAGCGACGGCTACGCGCTGGCGTGCCGCGTCGTGCCGGACGGCGACGTCGAACTCGAAGTGGCCGGCCGGTTGAAAAAGCCGTTCTTCTGCGGCGCGTCCTGTGCAGGCGCGCCGGCGATCGACAAGTAATCAGGAAACCAGGAGGAGACACATCATGGGTGTGATGCGTATTGGTCATGTCAGTCTGAAGGTGATGGACATGGAAGCGGCGCTGCGTCATTACGTGCGCGTGCTCGGCATGCAGGAGACGATGCGCGACGCGGCGGGCAACGTCTACCTGAAATGCTGGGACGAATGGGACAAGTATTCGCTGATCCTGTCTCCGTCCGATCAGGCGGGGCTCAAGCATGCCGCGTACAAGGTCGAGCACGACGCGGATCTGGACGCGCTGCAGCAGCGTATCGAAGCATACGGAATCGCGACCGAGATGCTGCCCGAAGGCGCGCTGCCGGCGGTCGGGCGTCAATTGCGGTTCCTGCTGCCGAGCGGGCACGAGCTGCGCCTGTTCGCGAAGAAGGACCTGGTGGGCACCGCGGTCGGCTCGCTGAACCCCGATCCGTGGCCCGACGACGTGCCGGGCTCGGCCGTGCACTGGCTCGACCACTGCCTGCTGATGTGCGAGCTGAATCCGGAGGCCGGCGTGAACCGCGTCGAGGAGAACACGCGCTTCATGGCCGAGTGTCTCGACTTCCACCTGGCGGAACAGGTGATGGTCGGGCCGGGCAACACGATCCAGGCCGCGACGTGGATGTTCCGCAGCACGACGCCGCACGACATCGCGTTCGTCGGCGGCCCGCGCAACGGGCTGCATCACATCGCGTTCTTCCTCGACGACTGGGCCGACGTGCTGAAGTCGGCCGACGTGATGGCGAAGAACAAGGTGAAGATCGACGTCGCGCCGACGCGGCATGGGATCACGCGCGGCACCACGATCTACTTCTTCGATCCGAGCGGCAACCGCAACGAGACGTTCGCGGGGCTCGGCTATCTCGCGCAACCCGATCGCCCGGTCACCACGTGGACCGAGGAGGAACTCGGGCGCGGGATCTTCTTCCACTCCGGCGAGCTGAACGAAGCGTTCACGACCGTCTATACCTGACCCGCGAAGGAGCGCAGCGCAATGAACCGAAACGATACGACCCGCAGCGTCGAGCTGCGCACGATCGACTGGCCTGCCGCCGCGCGTGCCGCGCAGGCGGCGGCCGAGGCCGCCGGGCGGCTCGGCGTGCGCGTGAACGTCGCGGTCGTCGATGCGGCGGGGCTGCTCGCGGCGTTCGTGCGCATGCCCGGCGCGCCGCTGCATTCGATCGACATCGCGATCGACAAGGCGTACACGGCCGCGAGCTTCGGTCTGCCGACCGGCGCGTGGCATGCCGCCCTGGCGTCGCACTCGGACGCCGTGCGGCAGGGCCTCGTGCTGCGACCGCGCTTCGTCGCGTTCGGCGGCGGGCTGCCGATCGTCGACGACGGTGCATTGATCGGCGGCATCGGCGTGTCGGGCGGCAACGAGGCGCAGGACGCGCAATGCGCGCAGGCGGGGCTCGATGCGGCCGGCCTTGGCGGGTCGTGACACGTGGCATGCGACACGACACGACATCGCACGCGAACACGCTTCACGAACCCACGGATCACGGATTCACGACTATCGGTAACTCCATCATGTACGACACCGAACCCAACGCCGCGACACGCGGCCCCGCCGGCGGGCAGCCGGAACCGCGGCGCGTCCGCAACTTCATCGACGGCGACTATCGCGCGGGCGAGCGCTGGTTCGACAAGCGCTCGCCGCTCGACAACGCGGTGATCGCGCGCGTGGCCGAAGCGAGCCGCGCCGACGTCGACGCGGCGGTGCAGGCCGCCCGCGCGGCGCTGGCCGGCCCGTGGGGCGGGCTGACGGTCGCGCAGCGCGTCGAGCTGCTGTATGCGGTGGCCGACGGCATCACGCGCCGCTTCGACGATTTCCTCGAAGCGGAAGTGGCCGACACCGGCAAGCCGGTGAGCCTCGCGAGCCATATCGACATTCCGCGCGGCGCCGCGAACTTCAAGGTATTCGCCGACGTCGTGAAGAACGTGCCCGGCGAAACCTTCGAGATGGCGACGCCGGACGGCGCGGGCGCGCTCAACTACGCGATCCGCCGGCCGGTCGGCGTGGTCGGCGTGATCTGCCCGTGGAACCTGCCGCTGCTGCTGATGACGTGGAAGGTCGGGCCCGCGCTCGCGTGCGGCAACACGGTGGTCGTGAAGCCGTCGGAGGAGACGCCGCAGACGGCCGCGCTGCTCGGCGAAGTGATGAACGAGGCGGGCATGCCGCGCGGCGTCTACAACGTCGTGCACGGCTTCGGGCCGGCTTCCGCCGGCGAATTCCTGACGACCCATCCGGGCGTGAACGCGATCACGTTCACCGGCGAGACGCGCACCGGCGCGGCCATCATGAAGGCCGCGGCCGACGGCGCGCGGCCCGTCAGTCTCGAGATGGGCGGCAAGAACGCGGCGATCGTGTTCGCCGATTGCGACTTCGACGCGGCCGTCGAAGGCACGTTGCGCTCGTGCTTCGCGAACGCGGGGCAGGTCTGCCTCGGCACCGAGCGCGTGTATGTCGAGCGTCCGCTGTTCGAGCGCTTCGTCGCGGCGCTGAAGGCCGGCGCCGAGCAGTTGCAACCCGGCCCCCCGGAAGCGGCGTCGACCGGCCTCGGCCCGCTGATCAGCCAGGAGCATCGCGACAAGGTGCTGTCGTATTACCGCAAGGCGGCCGAACTCGGCGCGACGATCGTGACGGGCGGCGGCGTGCCCGACATGCCCGACGACCTGCGCGGCGGCGCGTGGGTGCAGCCGACGATCTGGACCGGCCTCGGCGACGATTCGCCGATCGCGCGCGACGAGATCTTCGGGCCGTGCACGCTCGTGATGCCGTTCGATTCGGAAGCCGAAGTGATCGGCCGCGCGAACGCGAATGCGTACGGGCTGTCGACCGCGATCTGGACGACCAGCCTGTCGCGCGCGCATCGCGTCGCGGCGTCGATCGACGTCGGCATCGCGTGGGTCAATTCGTGGTTCCTGCGCGACCTGCGCACCGCGTTCGGCGGCGCGAAGCAATCGGGCATCGGCCGCGAGGGCGGCGTGCATTCGCTCGAGTTCTACACGGAGCTGCGCAACGTCTGCGTGAAGCTCTGACCCAACCGTTACTGACCGGAACACTCTTATGGACTCCACGTTGATTACCACGCTGGGCGACCGGCTGTACGACGCGATGACGTCGCGCGAACCGATCGCGCCGCTGACGTCGCAGCACGAGGACCTGTCGGTCGACGACGCGTACCGCATCCAGCAGCGCTTCGTGCAGCGCCGCCTCGACGCGGGCGAGACCGTGATCGGCAAGAAGATCGGCGTCACGTCGAAGGCGGTGATGGACATGCTCGGCGTGTACCAGCCCGACTTCGGCTACCTGCTGTCGGGCATGGTGTATGGCGACGGCGAGTGCATCGCGCTCGACACGCTGATCCAGCCCAAGGCCGAAGGCGAGATCGCGTTCGTGCTGAAGCGCGACCTGCTCGGCCCGGGCGTGTCGAACGCGATGGTGCTGGCGGCGACCGAATGCGTGATGCCGTGCTTCGAGATCGTCGATTCGCGCATTCGCGACTGGAAGATCCGCATCGGCGACACGGTCGCCGACAACGCGTCGTGCGGCGTGTTCGTGCTTGGCGACAAGGCCGTGAGCACGCGCAGCGTCGACCTGTCGACCTGCGGGATGGTGCTCGAGAAGAACGGCGACGTGATCGGCACCGGCGCCGGCGCGGCCGCGCTCGGCTCGCCGGTGAACGCGGTCGCGTGGCTCGCCAACACGCTCGGCCGCCTCGGCATTCCGCTGAAGGCCGGCGAAGTGATCCTGTCCGGCGCGCTCGCCGCGATGGCGCCGGCCGCGCGCGGCGACAACTTCCGCGTGTCGATCGGCGGGATCGGCGCGTGTTCGGTGCGGTTCGCGTGAGCGCCGCCCGTTCTCCTTTCCACGCAAACGAGGCATTCCCCATGACCCGAAAGATCCGTTGCGCGCTGATCGGTCCCGGCAACATCGGCACCGACCTGCTCGCCAAGCTGATGCGCAGCCCCGTGCTCGAACCCGTGTGGATGGTCGGCATCGATCCCGATTCCGACGGCCTGAAACGCGCGCGCGAACTCGGCCTCAAGACCACCGCGGACGGCGTCGACGGCCTCCTGCCTCACGTGCAGGCGGACGGCGTGCAGATCGCGTTCGACGCGACGAGCGCGTACGTCCACGCGGAGAACAGCCGCAAGCTCAATGCGCTCGGCGTGCTGATGATCGACCTGACGCCGGCGGCGATCGGTCCGTACTGCGTGCCGCCGGTCAACCTGAAGGACCACATCGGCTCCGGCGAGATGAACGTCAACATGGTCACCTGCGGCGGCCAGGCGACGATCCCGATGGTGCGCGCGATCTCGCGCGTGCAGCCGGTCGCGTACGGCGAGATCGTCGCGACCGTATCGTCGCGCTCGGTCGGCCCCGGCACGCGCAAGAACATCGACGAATTCACGCGCACGACGGCCGCGGCCGTCGCGCAGGTCGGCGGCGCGAAGGCGGGCAAGGCGATCATCGTGATCAACCCGGCCGACCCGCCGCTGATCATGCGCGACACCGTGCACTGCCTGACGGAGAGCGCACCCGACGAAGCGCGCATCGTCGAATCGGTGCACGCGATGATCGCCGACGTGCAGCGCTACGTGCCCGGCTACCGGCTCGTCAACGGGCCGGTGTTCGACGGCAATCGTGTGTCGGTCTATCTCGAGGTCGAAGGCCTCGGCGACTACCTGCCGAAATACGCGGGCAACCTCGACATCATGACGGCCGCCGCCGCGCGCACCGCCGAGATGTTCGCCGAGGAACTGCTGGCCGGCCGCCTCACGCTGGCATCGGCCGCGCAGGCGGCCTGATGCCCGCGGACGCGACTTCCACGACCGGACGAAAAGGAACGGAAATGAATCTCAAAGGCAAGCGAATCACCGTCCACGACATGACGCTGCGTGACGGCATGCACCCGAAGCGCCACCAGATGACGCTCGACCAGATGCGCTCGATCGCGAGCGGGCTCGACGCGGCCGGCGTGCCGCTGATCGAAGTCACGCACGGCGACGGCCTCGGCGGCTCGTCGGTGAACTACGGCTTTCCCGCGCATACCGACGCGGAATACCTCGGCGCGGTCATCCCGCTGCTGAAGCGCGCGAAGGTGTCGGCGCTGCTGCTGCCGGGCATCGGCACCGTCGATCACCTGAAGGAAGCGCACGCGCTCGGCGTGCATACGATCCGCGTCGCGACGCACTGCACCGAGGCGGACGTCTCCGAGCAGCACATCGCGATGGCGCGCAAGCTCGACATGGATACCGTCGGCTTCCTGATGATGAGCCACATGAACAGCCCGGAAGGGCTGGTGAAGCAGGCGAAGCTGATGGAATCGTACGGCGCGAACTGCATCTACATCACCGACTCAGCCGGCTACATGCTGCCCGACGACGTGAAGGCGCGCCTCGGCGCGGTGCGCGACGCGCTGCAGCCCGACACGGAGCTGGGCTTTCACGGTCACCACAACCTCGCGATGGGCGTCGCGAACTCGATCGCCGCGATCGAGGCCGGCGCGAACCGGATCGACGGCGCGGCGGCGGGGCTCGGCGCCGGCGCCGGCAACACGCCGCTCGAAGTGTTCGTCGCCGTGTGCGAGCGGATGGGCATCGAAACCGGCGTCGACGTGTGGAAGATCCAGGACGTCGCCGAGGATCTCGTCGTGCCGATGATGGATTTCCCGATCCGGATCGACCGCGACGCGCTGACGCTCGGTTATGCGGGCGTGTACGGGTCGTTCCTGCTGTTCGCGAAGCGGGCGGGCGACAAATACGGGATTCCGGCGCGCGACATCCTCGTCGAGCTCGGCCGGCGCGGGATGGTCGGCGGCCAGGAGGACATGATCGAGGACACCGCGCTGACGCTCGCGAAGGCGCGCGCGGCGCAAGCGAAGCGGGAGGCCGCATGAACCTGTCGACCGACACGATCGAGGCGCTCGCCGCGCATCTCGACGACTGCATGCGTGAAGCATGCGACACGCCGAAGATCACCGACCGCCATCCGGAGATGGACTGGGACGACGCCTACGCGGTGCAGGATGCGATCCGCCGCCGGCAGCTCGCGCGTGGCGCGCGGATCGTCGGCTACAAGGCCGGCCTGACGTCGCACGCGAAGATGCGGCAGATGGGCGTCGACACGCCCGTGTTCGGCTTCCTCACCGACGTCTACGACCTGCCCGACGGCGGCGAGTGCGACACGTCCGCGCTGATCCATCCGAAGGTCGAGCCGGAGATCGCGTTCGTGACGAAGGCCGAACTGAAGGGGCCCGGCTGCCACGTCGGCGCGGTGCTCGCCGCGACCGACTTCGTCGTCGCCGGGATCGAGGTGATCGACAGCCGCTACCGCGATTTCAAGTTCGACCTGAAGAGCGTGGTGGCCGACAACACGTCGGCCGCGCGCTTCGTCGCGGGCGGCCGCCCGCTGCCGGTGGACGGCGTCGACCTGCGCACGCTCGGCATCGTGCTCGAGAAGAACGGGCTGCCGGTCGCGTTCGGCGCCGGCGCGGCCGTGCTCGGGCATCCGGCCGCGGCGATCGCGATGCTCGCGAACCACCTCGGCGCGCGCGGCGAGTCGATTCCGGCGGGCAGCCTGATCCTGTCAGGCGGCATCACGGAGGCGGTGGCCGTCGCGGCCGGCGACAACGTGACGCTGCGCGTGCAGGACATCGGCTCGGTCGGCCTGCGCTTCATCTGAACGTTCCGAACGCAACGGGAGGCCATCGTGCCGGTAGCTCATCTGTACATCCTGGAAGGCCGCGACGACGACAAGAAGGAACGCCTGATCGCCGAAGTCACCGAAGCCATCCATCGCTCGCTCGACGCACCGCTCGAATCGGTGCGCGTGATCATCACCGAGATGCCGAAGGCGCATTTCGGAATCGGCGGGCAGAGCGCGAAGAAACGCGGGCGCTGACGCGCCGCGCGCCACCGAAACCGACTGGAGAAGCATCATGTCAAGCAATCCCGAACTGGGCCGCCGGATCGTCGCGGCCGGTCTCGACACCAACTATCACGACCTCGGCGACGGGCCGCCGGTGCTGCTGATCCACGGCTCGGGGCCGGGCGTCACGGCCTATGCGAACTGGCGGCTCACGATGCCCGCGCTTGCCGCGCGGTTTCGCGTGATCGCGCCGGACATGGCCGGTTTCGGCGAAACCGAGCGGCCGCGCGATTACGTGTATTCGATGGACCACTGGGTCGACCACGCACTCGGCCTGCTCGATGCGCTCGACGTCGAGCGCGCGCACGTGATCGGCAACTCGTTCGGCGGCGCGCTCGCGCTCGCGCTGGCGATCCGCGCGCCCGAACGGGTCGGCCGGCTCGTGCTGATGGGCGCGGCCGGCACGCGCTTCACGCTCACCGAAGGGCTCGATGCCGTGTGGGGCTATACGCCGTCGATCGCGAACATGCGCGGCCTGCTGGACATCTTCGCGTTCGATCGCACGCTGGTGAACGACGAGCTCGCGAAGCTGCGCTACGACGCGAGCGTGCGGCCCGGCTACCAGGAGGCGTTCGCGAACATGTTTCCCGCGCCGCGTCAGCGCTGGGTCGATGCGCTCGCGAGCGACGAGGCGAAACTGCGCGCGCTGCCGCACGAGACGCTGATCGTGCACGGCCGCGAGGACCGCGTGATTCCGCTCGACAGCTCGACGCGGCTGCTGGAACTGCTGCCGAATGCGCAGTTGCACGTGTTCGGCCGCTGCGGACACTGGACGCAGATCGAGCATGCGGCGCGCTTCAACCGGCTCGTGATCGAGCACTTCAGCGAATAGCCGGCGGGGGCGGCGCGCGGGACGACCATAAAAAATCAATTCAGTAGAACGAATATTGGAGACATCGATGAAACGAAAGGCTGCCTTCGGACTGGTTTCGCTCGCCGCGTGCGCGGGCATGGCGCTGAGCACCGGCGCGTTCGCAACGGAGGGTGGCGGCGACACGATCGGCGAGGGCGCGGAAGCGTTCTTCGCCGGCGCGCTGCCGCCGGCCGGGCTGTACGCGCTGCTGTACTACACGCACTACCATGCGTCGCGCTTCAACGATTCGCACGGCAACGGTTCGGTGCCCGGATTCAAGCTCGATGCCGACGTGCTGATTCCGCGCGTCGTGTGGATGTCGAACCTGTCGGTGCTCGGCGGGCGCTACGGTGCGTATGCGGTGCTGCCGATGGAGCATCTGGCGCTGGATGCGGGCGGCGCGTCGTTCGACCGCACCAATCTCGGCGACCTGATCGTCAGCCCCGCGCTGATCGCGTGGGGATCGGGCGCGCTGCGCACCGTCGCGGCGATCGAATTCGTGTTCCCGACCGGCCAGTACGACATGCGTGCGGCGCTGAATACCGGCAAGAACTACTACACCGCGCGGCCGGTGTTCGGCGTGACGTGGCTGCCGAACGACAAGGTCGAGGTGTCCGCGAAGATCACGTACAGCTTCAACTCGCCGAACAACGACACCCATTACCACTCGGGCAACCTGTTCCACATCGATTACTCGGCGAGCTATGCGGTCACGCCGAAGGCGCGCGTCGGACTGTCGGGCTACTTCGTCAAGCAGACCACCGACGACATGCAGAACGGCCAGCCGGTCGCGGGCGACGGCTTTCGCGGACAGACGTTCGCGATCGGCCCCGGTGTCCGTTACCAGTTCGGCAAGGTCAGCCTGGAAGCGCGCGTCGTGAAGGAATTCTTCGTGCGCAACCGGCCGGCCGGCGAGGCCGTTTGGGCGAAGGCCGTCATTCCGTTCTGACGGTGCCGCGCGGCGCGGACGGCCGCGGGCGGTTGCGCGCGTGACGCCGCCGCGATGGGGCGTCACGCGGCACTGCGTCGCGCGTTATCGCGCGAGTGCGGCGAGGCGCGGGAACAGCGGCAGCGCGTTCGCGCGATTGAGCGCGGCGTGCCGGTCGGCGCCCAGCGCGGCATACGCGTCCTGCGCCGCGGTGAACGACGTGCCGACGGCCGGCGGCGCATACGGGAAGTCGCTGCCGTACAGCACGCGATCCGGTTGCGCGAACGCGGTGAGGCTCGGCAGCGCGGACGGCGACGACAGCGCGGTGTCGAAGTAGAACGTGCGCAGCAGGTCGAGCAGCCCGTCGCGATCCGGCACGTCGTTGCGCACGCCCGGCGCGAGTTCGGCAAAGCGGTACGCGGTGTACGGCAGGAAGCCGCCGGCGTGCGACAGGATGATGCGCACGTTCGGGTAGCGCGCGATCACGCCGTTGAGCACGAGCTGCAGCGCGGTGCGCGTCGTATCGAACGGGTAGTCGAGCAGCGGGCCGGGCATGCCGGGCAGCACGTCGATCGCGGGCTTGGCCGGATGAATGAACACCACCGCGTGGCGGCGATCCAGCGCGGCCCACACGGCGTCGAATGCCGCATCGCCGAGATAGGTGCCGCCGTAGTTGCTGAGCAGCACGACGCCGTCGGCCTTCAGCGTGTCGAACGCGTGATCGATCTCGGCGAGCGTGCCGTCGACGTCGGGCAGCGGCAGCGTCGCGAAGTTGCCGAAGCGGGTCGGCCGTTGCGCGACGAGGCCGGCCACGTATTCGTTGACCTGGCGCGCCATGTCGCGCTTGGCCTGGCCGTTCCAGCCCTGCACGCCGGGCGCCGTCAGCGACAGCACGCCGGTCTGGATCTCCAGCGAGTCCATGAACGCAAGCGCGGCTTCCGGGCTCCAGGTCGGGCTGCCCCAGCCGGACGGATCGCCGCCGTGCGACGGGAGGGCTGCGGCCCAGAACGGCGGGACGACATGCTGGTGAACATCGATGCGGTTGCGGTCGGACACGACGGGGCTCCTTGCAGGTGGGCTGCGACGCAGCGGATCACCATCAGGATGCGCGCGCTTGATTTTTCATTCCAATAGATTAAATTTCGAGATTAATCGTTTCGGGTGATCAATCGACCGTATGGACCTTCGCCATTTGCGCTACTTTCTCGCGGTTGCCGAAGAAGGGCATTTCGGCCGCGCGGCGGAGCGGCTGCATATCGTGCAGCCCGCGTTGAGCGCGCAGATCCGCGCGCTCGAGGAGGAACTCGGCGCGACGCTGTTCGAGCGCAGCACCCGCAAGGTGCTGCTGACCGACGCGGGCCGCTTGCTCGTGGCCGAAGCGCGGCACACGCTCGAGCAGGCCGCGCGCGCGAAGACGGTCGTGCAGCGCGCGGCGCGCGGCGAGACGGGCGTGGTGCGGATCGGCTTCGTCGGCAATGCGGTCGCGACGGGGCGGCTGTCCGACGACCTGATCGCGTTTCACGCGGCATGGCCGGAAGTGGCGCTCGACCTGCACGAAATGGCGCCGGCCGCGCAGCAGGACGCGATCCTCGCGGGCCGGCTCGACATCGGCTATTGCCCGGCCTTCGGCACGGCGTTCGATCCGAAGCTGGCCGTGCGCACGGTCGGCAGCTGGGCGTGGGACGTGATGATGAGCGACCGGCATGCGCTCGCGAAGCGGCGCTCGGTGAGCGTCGCGGCGCTCGCGGACGAACCGTTCATTTTCTATGCCGCCGACGGCGACGACGAAGGGCAGCTGGCGGTCCTGCGGCGGGTGCTCGGCAAGACGCCGCACATCGCGCACAAGGTGAGCAGCACGCTGTCGGTGCTGGCGCTGACGGGCGCCGGTCTCGGCGTGGCGCTGGTGCCGGCGCCGCTCAGCCGGATCGCGGCGCCGAACGTCGTGTACCGGAAACTCGCCGGCAGCGTGTCGGGGTCCGAACTCGTCGCGCTCAGCCGCAGCGGCGGGGAATGGGGCGCGGTACGGCAGTATCTGGCGATGCTGGGCGGGCGCGCCGCATAAGGATTGCGGCGCGCCGGCATCACCGCGTCACTCTTCGTCCATCAACCGGACCTTGACCCGCTTGCCCTTGATCTTCCCCGCATTGAGCTTGCGCAGCGCGTCGCGCGCGACGCCGCGCTCGACCGCGACATAGGTCGAGAACTCGGTCACGTTGATCTTGCCGATCTGCTTGCCGTCGAACCCCGCATCGCCGGTCAGCGCGCCGAGCACGTCGCCCGGGCGGATCTTGTCCTTGCGTCCGCCGAGGATCTGCAGCGTTTCCATCGGCGGCAGCAGCGTGTCGTTGCCGGCCGGCTTCAGTTCCGCGAGCGGATGCCATTCGACGTCGCGCTTCTGCGCCTGCTCGATCGCGCCGACGCGGCCCATCTCGTCCATGCTGGCGAGGCTCAGCGCCCAGCCTTCCTGGTCCGCGCGGCCGGTGCGGCCGATACGGTGCACGTGCACTTCGGGGTCGGGCGTCACGTCGACGTTGATCACCGCCTCGAGCTGCGCGATGTCGAGCCCGCGCGCGGCCACGTCGGTCGCGACCAGCACCGAGCAACTGCGGTTCGCGAACTGGATCAGCACCTGGTCGCGCTCGCGCTGTTCGAGCTCGCCGTGCAGCGCGAGCGCGTGGAAGCCCTGCGCGTGCAGCACGTCGAGCAGGTCGCGGCATTGCTGCTTGGTGTTGCAGAACGCGATCGTGCTCACCGGCCGGTAATGGTTCAGCAACTGGCCGACCGCGTGCAGCCGCTCGGTTTCCGTCACTTCGTAGAAGCGCTGGCGGATCTTGCTGTCGTCGTGGCGCTCCTCGAGCTTCACTTCCTTCGGATTGCGCAGGAACTGCTGGCTCAGCTTCGCGATGCCGTCCGGGTAGGTCGCCGAGAACAGCAGCGTCTGGCGCGTCGTCGGGCACATGCGCGCGACTTTCGCGATGTCGTCGAAGAAGCCCATGTCGAGCATCCGGTCGGCTTCGTCGAGCACGAGCGTGTTCAGCGCGTCGAGCTTCAGGTTGCCGCGGTCGAGGTGATCCATGATGCGGCCCGGCGTGCCGACGACGATGTGCGCGCCGTGTTCGAGGCTCTGCGCCTGCGGGCGCATCGGCGTGCCGCCGCACAGCGTCAGCACCTTCACGTTTTCCTCGGCGCGCGCGAGGCGGCGCACCTCCTGCGCGACCTGGTCGGCGAGTTCGCGGGTCGGGCACAGGATCATCGCCTGCACGTCGAAGCGGCGCGCGTCGAGGCGCGCCAGCAGCGCGAGCGAGAACGCGGCGGTCTTGCCGCTGCCCGTCTTCGCCTGCGCGATCAGGTCCTGGCCGGCCAGCGCGATCGGCAGGCTCGCGGCCTGGATCGGCGTCATGTCGACATAGCCGAGCTGCGCGAGGTTCGCGAGCGTGGCGGGCGTCAGCGGCAGCGCGCTGAAGGGCGTGGCGGTCGGCTGCGTCATTCGAGGTCTCCGAGGTAAGGCTTGCCTTCCATCTGTTCGTAGGCGACGTTGCCTTCATCGTCCTCGAAGCGCTCGAGATAGTTGCGCGCGCCGCACAGCGGGCAGCGGAACAGCAGCCCCTGGCCTTCGTCCTTGATGACGACGTCGGACGTTTCCCACTGCGTGCCGCAGCTCTGGTTTCGGCAAGTAAACACGGTCTTTCTCCAGCTGAATTCGGTTGGTGGCGCGCCCGGGCGGGCGCGGCAACGAAGTGCGGCGCTCGCGCGGCTCGGGCGCGGGCCGCACCGGCGGTCGCGTGGACCGCGTCGATGCGGATGGTGGATCGGTGGCGACGGTGTCGCGCGTGCCCGCAATTCTAGCGGATGCGGGACGGTGGCTGGGGCGACCGGCCCCGCGCGGCCCGCAGCGGGGTCATCGGCAGCGGGTCGGCTGGCGGCGGACGGCCGGTGGCGGACGGCCGGTGGCGGACGGCCCCCGGCAGCGGGCGATCGGCCGTGGTGTGGCGGGCGGTATGGCAGCCGGTGAAGCCTGCGCAGGACGCAGCACGCTGCGCCGTCCGCATTCGCGATGAAAAACGGCCGCCCCGAAGGGCGGCCGTGCGATGCGGCGAAACGGGACCGGACGCGTTACAGCGCCATGTCGGCCGCTGCCTTCGCGGGGCGCGCCGGAGCCGTGCCCGTCGCCTGCGACGGCGCCGTCAGGTCGATCTTCGGCGGCGGCGACAACTGCAGCACGCCGCTCGTATAGGTCCATTCCTCGACGACCTTCGCCGGGCTGTCGTTCAGTTTCGTGCCGTAGCTCGGCACGATCTGGCGGAGCTTCTGCTGCCATTCGGGCGTCGCGACCTTGTCCTTGAACACCTTCTGCAACAGGCTCAGCATGATCGGCGCGGCCGTCGACGCGCCCGGCGATGCGCCGAGCAGGCCCGCGATGCTGCCGTCCTGCGAGCTGACGATCTCGGTGCCGAGCTTCAGCACGCCGCCCTTCTTCGGGTCGCGCTTGATGATCTGCACGCGCTGGCCGGCCTGCCACAGGCGCCAGTCTTCCTTCTTCGCGTCCGGGAAGTATTCCTTCAGCGCTTTGAAGCGGTCGTCGTCGGACAGCATCAGCTGGCCGGCGAGATACTCGACGAGCGGGAATTCGTCGACGCCCACGCGCATCATCGGTGCGACGTTGTGCAGGTTGGTGCTCTTCGCGAGGTCGAAGTACGAGCCGTTCTTCAGGAACTTGGTCGAGAACGTCGCGAACGGTCCGAACAGGATGATCTTCTTGCCGTCGATGATGCGCGTGTCGAGGTGCGGCACCGACATCGGCGGCGAGCCGACCGACGCCTTGCCGTACGCCTTCGCGAGGTGGCGCTTCACGACCTCGGGGTTGTCGGTCACGAGGAACGAGCCGCCCACGGGAAACGCGCCGTAGTCCTTCGCCTCGGGGATGCCCGACGCCTGCAGCAGGTGCAGCGCACCGCCGCCCGCGCCGATGAACACGAACTTCGCGTCGACGGCCTGCGGCGGTTCATCCGAATGCAGCTTCACCCACGACACGTGCCACGTGCCGTCCGCGTTGCGCGAGATCTCGCGCACTTCGCTCGACAGCGACAGCGTGAAGTTCGGCTGCGTCTTCAGGTAGCCGACGAACTGGCGCGTGATCTCGCCGAAGTTCACGTCGGTGCCGATCGGCGTCCACGTCGCCGCGACCTTCTGGTTGCGGTCGCGGCCTTCCATCATCAGCGGCACCCACTGCTTGATCTGGTCGTAGTCTTCCGAATACTGCATGCCGCGGAACAGCGGGCTCGCCTGCAGCGCGTCGTAGCGCTTCTTCAGGAAGCGGACGTTGTCGTCGCCCCACACGAAGCTCATGTGCGGCGTCGAGTTGATGAACGAGTGCGGGTTCTTCAGCACGCCCTGCCGGACCTGCCAGGCCCAGAACTGGCGCGAGATCTGGAACGACTCGTTGATCTCGATCGCCTTCGAGATGTCGATCTTGCCGTCCGCCTTCTCCGGCGTGTAGTTCAGCTCGGCGAGCGCCGAGTGGCCGGTGCCCGCGTTGTTCCAGCCGTTCGAGCTTTCCAGTGCGACGCCGTCGAGGCGCTCGACCATCGTCATCGACCAGTCGGGCTGCAACTCGTGCAGCCACACGCCGAGCGTCGAGCTCATGATGCCGCCGCCCACCAGCAGGACGTCGACCTTCTTCGTATCGGCAGCATGCGCGGACGACGTCGCGACGCACAGCGCGAGCGCCGACAGTATTACCCGTAACGTTTTGATCACAGCAGATCCCTTTTTCAACTTGGATGCATCGGTTTGCCATGCCGCCCGGCCGATGCGGATTCGCAACCGGATCGCGCATCCGGAGATCCGGACCGCGAATCCGGAATTCCGGACCGACCATGTTCACCGTTGCATTTGCGCACGCGAAGCCGTTGCGAAGGACACCTTCGGATCGGCTTCATGTACTCGTGCAATCAGCTGCTTCACGGTCGTGCGACGGGCGCGCAGGCCCTTGCTGCGGGCCTCGCCGGAAGGCGTTTCAGGCCGCGTCGAAAGCGGCCGCGCGCAATGCGTTCCGCGGGGCGGGATGGCAAGGGGCGCGTAATATAACCGAACTCGATTGCCGTGTCGCTCGCGCGGAATATCCCTGATTTCGTGGGGTTTTTTGTGTGTCCGGGTTTCCGGAATGACGGTGCGCGGAACGGGAAAAAAGGCGGGATCGGCGGGGCGAAACGCGCGCGACGGGCATGGCGCGCATCGCGCTCGCGCTTCATCGGGGCGCGACGTTGCATCGCGACCCGGTCACATCGCATTCCTTCACTTCGCTGCGCCGTTCCGGCAGAACTGCTCGTACCCCTGCGCCGAGTTCGCGAAGCCATGCGCCTTCGCAAGTTCCCACGGGCGCTCGCATTGTCGGGTCGTTTCGCACCAGGCATAACCGGCCGAGCCGATGCAGCCGTGCGCGTCGCGATCGCCGCCGACCATCGGCGGGGCGGCTTCGGTAGCCTGGGCGGTCTGCGCGCCTTGCGTGTCCTGCCCGGCGACATTGGGTGGAAGCGGGGCAGGCGGTTGCGTCGCGCACGCGCCCAATGCAAACGCGAGAGCGATCGCGGCAAGCGGCGCGGAAGGAATGCAATGTTTCATGCGGTAGCGCTCCAGGGGATGAAGGTCGACAGCGGATGCCCGTGCGCGGGCGCTTGATCGATCACGCGTCCGGCACCGGCACGCGCGACGAGAACTTGACCTCGCGCAGCGCGAGGCTCGACTGGATCGACGACACGCCAGCCTGCTTTCGCAGCACGCGTTCGACGAATTCCGCATACGTGTCGAGATCGGCGGCCACGACCTGCAGGATGTAGTCGGCCGCGCCGGTGATCTTGTGGCACGACGTCACTTCATCGTGACGCCGCATCACGTCCTCGAAGTGATCCGAATCCTGGTCCGAATGCATGTTGAACGTGACCTGCACGAACGCGAATACGTTCATGCCGAGCGCGCGGCGGTCGAGGTTCGCCTGGTAGCCGGTGATCACGCCTTCGTCCTCGAGCCGCTTGCGCCGCCGCCAGCACGGCGTGACGCTCAGCGCCAACCGTTCGCCGAGCGTCGCGTTGGACAGCGCGCCGTCTTCCTGCAGCAGGCGGAGCATCGCGCGATCGACGCCGTCCAGCTCAACCGAAGCGCGATTTTTGCTCATTTCCGGGTCTCCGTAGACGGTTTTCTCAAAATTGTACGAAACGAAGAGTTGAAAAGCAAAGTTATTGCCGGCTGGCCTCAATAGACTGTTGCCACCCCTCACAGCCTTCACTGCAACGGTCAACCATGCTCACGGTCTACAGCAGCGATCACCATCTGCATCGCGGCGTCGAACTGAAGGACGGCGCGATCACCGATTCGTTCGAGAACCCCCTTCGCGCCGAAACGGTGCTTGCGCAGGTCCGCGCGGCCGGCCTCGGCGACGTGATCGCGCCGCGCGCGTTCGACCGCTCGAGCTATGCCGGCGCGCACAGCGCGCGCTATGTCGACTTTCTCGCCGGCGCATGGGACGAATGGGCCGCGACCGGCCGCACCTGCCAGGCGCTGCCGCTCGTGTGGCCGGTGCGCGCGATGCCGTCGGCGGCGACGCTGCCCGACTTCATCGACGGCAAGCTCGGCTTCTTCGCGATGGATGCCGGTGCGCCGATCAACGCCGGCACGTGGGACGCGGTGAGCGCGAGCGCGAACTCGGCGCTCACCGGCGCCGACCTGCTGGCGAACGGCAGCGCGCGCGCGGCGTTCGCGCTGTGCCGTCCGCCCGGCCACCATGCGGGCCGCGAGTACATGGGCGGCTACTGCTACCTGAACAACGCGGCGATCGCCGCGCAGCACGGCATCGCGAGCGGTGCGGCGCGCGTCGCGGTGCTCGACGTCGACTTCCATCATGGCAACGGCACGCAGGACATCTTCTACGAGCGTTCGGACGTGTTGTTCGCGTCGCTGCACGGCGAGCCGGCGGTGTCGTATCCGTACTTCTCGGGCCATGCCGACGAGCGCGGCGCGGGCGTGGGCGAAGGCTTCAACCTGAACCTGCCGCTGCCGAAGGGCACGCAGTGGGACACCTACTCGGCGGCGCTCGGCCAGGCCACTGCGGCGATCGCGAAGCACGCGCCCGACCTGCTCGTCGTGTCGCTCGGCGTCGACACGTTCGAGCACGATCCGATCAGCCATTTCAAGCTGCGCTCGCCCGACTACCTGCGGATCGGCGCCGCGCTCGCGCGCCTGAACCTGCCGACGCTGTTCGTGATGGAAGGCGGCTACATGGTCGAGGAAATCGGTATCAACGCGGTGAACGTGCTGCTCGGCTTCGAAGGGCGCGCGTGAGCGCATCGCTTTGCCTGCAATCGACGATGGTATGGATCACGAACCAACAGCGACAAGGAAGGAGACGAACATGAATCGGAATCGGCATCGGAACAAGGCGGCATGCGCGGTCGCGCTGGCGTGTGCACTATTCGCGCTGTCCGCGCACGCGGACGAGATCGTGCGCATCGGGCACGTCGCGCCGCTGACCGGCGCGATCGCGCACCTCGGCAAGGACAGCGAGAACGGCGCGCGGCTCGCGGTCGAGGAAATCAACGCGAAGGGGCTCGCGATCGGCGGCAGGAAGGTCACGCTGCAGCTCGACGCGCAGGACGACGCGGGCGACCCGCGCACCGCGACGCAGGTCGCGCAGCGGCTCGTCGACGACAAGGTGGTCGGCGTCGTCGGCCATCACAACTCGGGTACGTCGATTCCCGCATCGCGCGTCTATCGCGACGGCGGCGTCGTGCAGATCTCGCAGGCCGCGACCAACCCGACCTACACGCAGCAGGGCTTCAAGACGACCTATCGGGTCGTCGCGACCGATGCGCAGCAAGGGCCCGCGCTCGCGATGTACGCGGCGAAGCACCTGGGCATCAGGACGGTCGCCGTGGTCGACGATTCGACCGCGTACGGGCAGGGCCTCGCGACCGAATTCGAAAAGGCGGCGAAAGCGTCCGGGATGAAGATCGTCTCGCGCGATGCGACCAACGACAAGGCGATCGACTTCCGCGCGATCCTCACGAAGATCAAGGGCGAGAACCCCGACGCGATCATGTACGGCGGGATGGACGCGACGGGCGGTCCGCTCGCGAAGCAGGCGCGCCAGCTCGGCATGCGCGCGAAGATCCTCGCGGGCGACGGCGTGTGCTCGACCGACCTGCCGAAGCTCGCGGGCCCGGCATCGGACAACGTCGTGTGCTCGGAAGCCGGCATCGCGCTCGAGAAGATGCCGGGCGGCGCGGCGTTCGTGAAACGTTACGAGGCGCGCTATCGCCAGCCGATGCAGGTGTATGCACCGTTCTCGTACGACGCGGTGTACATCATCGTCGACGCGATGGAGCGCGCGAACTCGACGGACCCGGCGAAGGTGCTCGCCGCGATGCCGGCGACCGACTATCGCGGCGTGATCGGCGAAACGAGCTTCACGCCGCAGGGCGACCTGAAGCACGGTGCGATCTCGGTATTCACTTACAAGAGCGGCAGGAAGGCGCTGCTCGATATCGTCAGGATGTGACGCGAGCGGGGCGCACGAAGCAGCGCGCCGTGCGCGCTCGTGCGCCCCGACGTCTTACGACGCCTGTACGCGTCGCGGGTCGGCCCGGCGCTGCTGTTCGGCGTCGTGCACGATGTGCAGTTCGCGCGTGCGGATCGGCAACGCGCAGTCCGCGTCGGCGAGCGTCTTGCGCACCTGGCGCGCGAGGCGCCAGCGCATCGCCCAGAACTTGTCGGTGTGCGTCCACACGCGCATGTTCGCGATCGCCGTGCTGTCGTCGAAGCGCATCACCATCACGTCCGGTGCCGGTTCCGTCAGCACGTCGGGATCGGCTTCGGCCAGCGCGCGCAGCGCGTCGAGCGCACGATCGATGTCGTCGTGCACCGACACTTCCACCTCGAGATCGAGACGGCGCGTCGGATTGCGCGTGTAATTGCGGATCGCGCTGCCCCACAGCGCGCTGTTCGGCACGTATTCGCAGATGCCGTCCGGCTTCGTCAGCCGCGTCATGAAGAGGCCGACTTCGTCCACCGTCCCCGCGACGCTCGAGCCGCCGTCGATGTAGTCGCCCACCTTGAACGGCCGCAGCAGCAACAGCATGATGCCGGCCGCGATGTTCTGCATCGTGCCCTGCAGTGCGAGCCCGATCGCGAGGCCGGCCGCGCCGAGCACCGCGACGATGCTCGCGGTTTCGATGCCCAGCTGCGACAGCGCGCCGACGATCGCGACGATGCGGATGCCCCACACGGCGACGTCGCAGAGGATCGGCCGCAGCGTGTCGTCGACGCGCTCCTTGTTCGCGAGCAGCCGGCTCAGCCAGTTGCCGATGCGTTTCGACAGCCACCAGCCCGCGACGAGCAGCGCGAGGGCGGCGCAGAGCCTGAGCGACAGCGTGGACAACGCGTTCCACAGGAACGTCCAGCGTTCCGGATGAAGATGATCGAGAAACATGACGGGATTCCGGGTTGAGGACAGAAGGCGCGACGGGCGGCGCACCCGCCGTGGCCGGGCGGGCATGCGCGCGTGCGCGGGCAACCCTCGACTGTACAGCCATGCGCGGTGTCACGCGACCGAAGGGGCGCATCCCGCGCATTTTTTGCGGCGACTTTTATCTTTCGTTCATGTACTAAGACAACATCTGACCAAATCGGATCGGTCCTATTCAGCGGTGTTGGTCGCGCCAGTACACTCGCCTCCAGGCTACCGGATCGCGACGCTCTTTCCTCCGCGATACCCGGTTCATTTCCAGTTTTCATAGATAGCGAGTGACGACGCGATGCGGTTCGACCTGTGTTTACGTCTCGCACGCGAACGAGGTCGATCCGCGCAACGCGGCGCCATCCGCTTTCCCGTTCGCCGCGCGCTGCTGCGCGGTGTCGTTGCGGCGGCGTGGCTTGCCGGCACACAGGGCGCGATGGCGCTGGCATCCTCCGGTGCCGAGCCGTCCGCGCCTGTGGCGGCGCAAGCGGCCGACCTTGTCGACGTGCCTTTCTTCAATTCCGCCCGCACCGTCTGGGGCGGCTTGCTTGCGTCGACGGTGGTTTCGCGCATCGTGGCGGATTCGCAGGCGGTGCGTGTGCGTGCGGAGGCCTATCCCGGCAGGTTCGTCGTGCGTGCCGGCGCCTGTGCGCCGTACGTTGTCCTTTGCGATGCGGCGCGGGGTGCGATCGAGCGCGGTTACGCAGGGCGTTTCGATTACGGTTTTGCATCGCATCTGCCCGCGATCGGCGCGCCTTCGGCATTCGCATCGCGTCGTGTCGATCTGGCGTCCGCGCAACCGTTCGTGCTCGTGGAGCAGGAGAGCGGCGCGCGGGCCGGTGTGATAACCGGCAGCCTGCGTGCATCGCTGGCGCGTGCCGAATTGCCCGACGGTGTCGTGGCGCAACTGACGCGCATGTTGGCCGGTCGTATCGACCCGAAGCTGCACGGCGCGACCGGCGACACCTTCCGTGTCGCATTCGAACCCGATGACGATGCGGCACTGCCGGGCGGCGTGCGCGTGACGGCGCTCGACATCCGCTTTCGCGGCCGGCGCGTCGCGGCCGTGTGGTTCGCCCCCGGAGCGGCGGTGCCGGGCGCCTATTACGATCTCGACGGCATGCCGTTCGAAGGCACCCGGTTCGCGATGCCGGTCCGGTCGACACGCACCAGTTCGCGCTTCGGCGCGCGCGTGCATCCGGTGACCGGCGCGCGCCACGTGCATTCGGGCGTCGATCTCGCCGCGCCGACAGGGCGCGCCGTCCATGCCTCCGAGCGCGGCGTCGTGACGTTCATCGGCACCGAGCCGCGCGGTTACGGCAAGTATGTGGTGATCCGTCATGACGGTGGCTATGCGTCGTACTACGCGCACTTGTCGGCGTTCGAGCCCACGCTGCGAACCGGTGCGCGGGTCGCCCGCGGTCAACGGGTGGGCGCGGTCGGCAGTACCGGGACCGCGACCGGCCCGCATCTGCACTTCGAGGTCCGGCGACATGGTCGTCTTGTCGATCCGATCGGCCTCGTGCAGGCGTCGAAGGCAGCGAAGCTGAAGGGTGAGCAGCGTGTCGCGTTCAACCGCGTGGCTTACGCCGCGCGCACGCAGTTGGCCGCGGCCAGCTTGACGGCGCCGCTCGCGATGTCACAGCGTGGCGCCCGGCACGACGGCTGATGTCACGACGTCGCGCGTGCTCGCCCGGCGTACCGTGTGCAGGCGCGACGACGTGATGTTTCAGGCTACCCATCCGGTGCTCATCACGCGCGTGCACGGTATTCCCGGCGGGCATCGGAAGCAATAAAGGCAAGCGCCGGGCGAATCGGCGCCCAGCGCTTGCCTTCCGTTTAACGGTCAGCCCGTCAACCCAGCGGCCAGTTCAGGATCGCGATGCCGTCGTTGTAGTCGCCGTCCGTACCGTCTTCAGAGCCGACCAGTCCGAAATAGGTCTTCTTGAAGATGTCGACCTGGCGCGAACCGATCTTCGACGGCTTGCCGTTCGCCGTCACGACCACGCGCACCTTCCCCTTGCCCGAGTTCACGATCTGCGTGTTCAGGTTCGCGTCCTGCGTGCCGGCGCCCTGGAACGTTGCGGCCGGTTTCGGGTTGTCGTCGACGAAGACTTCGATCGTCTGCTGCGCGGACGAATTGACGAGCGCCGTCACGCCGAATGCAATGTTCGGCGGCAGGTTGAAGATGCCGTCGCGTTCGCCGCCGCCGGTCGTCGTGGTGCCCGGCTGCGTGGGTTGCGGTTGCGGCGTCGCCTTCGAGAAGTAATTGACCACCGCACCAACACCGAACTTCGCTGCCGCGCCGGGCAGCACGCCGGGCGCGCCGGCCCACGTCACCGTGCAGGCGATCACCTGCCCGGCCGCATCGGCCTTCACCTTGTTCTGCCAGCTGCCGACGTCGAAGCTGTACGGGATCGTTGCAATGTCGACGAACACATCGTATTGCGGCAACTTCTCCACGAGCTGCGCGGTCATGAACTGACGCATCCGGTCGAGCACGGCCTGATCGCCGTTCGATTGCACGGCGGTTGCATCGTTGCCGGCGAGTTGCAGCAGGGCGTACAGATCGTCATGGGTAAACGGTTGTGACATGTCTTCCTCGTCTTGATGGAATGTCTCGCATCGCGCGACCGGTGAGCGGATCTCGCCGTCGTCGCGCGCGGAGCGCGGCGTGGGACTGCAAATGACTGCTCGAGTGAATCGATTCGCAACGGGTGGCTGGGGCGGTTGGCGCCGTCGCCATTGCGCGTTCGACGGCGGCGCGCACGCGTTGCCGCCCCGCGCATCGTCGGGTTCAGCCCAGCGGCCAGTTCAGGAACACGATGCCGTCGTTGTAGTCGTCGTCGGTGCCGTCTTCCGAGCCGACGATTCCGAAGTACGACTTCTTGAAGAGGTCGATTTGCCGCGAGCCGATGCGCGACGGCTTGCCGTTCGCCGTCACGATCACGCGTACGCGCCCCTTGCCGGAGTCGAGCACTTTCGTGCCGAGGTTCTGGTCCTGCACGCCCGCGCCCTTGAACGTGGCGGCCGGTTTCGGGTTGTCGTCGATGTAGATGTCGATCGTCTGGTCGTTCGCCGCGTTGGTGAGTGCGGTCACGCCGAACTTGATGTTCGGCGGCAGGTTGAACGTGCCGTCGCGTTCGCCGCCGCCGCCGATGTTGCCGGCGCCGCCGCCGGTTTCGGTGCCCTGATTCCCGCCGCCTTGCGACGACGATTGCGCGGCCGTGTCGCCGATCGCGGAAATGCTCGCGTACGAATCGATATGCATCGCGCTGCCGCGCACGCTTTTCCACTGCCCTTTCACGAACGTGACGCCGCTGCCGACGTCGATCGTCGCGACGAGCGTGAACGGCATGCGCCCGGTGCTTTCGGGCACCTTCGACGAATAGGTGAAGCAGCCGTCCGCGACGACGCCCTTGTCGGTCGCGATCGCGAAATAGATGCCGGGGAAATTGTTGCCGGTCGCGTACGGCGTCGGCACGTTGAGGATGACCTGCAGTTTCCCGTCGCGAATCTCTGCGTTGGCGATGTCGATATGCAGGCCGGGGATGTCGACGTACGTCTCGGACGTGACGACGGGTGCGCTGTTGATCGAAGCCGAAAGAAGCGGCATGGAAGTCTCCTGTGATAACGCTGTTTTGGATTGGGGTGCTGCGTGAGGCCCGCTTGATGAGCGCGAACCGCTGGCCGGCCCGACGACGGCGGGCCGGCACGGCGCGGCCGCCGATCGTGCGTCAGGTCAGCCGATCGGCCACTGCAGCACGACGATGCCGTCGTTGTAGTCGCTGTCGTGACCGTCTTCCGACACGACGATCCCGAAGTTGACGGTGAACGGCGAACCGTCCGATTTCTTGCCGCTGATCGGCGCGAGGCGCGCATCGGTGGCCGACGTCTTGCCGTTTACCGTCACTTCGAAGCGCAGCTTGCCGTTGCCCGAATTCAGCGTGGCTTCGCGCGGGCCGTCGCGCGTGGTCAGCTTGTGATAAGCGGCCGGTTCCTTGCTGTCGCCGATGAAGAGCTTGATGTGCTGCTGCTCGGCAGCATTCGCGAAGAAAATCGCGCGGAAGTCGGTGTTCGGCGGAATCGAAAACTCGCCGGCGCGATTCGAAGACGTTTGAGATTCGGCCATGCTTTCCTCCTGGAAGTCGATGGATAAGGCACTTCACCGTGTCTCGCAAACGCTTGCAGTTTCAAACACGGTTCAGTCAGCATGGCGAAAAATAAATGAAAAAATATTCCGCCGGGAATGGGAATCGTTCAGAAAATCGGAAACCGAAACAGTCCGATTTAATGGTGAAAATTCAATGGAGTGCCGTTCGATATATCTCGGAAATTATATCGATGCGTGTCACGCTTTTTTGAATAATGGCGGGGTGTGCAGGCGGGAATGACGGGAATGGCAAGAGGATCCGGTTTCGGCGCAGACGCTCGGCGTTCGCATATGGCAGCGTGTTGTTTCAACATCGTCTTTCCCTGTCGTGGCCGCGCCCACCGGCCACCGTCGAGCGCCCGCGCCGAAGCCGGATCGCAACGAAGCGGGGTGCGGCGCCGACGAAGCTCAATGACCGGCTCACTCCGAACTTGAACAGGGCATTTCACCGGCACCGCACCCGACGAAGCATATCGGCCTGCTGTCGCGACGCCTGTCGGACGCGGCTGATTTTTGCACACGATATTGCCAAGCGCGGCCTGATATACCTGACAGGCGATCAATTCCGAGATTGGCGGTATCGTGCAAGACGCGCGTGCGCTCGCTATTCGGCGGATTTATTCATTCAATTGGCCCTTTACCGGGCCCTCACGAGGACAGTGCGATGACGAAACCCGATAGTCTGAAAGGCGAGATCAAGGGACAGGCACAGGACGCAGACCGTCACAACCTGGCGCGGCCCGCCGTGAACGGCGCGTTGTGGGCGCGCGGCCTGACGACGCAGCGTGTGGCCGACCTGTTCAGGACCCTGCCCGGCCTCCCGGGGCACTGGATGCAGCTGCAGAACGAGGTCAACGCAGGGAACCGCTATTTCTACGGTGTCCAGAACGGTCACCAGACGACCGACGAAGGAAAGGAACTGATTCGCTGGATCGCCGATGCGGTGGTCAGCGCCGCGCAGAAGGCGGGATTCGATTTCCCGTTGCAGCAGCTCAGGTTCACCGCCGACACGGGGTGGCTGAAGCTTCAGCGCGTGTCGGGGCGGGTGATGGTGCTGTCGAGGCCGTGAGCGTAGCCGATGGCGGTCGAAGTGCCGGCGTGTCGGCGGTCGAGTCAGCCGCGGCTGCGGGAACGCGCGCTGCCATCGACGATCGATCGTGGCGTCGAGCAGGCGGCCGACGGCATCACTGACCGAAACGCTGCGCCACCGCATCCTTCAATCGCGCGGCGGTGAGCTCGCCCATGTGCGATTCGACGAGTTCGCCTTTCGCATTGAAGAACAGCGTCGTGGGCAGCCCGCGCGATCCGTACGCATGCATCGCATGCAACGACGGATCGAGCAGCACGTTGTCGAAGCGCAGCCCCTGCTGTTCGAGGAACGCGCGCACGGCCTGCGCGTTTTCCCCCTGGTTGAGCATCAGCACCGTGATGCCCGGGTGATCGCGTTGCGCCTGTTCGAGGAGCGGCATCTCGCGCCGGCACGGTGCGCACCACGTCGCCCACAGGTTCACCACGACCGGCTTGCCTGCGAAGCGTTGCGGCAGGACAGGCGTCGCATCGAGAGTTTCGAGCTGCAGCGCGGCGAACGGCGGCGCGGTGCGCTGCAGTGTCGCCAGCGTGCCTTGCGCGATGCCCCACGCGGCGAGGCCCGCGACGATGCCGGCCGCCACGGGTTTGCGCAGCGCGGGCAGGCGACGCAGCCGCCAGACGGCGAACGCCAGCGCGGCGGCGATGCCGATGCGCCAGTCGAAGCCGCCGTCACCGAGCGCGACGATGGCGCGCGGCGTCGTCGCGTAGTCGCGCCACCATTGCGCGACATAGCCGATACGCGCGGCGACCAGCCCGAGCAGCAGCACGTCGAGGATCAGGCTCGACGCGCTCTTGTGATGTCCATCGGGCGGGCGGCGCTGGATGAAGCGGGCAACGAGCCACGCCAGCAGCGCGGCGGCGGCTACCGCGACGACGCGGATCGAGAAGGGACCGATGCTCAACATGGGGAGAAAAGGGTGCGGGGATCGTGGATCGACCGGCGAACGCGATGCCGTCGACGGTCATGTGACGTTTCGACCCTACGGGACGCACACGGGTTCCCTTGGTGACCGAGCGCCATGCACCGCCCGACGCGTGCGAATCGCATGCCGGGCGCCGGCATTCAGGACGACGTCGTTTTCGTCGAAGTCTCGCGACGCATCAGGCCGACCGACGATCGCGCAGGCCCGGTAATTACTGCCTGCTTCCGCTCGAGCCGGAAGGCGCACCGCCAAGCCGGTACGCGGTAAAGAATTCGTACCACGGCGAACCCTGTCCGGCCGGCACGCCGAGTGCCGACGTCCTCTGCTTCAAGGCCGTGAACACGTCGTTGATGCGCGCGGCCTGTTCGGCATCACTGAACGGACGCGGCTTCGCCCTGCCGGCCGCGAATGCGCCGAAGGCGATGGCGAGCAGGCGCGCGCCGTCGTCGATCGAGGCGACGGACCCGTTGATCGCCTCGACGAAGCGCGGCCGGTCCGCTTCTCGCGATGCGGCGATGCACTGAAACACGATCGCCGACACTTCGTGCAGGTCGCTCGCGCGCAGCAATGCCGGCAGGCGCGCGGCGATCCGGTCGGCCGGTTCCTCATGCAGCGCGGCGGCGAAGTCGAGCACGGCGGCCATCGGATTGCCGTCCTGCTGCACGCGATCGAGCGCCGATGCAGGTGCGGCCGCTGCCGTTGGCGCGACGTTTCCGGGCGCGCCGCGCAGCACGTCCGCGACCTGCTGTTGCCACGCCGGAAAGATCATCCGCACGTTGCCGAACTGCTCGCCGCCTTGCGCGTCCGGATTCCACCGATAGACGATCGTGCCGCCGCGAATGAACGGCGAATACAGATGCTCGGGCGTTTGCGGCAGCGGCCGTCCGTTGATCGGCAGCCATGCGAGCGTGAGCCAGTCGTAGCGGCCGGTGGCGGGCACCGCCGGGCTGGAACTCGCGATAACCTGCCAGGTGCCGCGGTTCGCGTAACGCCGACGCGCGTCGGGCACTGCGACGGTTTGCCGTTTCGCGGTATCGAAGTAGGTATTGCCGGTCACGTTTTTGCCGCTGTCCGGCGCCGGCGTGAGGGTGGCAATGACCCACGATGCACCGTCGGCCGAACGGTAGTCCGACGGCTGCAGCGTGGCGACGTCGTGCACCATGCGCGTTTCGGCGGCGACGGGGCTCGGCGGCAGATCGGCGGGGCCGGCGACGATACTCGGCATGGACGTTCCTCGGAATCGGGGGTGTATCGGCACGCGCGCCGAACGCGAACGATGTGTGGCGGCGCATGTCGTCCGTCGTAAGAACTGTAGAACGCCGCCGCCGGAAACGGAAACCGGCCGCGGCGGCCTCGTGCCGCGCGACGCGCTCACGCGCACCGCCGCTTCGGCTTACCATGCGCATCCTGAACCAGCAGGACGAACACCGATCGGGGAGCGAACATGACCGACAGCAAAGCCATCACCGAACACTGGACGCACGTCGCCGACCAATGGATCGACTGGGCCGGCAGGCCGGGCCATGATGCGTTCTGGAAGTATCGCGACGGGCTGGCGGCCTACCTCGGCCGCGGTACCGGCCGCGCACTGGAGATCGGCTGCGGCGAGGGACGCGTGAGCCGCGAGCTGAAGGCGCTCGGCTACGACGTGACCGCGAGCGACGCGGTGCCCGCGATGCTCGACGCCGCGCGTCGCGCGGCATCGGCGCACCGCTATGCGCTCGCCGATGCCGCCTCGCTGCCGTTCGATCCGGCCAGCTTCGACATCGTGATGGCATACAACGTGCTGATGGACCTCGACGACATGGCGGCCGCGTTGCGCGAGGCACGTCGCGTGCTGAAGCCGGGCGGGCTGCTGTTCGTGTCGCTCGTGCATCCGTTCCGCGATCGCGGCCGTTTCGCGGGGCCGCAGCCCGACGCGCCGTTCGTGCTCGAAGGCACGTATTTCGGCAGCGAGCATTTCGAGGGCGTGGAAACGCGCGACGGGCTGTCGATGCACTTCGCGGGCTGGTCGCTGCCGCTCCAGGCCTACATGGATGCGCTGGAGGCGGCCGGCTTCGCGATCGTGTCGCTGCGCGAGCCGCTGCCAGATCGCGCCGACACGGACACGCTGAAGCAGTGGTCGCGCGTGCCGCTGTTCCTGTGGATCAAGGCGCGGCCGCTGGATTGAAACCGTCGCGGCCGCGCGGCGTGCGGCCTGCGGCACGCCGCATGATCAGCGCGGCAAGACCTTCCGGTAGATCACGAATCCGGTTTTCTCCGCGACGGTGTCGTAGAGCCGCATCGCCGTGCGATTCGTCTCGTGCGTCTGCCAGTACACGCGTTCGGCGCGCTGCGCCTGCGCGGCGTCGTACACGGCTTCGATCAACGCGCGGCCCACGCCCTTGCCGCGTTCGCGCTCGAGCGTGAAGAGATCCTGCAGATAGCAGGTCGGCCCGGCCAGCGTCGTGCTGCGGTGATACAGGAAGTGCACGAGCCCGACGAGCCGGCCGTCGAGTTCCGCGACACGCGCATGCACGGGCTCGTAGCCGTCGAAGAAGCGCGACCACGTGAGCCGCGTGATCTCGCGCGGCAGCGCGGTATCGCCGAAGCGGCCGTAGAAGCGGTTGTAGCCGTCCCACAGCGGCAGCCAGTTGTCGAAATCGTCTTCGCGCACGGGGCGTACGGTCAGGCCGGTGTCGGTAGCGTTCATGGTCGCGAACCTTTCGAGGATGGATGAAGTGAAGCGTTGCCGGCACGACCGGAAACGCGCGCAGACCTCTACGATAGAAAGTTCGTGGCACCATGTGTAGACCCATGACATCCACACAATCTGGAGCCACGATGGATTACGCGTTGCTGCTGTCGACCTTCGAGCGCGAAGCGGGGCCGCACGCGGCCACGCGGATGTCGCAGCAGCAGCGGCTGTACGCGTGCCTGCGCGACGCGATCCTGAGCGGCCGGATCGCCGAGGGCACGCGGCTTGCCGCATCGCGCACGCTGGCCGACGAGCTCGGCATCGCGCGCAATTCGGTGCTGTACGCGTACGAGCGGCTCGCATCGGAAGGGTTCGTGACCGGCACGCGGCAGGGCACGGTGGTCGCCCGGATGGGGTTGCGCGGGTCGCAGGTCGCCGCCGCGGCGCCCGCCGGCGCTACGGCGGTGCTGTCGCGGCGCGTCGCGCAGGCCGAGCGCGCGACGAGCGGCCTCGACGAATCGCTGCCGTTCATGCCGGGCGTGCCGGCCGTCGACGCGTTCCCGCTCGCGCAGTGGCGGCGCTGCGTCGAGCGCGCATGGCGCTCGGCGGGGCCGGCGCAGCTCGGCTATCAGTCCGCGGAAGGCGACGCGGTGCTGCGCGATGCGATCGCCGGCTATCTGCGCGCGTCGCGCGGTGTGCGCTGCGACGCCGCGCAGGTGATCGTCACCGACGGCACGCAGGGCGCGCTCGACCTGTGCGCCCGCGCGCTGGCCGACGCGGGCGATGTCGCATGGATCGAGAATCCCGGCTACCACGGTGCGCGCAACGCGTTTCTCGCGGCCGACCTTCGCGTCGAGCCGATCGGCGTCGATGCGCAGGGGCTCGCGCCGCATCCGGACGACTGGCGCGCTCGTCCGCCGAAGCTCGTCTACATCACGCCGTCGCACCAATATCCGCTCGGCGCGGTGATGAGCCTCGAACGGCGGCTCGCGCTCGTCGCGCAGGCGCGCGCGGCCGGCGCATGGATCGTCGAGGACGACTACGACAGCGAGTTCCGTCACCACGGCACGCCGCACGCGGCCGTGCAGGGGCTCGCCGACGACGCGCCGGTGATCTACCTCGGTACTTTCAGCAAGGTGATGTTTCCGGCGTTGCGGCTCGGCTTCATGGTCGTGCCGGCCGCGCTTGCGCAGCCGCTGCGCGACGCGGCGGGCGCGCTGATGCTGCAGGGCCGCGCCGTCGAGCAGCGCGCGCTCGCGGATTTCATCGACGCCGGGCATTTCACGCGGCATCTGCGGCGCATGCGCCGCGTGTATGCCGAGCGGCGCGACGCGCTGCACGACGCGCTGGCGCGGCGGCTGCATACGCGGCTGACGGTGTCGGGCGGCGCGGGCGGCATGCATCTGTCCGCGCGGCTCGACGTGCCGGTGGCCGACACGGAACTGAGCCGCGTCGCGCAGGCGCACGGGCTGATCCTGCGGCCGCTGTCGTCGTTCTGCCTGCCGGGCACCGCGGCGGGTTACAACGGGCTCGTGCTCGGCTACGGCGGCGTGCCGGCCGAGCGGATGGACGGGCTCGCGCGGCGGATCGGCGAAATGATCGACCGCGTGCTGGCCGCGCGGTGACGGTCGTTGTGCCGTGTCGTCGCTACGTCGTTATGCCGTTACGCCGCTATGTCACTAGGCCGTTACGCCGCTACGCCGCCACGTCGCCACGTCATCGCGTCATTGCATCGGAGCGCGACGGTCCGCTGCTCCGCTTACCCGCGCATCGGCGGATTGAGCCGCGCGAACGCGTCCTGCCGGCGATACGGGAAGTACGGATACGGCGCTTCGATCGCACTCGCCGCATCGAGTTTCGCGACCTGCGCATCGGTCAGCGACCAGCCGACCGCACCGAGGTTCTGGCGCAACTGTTCCTCGTTGCGCGCGCCGATGATCACCGACGACACGGTCGGGCGCTGCAGCAGCCAGTTCAGCGCGATCTGCGGCACGGTCCTGCCGGTTTCCTCGGCGATCGCGTCGAGCGCGTCGACCACGTCGTACAGCCGTTCGTCGTCGACCGGCGGCCCGAAGCCGGCCGTGTCGTGCAGGCGGCTGCGTTCGGGCAGCGGCGCGTGGCGGCGGATCTTGCCGGTGAGCCGGCCCCAGCCGAGCGGGCTCCACACCAGCGCGCCGAGGCCCTGGTCCGCGCCGAGCGGCATCAGGTCCCACTCGTAGTCGCGGCCGACGAGCGAGTAGTAGACCTGATTCGCGACGTAGCGCGACCAGCCGTGCCGGTCGGCAACCGCGAGCGATTTCATGATCTGCCAGCCCGCGAAATTCGACACGCCGATGTAGCGCAGCTTGCCCGCGCGCACGAGATCGTCCAGCGTCGACATCACTTCCTCGACCGGCGTGGCCGCGTCGAACGCATGGAGCTGCAGCAGATCGATGTAGTCGGTATCGAGGCGGCGCAGCGCGTCGTCGACCGCGCGGATCAGCCGTGCGCGCGACGTGCCGGCGTCGTTCGGGCCATCGCCGGTCGGCAGGCCCGTCTTGGTCGAGATCAGCACCTGGTCGCGCCGGCCGTGGATCGCGGCGCCGAGCACGCGCTCGGATGCGCCGTCCGAGTACACGTCGGCGGTGTCGAACAGGTTGACGCCGGCTTCGAGGCAGATGTCGACCAGGCGGCGCGCTTCATCGACGTCCGTGTTGCCCCAGGCGCCGAACAACGGGCCGGTGCCGCCGAACGTGCCTGCGCCGAAGCTCAGCGCGGGAACCTTGAGGCCGGAGCGGCCGAGCGTGCGGTATTCCATGGCGGGTGTCCTCTCGTCGTCGAGGCCGGCGCGAGCGGGCGTCGGCAAGGTGAGCGTTCACTCTAGCGCTTGCGGTTCATCCGGATAATTGGGCAGACTTCGAAAATATCCTTCGGAGGAAGCGAAGAATGCTGCTCGACAACCTGGCGCTGTTCCTGCGCATCGTGGAGAAGGGCGGGCTGGCCGCGGCCGGCCGCGAGGTCGGCCTGTCGCCGGCCACGGTTTCCGAGCGGCTGACGGCGCTCGAGCGCCACTACGGCGCGGCGCTGCTCACGCGCACGACCCGCGCGATCAGCCTGACCGACGAGGGCCGCACACTGGTCGCGGGCGCGCGGCGCCTGCTCGCCGAGGCCGACGAACTCGAAAGCCGCGTGCGGCTCGGCGCGCAGACGCTGTCGGGGCCCGTGCGGCTGAGCGCGCCGGCCGATCTCGGGCAGGCGCGCGTCGTGCCGGTGGTCGACGCGTTCCTGGCCGAGCACCCGGGCGTCACGGTCGACCTGCATCTCGGCGACGGCTACGTCGATCTCGTCGGGCAGGGGCTCGACTTCGCGATCCGTCGCGGCCAGCTCGCGGACAGCGCGCTGCGCAGCCGCTCGCTCGGCCGCTCGCGCCGCGTGGTGTGCGCCGCTCCTGCGTATCTCGCCGCGCACGGCACGCCGCGGCATCCGGCCGAGCTTGCCGCGCACGACTGCATCGTGATGCGCTTCGGCCAGGAGCTGTATGCCGAGTGGCCGTTCCGTATCGACGACGAACCGAAGCGCGTGACGGTGCGTGGCCGGCGCGTCGCCAACGACGGCGCGCTCGTGCGCGCGTGGTGCGTCGCGGGGCACGGGATTGCGCTGAAGTCGCTGCTCGACGTCGAGCAGGATCTGGCGTCCGGCGCGCTGGTCGAGATCCTTCGCGAGTTCTCGCCGGGCGAAGTCGACCTGCAGATCGTCTATCCGGGCGGTGCGGTGCAGCCGCGGCGCGTGCGGGCGCTGATCGAACGGCTGGCGCAGGCGTTGGCGATGGGGTGAGCGCAACCGGATCGCGCCGCGGCCGATGCGTCCGCGCGTCGGCGTCCGACGCAATGACGCTAAAAGCGGCGCAGTAGCGGACGGGGCCGCTTCCCGCACGACAGTGAACGCAAAATCGCCCGCGAAGCGGGTTGTCCACGTTTCGTCATTTAGCTAATATTCAAAACGTCAAACGAGACCGGAACCATGGACGACGTCACCCGCATCAGCGCACTGGCCAACGAAAGCCGTCTGGCCGTGATGCGCTGGCTTAAGCAGCCGCGCAAGCATTTCCCGCCGCAGCCGCACGGCGACTTCGACGAGCTCGGCGTGTGCTGCACGTACATCACCGAGAAGCTCGGCATCGCGCCGGCGACGACCACGCGCCACATGCGGATCCTCGCGGATGCCGGGCTCGTGCGGGCGACGCGCGTCGGCAAGTTCACGTACTACAAGCGGATCGACGATGCGCTGCATCGGTTGGGCCGCGACCTCCTGCAACTCTGATCTTCACAGAGGCAATCGACATGGATGAACTCGCCCTGCTGGCCGATGCCGACCGGCGCGCGCAAGCGTATCTCGCAGCGATCGACGAACGGCGCGCCTATCCCGACGCCGCGGCGCTCGCGGGTCTTGCGGCCTTCGACGAGCCGCTGCCCGATGCGGGCCGCCCGGCCGCCGACGTGCTGCGCCTGCTCGACGACAAGGGCACGCCCGCGACCGTCGCATCGAACGGCCCGAACTACTTCGGCTTCGTGATCGGCGCGACGCTGCCGGCCGCAGCAGCCGCCGAGCGGCTGATGCTCGCGTGGGACCAGTGCGCGTCGTCGTTCGCGAATTCGCCGGTGGCCGCGACGATCGAGCGGCAGGCCGCGCGCTGGGTCGTCGACGTGCTCGGGCTGCCGGAAGGCAGCGCGGTCGGCTTCGGCACGAGCGCGACGGCCTGCACGCTGGTCGCGCTGGTGGCCGCGCGGCGTGCGCTGCTCGCGCGCAAGGGCTGGGACGTCGACGCGGACGGCCTGATCGGCGCACCCGAGGTGAAGGTCGTGCTCTCGGAGCTCGCGCATATCACGGTGAAGAAGGCGCTGCGCGTGCTCGGCTTCGGGATGAAGCGCCTGATCGTCGCGCCGGTCGACGCGCACGGCCGCATCGACCCCGCGCAATTGCCGCCGCTCGACGACATGACGATCCTCTGCGTGCAGGCCGGCGAAGTGAACACCGGCGAATTCGATCCGTTCGCGGCGCTGATTCCGCGCGCGAAGGCCGCCGGCGCGTGGGTGCACGTGGACGGCGCGTTCGGGCTGTGGGCGCGCGCGTCGTCGAAGCGCGCACTGACCGACGGCATCGACGGCGCGGACAGCTGGACCACCGACGGCCACAAGTGGCTCAACACGCCGTACGACGGCGCGATGGTGATCTGCCGCGACGCGGCCGCGCTCGCGACCGCGATGAACAGCGATGCCGTCTACCTGAGCGGCGCGCAGGATGCGCAGAAGAACCTGAACCTCGAATTCTCGCGGCGTGCGCGCGGCATTCCGGTGTGGGCCGCGCTGCGTGCGCTCGGCCGCGCCGGCGTGGCGACGATGGTCGAGCGGCATTGCGCACAGGCCCAGCGCGTCGCGGACGGCCTGCGCGCGGCCGGCTACGACGTGCTGAACCGTGTCGTGCTGAACCAGGTGCTCGTGCGCGCCGGCACCGACGACGAGACGATCGCGATCCTTCAGGCCGCGCAGGACTCGGGCGACGTATGGTTCGGCCAGACCGTATGGCAGGGGCGGCCGGCGTTCCGGATCAGCGTGTCGTCGTGGCGCACGGAGGACGAGCACGTCGACCGTCTCGTCGCGTTGCTGACGACGCTGCGCGGCGTGCACGTCGGTTGAGCGGCGGCGGCGAATGCGTCGCGCGCGTGCCGCCGCCGCCGGCTATCCGTATCTGGAGATGTGCGGCTCGTCTGCGTGAAAATGTCGGACAATAATGCGGCATGCGCGCCGTGCCCGCCTGGGCGGCGCGCCCAACCGCAGCATTCACGCCGACGAGATCCCCATGTCCACGACACCTCCCCGGGAGCTGCTGAAAGCCGCCGACATCGCGAAGATGGAACCGACGCGCGCGGTGCATTCGCTCAATCCCAATGCCGTTCGCCTCAAACGACAGCTCAGCGACCTGACCGGCCTCACGCAGATCGGCGCGCACCTGCTCACGCTGATGCCCGGGCACGAATCGGCCGAGTATCACCGCCACCTGTACGAGGAAGAATGCGTGTACGTGCTGTCCGGCACCGGCTCGGTCACGATCGGCGAACGCACGTGCGAAATCGGGCCGGGCGATTTCCTCGGTTTTCCGCGCGGCGGCGACGCACACACGTTGCAGAACACCGGCCAGGTGCCGCTGGAACTGTTCATCCTCGGCCAGCGCCTCGAACACGACGTCTGCGAATACCCGAGAATCGGCAAGCGGCTTTACATCGCCGGCGAGCTCGAGGATTTCGTCGACCTGCCGAAACGGCCGTAGACGGCACGCATCCGCATCGGCCGTCGTCATGCTTATGATGCGGGAACGCCACTGACAGGATTCCACGCCATGGACGCGCCGCATCCGCCGATGAATGCCCCGATTTCCGAAACGGAACCTGAAACCGAAACCGTCGCCGAGCCGCGCGCGTCGCGCGTGCATCGGCCTGTCGCGCTCGTCACCGGATCGACGTCGGGAATCGGCGCGGCCATCGCGCGACGCCTGGCGGCGGACGGCTACGCGGTGATCCTGCATTCGCGCAGTTCCGCCGACACCGGTCGCGCGATGGCGCGCGAACTCGGCGCGACCTACGTGCAGGCCGATCTCGCCGACGACGCGCAACGCGTGCGGTTGATTCGCGACGCGCTGGCGGTGCACGGCCGCCTCGACGTGCTGGTCAACAATGCGGGCGTCAGCCGCGTGATTCCGCACGACGATCTCGCCGCCGCGACGCCCGACGTGTGGCGCGAGATGCACGAGATCAACGTGATCGCGCCGTTCCGGCTCGTCGCCGAAGCGCAGCCCGCGCTGCTCGAAGCGGCGTCGGGCGGGCGTGCCGGGTGCGTCGTCAACGTCAGCTCGCACGCCGGCGTGCGGCCGAAGGGGGCGTCGATTCCCTATGCGGCGGCGAAGGCCGCGCTCAATCACACGACGCGCTTGCTGGCGCGTACGCTCGCGCCGGCGATTCGCGTCAATGCGGTGGCGCCGGGGCTCGTCGACACGCCGCTGACCGCGGACTGGACCGACGCGCAGCAACTCTGGCGCGAGCGCGCGCCGATGCGCCGTGCGGCGACGCCGGACGACGTCGCGCAGACGGTTGCGATGCTCGTTGCGTCCGATTATGTGACGGGCGAGATCGTGATGCTCGACGGGGGAATGAACCTGACGTGACCGGTAACCGTTCTCGAGGTCAGTCGAGGTTCGACCGCAGCCGCGCGAGCGCCTGGTCGTGCGTGCGTTCGAACTTCAGCGGCGTGACCGCGATATAGCCTTCGCCGAGCGCGACCGTTTCGGAACCCGCATCGTCGTCGCGCGGTGCGCGCGCCAGTTTCAGCCAGTGGTATTCGATGTCGCGCGGATCGCGCCCCGACACGATGTCGACGCCTTGCAGCGTGCCGGCGCCCTGGTTTGTCACCTTCAGGCCGCGCACGTCGTCGGCCGGCCGCGCCGGGAAATTCACGTTGAGGCACGCGTCGCTGTCCCAGCCGGCCGCGACGAGCCGGCGAATCACGTCCGGCGCGTGCGTGAGCGCCGTATGCCACGGCACTGCGTTGCGGTCGACGAACGCCTGGCTCAGCGCGATCGCCGGCACGCCGACCAGCATGCTCGTCATCGCGGCGCCGACCGTGCCGGAGAACACCGTTTCGGTGCCGAGGTTCGCGCCGCGATTGACGCCGGACAGCACGAAGTCGGGCCGCGCGTCCTTCATCAGGTGGCTGACCGCGATCGCGACGCAATCGCCCGGCGTGCCGCGCACCGCAAAACGGCGCTCGCCCTTGCGATGCATGCGCAGCGGTTCGTGCAGGCTCAGCGAATGCGACGTGCCGCTCTGGTCCTCGGCCGGCGCGACGATCCAGACTTCGCGCGCCAGTTGCGTGGCGACCTGTTCGAGCACTTCAAGGCCGGGGGCGTCGAATCCGTCGTCGTTGGTGAGCAGGACGCGGTCGAACAGCGGGCGGGTTTCTTGCATCGGGACGATCCTCGCAGGTAGGCAATGAGAGGGGAAAGGCACCACAGGTACACCCGCAAGGCTAGCATCCCGTCGCGGCGCATGTTGTGTCGTGTCATGCCGCATCTCATTGCACCTCACCTTAGCGCACCTCACCTCGGCCACCTCAGCGCACCTCAGCGCACCTCAGCGCACCGCACCGCACCGTACCGCACCGCGCCGCGCCGCGCCGCGCCGCGCCGCGCCGCGCCGCGCCCGGCGCCCGGCGCCCGCCGCGCGTGGATACGCGGATACGAAAACAGGCGCATGGCGCGCCCGTTTTTCCGGTTCGATGTGCCGCCCGGGCGGCGGGTGGGACCCGCGAGATCCGATTACCCGAGCAGATGCCGCAGCAGGCCGGCCGACGCGACGCCGACGATCACGGTCGGCAGGATCGACAGGCGCGTCGCGGCGATCAGCGTGACGGCGAGCGCGAGCAGGTCGGCCGGGCGCGTCGACACGAACGCCGGTGCGATCACCGAGATCAGCACGCAGCCGGGCACGTTCTCCATCACCGACGCCATCCGCGGGCTCAGCGTGCGGTTGCGCAGCAGCACGTAGCCGAGCACGCGCGACAGGTAGGTCGTCGACGCCATCAGCACGATGGTCGCCACCGTCGCGAAATCAGGCATCATCGCGCGGCTCCCACAGCAGCGCGGCGATCAGACCCGCGCATGCGCCGGCCGCGACGTACCACGCGCCGGGCACCGCGAGGTGCGTGGCGGCCGCGACGACGAGGCTGACGAACCACGGACGGCTCGCGCGCATGCCTTTCCACATGCCGCGCAGCAGCACCAGAAACACGGCGGTGAACGCCATGTCGAAGCCGTATTGCTCGACGTCGCCGATCGTCGGGCCGAGTGCCGCGCCGAGCGTCGTCATCGAGATCCACGTCAGGTAGAGCCCGGAACACACGCCCGCGTAATAGGGGACGCTGATGTGCGTGGCCGAGCGCGAGCGTGCGTCGGCAAGCGACATCGCCCAGCTTTCGTCGCACATGAAGAACAGCGCGGCGAACGCGCGGCGGCGCGGCAGGCGCCGGATGTACGGCGCGAACGCCGCCCCCATCAGGATGTGGCGCGAATTCACGAGGAACGACATCGCGACGATCAGCGCGATGTGCGGCGGCGACGTCCATAGATGGATCGCCGCGAATTCCGAGCCGCCGCCGAAGTTCAGGCCCGTCATCATCGGCACCTCGAACAGGCTCAGCCCTTTTTGCGCGGCCTGCGCGCCGAGCACCAGCGCGAACGGCACGAAACCCAGCATGACGGGCAGCGCCGCGCGCAAGCCGCGACCCATCTCGGCGACATAGGCGGGCTTGTCGCGAAGCCCGGTCGACGTTGAAACGCTACTGCTCATTACTCCTCCTTCGGGGGAGGAGGATTGTCTGCTTTTTTGACTCGAATCGGGTTGCGTTGCGGACCAATTTTTATGAGAATTTGGCATCCAACGAGTGATTTGCGATTTTTTTGGAATTCGATGCCAATGAAGCTTGACGCGATCGACCGCCGGATCCTGAGCGCGCTGCAGCGCGACGGCCGCATGCAGAACGTGGAACTCGCGCACGAGGTCGGGCTGTCGCCGTCGCCGTGCCTGCGGCGCGTGCGCCTGCTCGAGGAAGCGGGCGTGATCGAAAAATACGTGGCCGTGCTGAACCCGGCGAAGGTCGGCAAGGGGCTGACGATCTTCACGCGCGTGTGGCTGAAGGGGCAGGATGCGGAATCGGTGAACCGCTTCGCCGAGGCCGTCCAGCAGATGCCGGAAGTCGTCGAATGCCACCTGATGGCCGGCGACTGCGATTTCCTGCTGCGCGTCGTCGCGGCCGATATCGACGACTATCGGCGTTTCCAGATGGAATACCTCACGCGCATTCCCGGCGTGCTCAGCGTGAAGACCGACATTCCGATGCAGAAGGTCAAGCTCACGTCGGCACTGCCGACGTAACGTGCCGCGAGCGCGCGACGGCGATTCCGCGAATCGTCACCAGCCGGTGACGATCGGCCGATACACTGTCGGGACAAGCCGCTTCGCCGCGCACTGGCTGCATCGCAGTGCGACTTCGATGCGCAAGCAACTAACGGTCAACCGCGACGCGATCGACGAACACGCGCGCCGCGCGCGACGTGACCGGCCGATCGATGCGTTTTTCTTGTCGAGCCATTCATGCAGCCATTCAACGATCCGTGGAATTCGCTGGAAATCGTCAAGCTCGTGCTCGGTGTGCTGACGCCGTTGTCGGTCGCGTGCCTGGGCTGGCTCGTCGCGCGCCGGCTGAAGCGGCTCGAGCTCGTGCAGTGGACCAACCAGCGGCTGATCGAGAAGCGGCTCACGCTGTACGACACGGTCGCGCCGCAACTCAATGCGCTGCTGTGCTTCTACACGTGGATCGGCTACTGGAAGGACATCTCGCCGGACGACGTGATCCGCGCGAAGCGCGAACTCGACCGCACGTTTCACATCTACCGCTACCTGTTCGACGACGACGTGTACGACGCGTATCACACGTTCATCCATGCGTTGTTCGAGATGCATACGGGGCCGGGTCGCGATGCGCGGATCCGTTCGCTGATCCTGTCGCCGGACGGCGACCGCAGCGTGCACGGCACGTATGAATGGAAGGCGGCGTGGTCCGAGCGGTTCTCGACCTCGAACGTGACGGACAAGGCCGACGTGGTGCAGTTCTACACGCGGCTGATGGAGCGGCTGCGCGTGGCGCTGGGCGCGAATCGCTGACGATTGCGCACGCGTGCTGCACGCCGGTACCGGAATTCGCTACCCGGTGGCGCGGATTGATTCCCTCACGCACGGCGCGGATGCGCGACGCGGCCTCGGCTGACATGCTCGCGCCATGTCCATTCGCGTGAGGTTCGCATGCACGTCGACACGGGTTCCCGGCCGCTCATGGCTCGTCGGCCGGGTGCGTACGCTCGGCGACGTCGAGACCTTCGATACGCTGCTGCGCCGCAATCCCGATCATCCGCTCGGGTTCTGGAAGATCTGGTATTTCGGCCGGATTCCGTGGCAGCGCCGCACGGTGACGCCGGCGAGCGTGTTCGAGAGCCGTGAGTTGCGTGTGGTGGTGGATACGCGTGGACGCGATCCCGGGGCGCGGGAACTGCGTGGCTCGGAAGAGGCGGAAACCGGTGGCGCATCTGATTGCTGATGCGGCATCGTCCGGGGTTTGAACAACCGTGGCGACGCGCCGGCCGCTCGACCGGCCGGTGGTCGGAACGAGGAATCAAGCGAACGAGATCACGAGTTTCTTGCCACAAGCTGCCGCGTACTTGCGCAGCGTATCGATGGACGGTGAATGCTGGCCCGTTGCGAGTGCGCGCTCGAGTCGCGTCACTGCCGGTGCTTTGGTGCCCATGCGCTGGGCTACATCGGCTTGCGACAGGCCGGCGTCTCGCCGAGCAGCCAGCATCACGTCGAGCAGTGCGAGTTCTTCGCGGTTCAGCCGTTCGTATTCGGCGCGCACCTCGGGGTCGGACAATGCACGCGCGCGCAGTTCCTTATACGTTGCCATCTTGAACCTCCTTGAGTCGGTAGCGCGCGATCTCCAGTTCTTTCCGGGGCGTCTTTTGCGTCTTCTTCACGAAACAATGAAGCATGACGATACGCCGATCGACGATCGCGCAATAGAACACTCTGGCGATACCTTCGGCGCCCTTCAGTCGCATTTCGTACAGCCCGTTTCCCATTGACTGGGTATGCGGCTCGCCAAGATTCGGGCCGTACTGCTCCATGCGATCAGCGAGCGCAAAAAAACGGGCAAGCAGCGTCGTCGGTAACGTGACGACCCCCGTCTCTACGCGCGCATTGAAGAATTGAATTTCGTACGCGTTAGCCGGCATGATAACAAATATGTTATGTTTGTGCAAGTGCGGAGTTCGCCCGCGACTGTGTACGCGGGCGGGCGTTCGGTGCGTTCGAAGCGTCGTTACGTCGCGTGGGGATTTCGGTCAGGAAGGGGGGCGTTCGACGAGATTCGGATGGCCTGAATCGGGCAACGCGTGCGATTCGGTATCGGCGCGGGTGGCGCACGTTGGAAGCTGCGGCGTGGAGAGGTCGATCATGGAAGTCCCTTTATGCCGGACACGCGTGAACGCGCGTGAAAGGGAGGTCAGTTTGGGAGCGAGCGTGGAGCGGGTCAATTGACCGGACGGCCGATGATCCGATGCGCCGGTACAGTCGATCGCCAATGGATTCGCTGCTTTTCGGTGCGACGACGAACGCATGCCATGCGATCACGCGCGAATCACGCGCACGCCACCGCGCCGATCACTGCTTCCGGCAAGCCACCTGATAATCGATCACGGTATTTGCCGACGGCGTGTCCGGCTCGCCGCCGGCCGTCGTCACGCCGAGCACGCCGGACACACTCCGATACCGCAGCGCGCAATAGCCCATGCCGGTGCCCGAGCACGCTTCGGCTTCGATGATCCCGTGCTTCGCGAGCGTCGCCGCGCCGTCCATCGGGTCCGGCTTCTCGTGCGGACGCAGCGGCTGCCATCCACGCGAGATCAGAATCTTGCGCGCCACGTCGAGCGGCTTGCCGTACACGTTGGGCACGACCGCACGGCCGCGACAGTACGTGCGTTCTGCCGCGACCGTGGTCAGCCGCAAGCCGCCATTTTCTTCGCGCAGCTCGGCGACGGGCGCCGACGGGCCGTCGCCGCCCCAGACCAGCAGCGCGCCGCTTTCCAGCTGCTCGACCGAGCCGAGCTGCCAGCCGGCCGAGCGTGCCGTATAGCCGAGCGCGACGAGCGTCGTGCCGTCGAAGACGCCGATGTTCGCGTTGCGCGCAAAACAGATCGCGCTCGTCCCCGGCTTGAACCCGCTCGCGAACGTGACGACGGTGTAGCGGCCGAGCGGCGCTTCCGAGGTCACGATCCAGCCGAGCCTCGCGACGTCGCGGCCAGCCGCGGTGGCGGTCTTCGCGCGATATTGCGCGCAGAACGCGTCGAGCGTGCCGTGTTCCGGCGAGCGCGGCAGCGCGCCGAGCGGAACCAGGGACGCGCCGGCGATATCGGAGGCCGCACGCAGCGTCTCGGCCGACGCTGCACCGCCGGGTGCGACGCACGCGAGTACCGCGATCGATGCGATGCGGCGGGCAAACAGCGGGACAGTCATGCGATGCACGTGGATGGTCTCCGGGGAAAGAACGGGGAGTCGCGATGGTCGCGGTTTTCCGCGCAGGTGTCACGACGGCAAGCGGTGCACGAGGCGGCGGCGTCAGTGCGCCGCTCCGTCCTGATGCAGCACCTTCTCGAACAGCGCCTGCGCGCGTTCGGCGGACATCCCGTTGTGGAATACGCTCGGCTCGCCTGCGTGCCATTCGTCGCATTGCGCGCATGGAAACCGGAATGTGGCCATGCGTGACCTCGTCGGAACCGTGACGTGTGGCAGTGACGGACGCACGGTGAAGCGCGCGACGGGCGCGAGCCGCTGCGGCGCATCGGCCCGCAGCGTACCCGCCCGTCGCCCGGCGCTCAGGCCTTCGCGACCACGTCCATCCGCAGCGCTTCGCCGCCGTCGACGATCGCGAGCAGACGATCGACGTTCGGGTGCGCGCCCGGGCGGTTGCGCGCGTCGGCGGTGTGCTCCGCGAACACGGCGAGGCCGTGCTCGGCGGCCTTCGCGTCAAGCGCACCGAACGCCTGCTTCAGGTAGTTGTACACCGCGAGCGAGCCCTGCTTGCCCGGCTGGTTCTCGATGCTGGCGACCACGTCGCCGTTCGCGCCGACGAGATCGATGCGCGCGACGCCGTCGATGGCCGGCAGTTGAGCGAGGTTGTCCTTGAATACTGGGGTCGGTTGAATCACTGAAAACACTCCGTCGGTTCGATAAGGGGCGAGGCGGCCCGTATCTTAGCCGATCGGGCGTTGGGTTTCGCGCGGCCCGTGCGCGAGACGATGCAGGGCGCGCGCGGTGGGTGCGGCCGTGCGGGACGGAGCATGGCCTGGAGAGGCGGTCATCGGTGTTCTCCAGGTTATCCGCCGCACCGACGCGCGGCGGCAATGAAGCGGATTCAGGGAAGTGCGGCACGCAGTGACGAGCGATCTCGACGCGGTTCGCGTCACGCAGGCCGCCGCGCGTTATCGCCGGGCAACGTCCATCGACATGCCGGCCTCACGCGAGCGCTCGATGTCCGGGCTGCGATACGCGCGCTCGGGAATCTCGGCGAGCCGCGACGTATGCACCTGATGCGGCGCCAGGCCGTAGAACTTCTGGAAGCTCATGATCAGCGGCGACCATTTGTCGGGATCGATGTGGTCCGGATGGCCGTCAGCCAGCAGATCCGGATGCACGTGCACACGCTGGATGCGCAGCTCGAATACGGTGATCTTTCCGCGCAGGTCGGGCGTGTCGTCGCCGATCCCGTGCGAGGCCGCGACGACGGCCTCCATGTGCACCGGGCATTCGAGCGCGCGCGGCGGCGCGACGGTCTGCGACGCCGCCTCGGTGAGCCCGGCCGTGCCGAACTTGTCGGGTTCGAACACGTAACCTTTTGCCCGCTTCCCGTCGGGCACCGGATACGTGCCCGTCGTGCGCGCGATTCGGTCGACCGCGTGCGCCTGCGCCGACGACGGCAGGTTCAGCACGCATTCGCCCGCGCGCAGCAGGTTGCGCGTGGTCTGCGAACTGGCGGCGATGCCGATCACGCCGCGCCAGCCGAGCCAGAACGCGGACGAGATCGGTGCGAGATTGGCCGTGCCGTTTTCGTTCAGCGTGCTGACCAGCACGACGGGCGTGCCGAAATAGAGGATGTTCGGTTCGGTGACGCGATGCGGAGCATTCATGGTCGGCGCCTTCGTTGATGGATCGGTCCTCATGCTGATCCTGTCGCTGCGGCGCGGCACTCCGGATCTTGTCATGTCATTCCGGCCGGCGCGCGCAGGTGGTGTACGCGTCGGCCGGAGCCCGCCGACATCGCGCGCGCTTTTCCGCTACAGTAGGAAATCGCAGGCCGAGCCCGCCGCATCACGCAGGCGCGCGCGGCCATGTTCCGCCAACGCTCACGAGGGCCTGATGGATACCGAGCAACGCTACACCGCCAATGCGCCGACGCGCGCGGAAGTCGACGCACTGGGCGGCGCAACCGTCATCGAATTCGGTGCGAACTGGTGCGGGATCTGCGCGAGTGCGCAGCCCGCGATCGTCGCGTCGTTTTCCGCGCATCCCGCCGTGCGTCACCTGAAGATCGAGGATGGCCCGGGCCGCCCGCTCGGCCGCTCGTTCGGCGTGAAGCTGTGGCCGACGCTGGTGTTCCTGCGCGACGGTGTCGAGGTCGCGCGCGTCGTGCGCCCCGCCGACGCTAAGCAGATCGAAGCCGACGGCTTCGCCGCATTCGCCTGAGGTCGACATCATGCAACAGGCCATCACGCACATCGGCGTCGACACGCGCGGGAGCGGCCTCGTCGAGTTCACGCCGCAGGTGCGCGCATTCGTCGACCAGCAGGCGATCCGCACCGGGCTGCTGACCGTGTTCTGCCGCCATACGTCCGCGTCGCTGCTGATCCAGGAGAACGCGGATCCGTCGGTGCAGCGCGATCTCGAACGCTATTTCGCGACGCTCGCACCCGAGGACGACACGCGCTACGAGCACGACACCGAAGGGCCCGACGACATGCCCGCGCATCTGCGCACGGCGCTGACACAGGTGCAGCTGTCGATTCCGGTCGAGCACGGGCGGATGGTGCTCGGCACGTGGCAGGGCATCTACCTGTTCGAGCATCGCCGTGCCGCGCACCGGCGCGACATCGTGCTGCATCTGATCGGCGAATGAGTATCGACGGGTGACGCGGCGCAGCGCGCGATGCGATGCCGTGCGCAGGCGCACACGCTATCGCCGGCTTACGCGAGCAGTTTCTCGACGAGCGCGCCGAGTTCGCGAAGGTGGACAGGCTTCGGCAGGAATTCGTCGAATACCTGCTTGTTTTCGCGCAGCGCCGCCGACTCATACGCGCTGACGCCGAGGATCGCCGGATGGCGGCCGTCGTCGTCGGGTTGCGCCATCGCCCGAATGCGCCGCGCGACTTCGAAGCCGCTCAGGTCCGGCAGCTCGAGATCGAGCACGACGATGTCGTAGCGGCCGGTGCCGAAGCGTGCGACGCCTTCCTGTCCGGTGCCGCACAGATCGGCCTCGATGCCGAGCGCCGACAGCATCGCGCCGAGCGTTTCGCGTGCGTTGTCGTTGTCGTCGACCACCAGCGCGCGCCGGTCCCGGTGCTCGGTCGCGGGCGGCAGTGCGGAGGCATCCCCGGCCGCGTGGCCGGCCGTGTCGATGCCCGGCACTTCGGCCGGCAGCGTCACGACGAACTCGCTGCCTTCGCCCACCGTGCTGCGCACGTCCACATGCCCGCGCAGCGTCGTCACGATCTCGCGCACGACGGCGAGCCCCATGCCGATTCCGTCCACGTGCAGCCCGACCGCGTCGTTCGCGCGATAGAACGGCTCGAAGATCTTCGACAGGTGTTGTTTCGCGATGCCGGCGCCCGTGTCGCGCACGGCGATTTTCAATTGCTGGCCGGCCGGCGCGTCGGCGAGCGTGATCGACACGTCGATCGATCCGCCGGCCGTGTACTTGACCGAATTCTCGATCAGGTTCGACAGCACCTGACGCAACAGCTTGCGATCGGAGCGAATCGCGAGATCGCCAGGCTCGACCTGCTGCGCGACCGCGATCCGTTTGGCCGCGATCTTCGCGCGCAGCGGATCGAGCACTTCGGCGAGCAGCGATGCGATGCCGACGGTTTCGGTTTCGGCGAGGCGCTTGGTCGAGCGCAGCTTGATGTAATCGGTCAGGTCCTTGACCAGCGCCTCGAGCGACGATGCGGAATTCTGCAGTCGCCGGATCGTTTTCAGGTTCGCGTCGGATTGCGGCCGCGCGAGCAGGATCTCGATCGATCCGCAGATCGCCTGCAGCGGCGTGCGCAGTTCATGGCTGACCATTCCGAGGAACGCGTTCTTCGCCTCGATCATCTCGAACGCGCGATCGGATGCCTTGCGCTCCGCATCGAGCGCCGCGTTCTGTCGTTCGAGCAGATCGTCGCGCGTGCGCATCGTATAGAACAGCAGCAGGAACAGCGCGCACAGGATCACGCCGAGGATGATGCCGAGCGACACGATCGCCTGCTGCTTTTCCCTCAGCTGATGGAACGTGAAGTCGCGCTGCGCCATCTCGATCGCACGGAAGTCGTTCGCGAGGCCGTTGACCTTCGGCCAGTACGTACTGACCTCGTCGATCACGCGCTGTGCGCCGCCCGGCGCGCTGCGCAGCAACGGCACTTCCTGCCTCAGGCGCGTCATGAATTCGCCGAGCGCCGCGATCTGGGCGCGGGCACGCGGGATGCGCAGCCAGTATTCGGACACCTCGGACGGCCGCTGCAGGAACCCGAACGACACCGACAGGCTGTCGAGCTGCATCTGCACGTGGTCGAAGTCGTCGTCCACGTGCGTCGCGTAGAGGATCAGCTGGCGGTCGAAGCGCGTGTAGACGTTGCGGTATTGCGCGGCGGTCCAGAACACGCCTTCACGCGGTCCTTCGAGCACGCCCTCGTTGACCGACGTCGCGAGCAGGTCCCACAGCAGGAACGCCCATGCGGCGAATCCCAGGATCCACAGCGATCCCAGGACCAGGATGATTTTTCTGTTCTTCCACCGCCCGCGCTTCATGTCGCGCGCTTACTTCACGGTCAGGCCGATGATCTGCCACGCGAACTTGGCTTCGCCGAGCGGCGTCTTGAGCTCGTCGGGATACTGGTCGCGCGGATACATGATCCACAGCGGGCCGTAGTTGTCGTTGCCGAGCACCTTGCCGTTCATCGTGCGCGCGAGGATCACGCCGTACTTGTCGGCATCCGACACGGGGATCGTGAACGTGTATTCGTCGATGCAGCGGAACTCGATCTGCGTGCCGTGCGCGTCGACGGTCTTCAGCACGTCGGACAGGCGCGGTCCGGTGAAGGTCGCCTTCGGCGTCCAGCTCGTCGACGTGACGATCGTGTACTGCGGCAGCGCCATCAGCGCCTGCTCGGTAAAGACGAACATGGTCTTGCCGGGCTGGTTGCTGCGGCCGATCTTGCCGTCGACGGTGAACGTGAACGACGCGGCCCAGCTCGCGGCAGCGATGCCGAGCAGGCCGGCCGTGACCAGGCTTTTGATCCAGATGGTCGAAACGCGCATGTCTTTCCTTCGGTCGTGTGCGTGTGGTGGTGGGTTTTCGCCGTGGGCTCAATTCGCGGCGGCGGCCGTGGCGGACGGCAGCGTGATCTTCAGTTCGCGCGCGACTTCGGCGAACAGGATCGGCAGGCGCACCGGCTTTTCCTCGCAGCGTGCGTTGTAATGCGACACGATGTGCGCGATTTCGTCCTCGCTCGCCTCGCCGGTGGAGATCTTGCCGGTCAGCAGGAAGATCGGCGCGTCGCCGTTCTCGCTCGAGCGGATGCCGCGCACGAGCTCGGCGGCCGTCTGGTCGCCCAGCATCCAGTCGAGGATGTAGCCGTCGAAATCCTCGACTTCCAGCGCCTTGCGGAACGATGCGCCGTCATAGTAAGGGATCGCGTTCACGCCTTTTTCGATGAAATATTCGCACACGGTTTCTGCGACGTCCTGCGAATCGTCGACCACCGCGATCCGCGCCGCGTAGACGGTCGGCTGGCTCGAGCGCAGTTCGATCACGTCGACCGGATAGAGGCGGCCTTCGCGTGCGTGCTGGCGTTCGGTGACGATCCATTCGCCCTGCCACTGCAGCGCGACGAAATCCGTTTCGATCTGGCTGCTGGCCTTCGCCGAGATCGCCGCGCGGCAGCGAAAGCGGCGCGACTCGATCACGAGCGTCGCGTCGATCATCTCGGCGGCGGCCGGCTGCGTGCCCTTGTCGTCGAGCAGGATCGCGGGCGGCACGCCGAAGTGCGTCGCGATGTCCTGCAACTGCGACAGGTTCCACGGGATCAGGCCTTTCATCTTGCGCGTGACGACCGAGAAACTGAGGCCCAGCACGTTCGCGATCGTGGTGTTGTGGCTGCGCGGCGGAATGCCGTTGCGCGTCAGCAGATCGTGCACCTTGGTGGCGGTGATGAGATCGACGTTGGCCTGCTCGCTATTGGGCATCTCGATGGGGTCTCCTGAGGTTGAGCGACGAAGAGCATATTCAAAAGTGACGCAATACGCAAACTTTGAAAATGCGAATCACCTTGACATGCCATTTTTCTCCATTATTATTGCTCACCACGTCACTATTGTTTGTCGCGTCATGTTTGGAGGCCGGTGTCGACACATTCGGCCCGGCGAAAAGCGGCAGCCAGCGCGTGACTGAACGATTCGAAGAGAGCCAAAGAGAGCCTGAGAGAGCCTTGGACTGCGTGTCGGCGTGGGTGAATTGTATTCGCCTCGCCGCGCGCAAGCCGGGTACGCGCTCGCGGGGGCGGGATCGTGCGAAGCAATACGGCGCGAATAAGACGTGGGGAAAAAAGCGCGAAATGGTTCGCCGGTTACTCGCACCGGAGTTGCTGTTGACCGCGTGTGCGCGGGATCCGTCCGTCACCGGCAATACCGTGCGGATCTGCGATGACATAGAGTGTTTCGATCGCCCTGAAGTTTAGGTTTCCTATCAAAAGAAAGGCGATCCGGATGACCGCGAGGATCCGCTCATCGTGTCGCTGAAGCAGGCCGCGAAGACTCAGCCGAAGCCTGCCTATGACCTCGAGTGATTTCCGCGGCGACGGCGTGTGCCAGGCCGCCGCGCGTCGGGTGTGTCGGCACGCGGCCGGGACGCACCCCGCCGCGGCCTTACGCGGCTTCGAATCTAGGTCAAGTTCTAAATGACGCTTCAATCTTAATTGACAAGTACGAAACGGTTCGGCCGGGGTGGACGCTCCCGCACGCGTTTGGCATTGTCGGAACTCATTTCACCTTTCCACTGGTGAGTTCCCGCAACATCGTGCGATCCGGATCGGCATCGTTCGGCGTCGCGGTTCTCGTCGCTCGTCATGCCGCAGAGTCCGCTCCAATCCCTGCGCCGCTATCTGAGCATTTCGGTGTTCGGTGGCGGCATCGTCGTTACGATCCTGGTCCTGATTGCATGCGGTCTCGGGATGGTGGCGATCATCTCGGGCCATGTCGAGGGCGAACGGCGCAATTACCTGAACGGGCTGGAGCAGACGCTCAACGAGATCCAGGTGAGCGAGACGTCGTTCCGCAACGGCGTCGCGAACGCGCAGCTGATCTGGCGCGAAGCCGATAGCGCGCCTGCGTCGGACGTCGACGCGTTCTTTCGCGACGGCCAGCGCGTCGCGATCCGGCCGCATCCGTCGCTCGTGCTCGGCGTGCCCGGGCGAACCGGCGATCGCGCCGAGGTGGCGCGCTACCTGTCGCTGTCGGTGCTGCTGTCGCGCATCTGCGCGGCGAGTTCGATCAATCGCGGGCGCACGCTGGAGGGTTACCACTACAGCACGCGCACGGGCATGTTCGGGCTGGTGCCGAACCGGAATCCCGACGATCCCGCGCTGGCATCGCCCGACGCGCGCGCCCGCGTGCTCGATGCGCTGCACATCGATTTCGAGCGCGCGTATCCGCCGATCGTCGATGCCCGGCCACACGTGCGCTGGCTGCCGCCGTTCACCGATCCCGTGTCCGGGCAGCCGCGCATCCGGATCGCGGCCGAAGCGCGCGACAACGGCAGGACGTTCGCCGTGCTCGTGACCGAGTATTCCCCCGATTACCTGCTGTCGTGGCTGGCCGATTACCGCCCCGGCGGCGCGTTCTACATCACGACCGCCGACGGCCGGCTCGTCGCGATGGATCCTGTCGCGGGCGATGCGGGCAGCACCGCGCGCCTGCTGGAACTGGCGCCGTGGCGCAGTCGCGCGTCGTCGGGGGCGCCCGTGTTCCGCGACGGCTTCCTGCTGTTTCACGGCCGGCTCGAATCGACCGGCTGGACGTTCGCGTATGCGCTGTCGTGGGCCGACGTCGCGGCCGGCGTCGCGCATTCTGCCGGCACGCTGCTGGCGGCAACGCTGCTGACGCTCGCCGTCATGTGGGGATTGCTGCTGCGTTTTCACCGCCGCGAGTTCGCGCCGCTCTATGCGCGTTCGCAGCGCGTGTTCGACAGCGAGGCGCTGTGCCGCAGCGTGATCGAGATGGCGCCGATCGGGCTCGGGCTGATCGCGCGCGACGACGGACATTTCCTGCTCGCGAGCCCCGCGCTGAGGGAGATGGTCGCGCGGTTCGGCGGCGACTTTCACGCGCTGTCGAACCAGGTGGCCGCTGCGTGGCAGGCGCACGTCGCGAGCGGCGGCGACGGCGTGCTGCACGACGATCTCGTGCTGGGCGGCGGCGAGGACGCGCATCTGCACCTCGAATTCATCGCATGCGGCGCGCGCTATCAGGGGACGGACGTGCTGATTGCCGCGGTCGCGGACACGACCGCGAAGCATCAACTGATGCAGAAGCTCGAGGAGGCCGTGCGCGCGGCCGACTCGGCGAACGCCGCGAAATCGTCGTTTCTCGCGGCGACGAGTCATGAAATCCGCACGCCGCTGAACGTGATCCTCGGCAACCTCGAACTGCTCGAGCGCTCGGCGCTCGACGCGGTACAGCATGGCCGGGTCGGCACGCTGCGCACGTCGGCGACGAGCCTGCTCGCGCTCGTCAACGACATTCTCGATTTTTCGAAGATCGAGGCCGGCGCGATGCAGGTCGAGTCGATCGAATTCGATGCGATCGCGGCGGTCGCGCGCGAGTTGAGCGCGTTCGCGCCGATCGCGAAGGCGAAGGGGCTGCAACTGTTCTGCGAAGTCGACGCAGCCGACACGCAACCGATGCGCGGCGATCCGACGCGGTTCGCGCAGGTACTCGGCAACCTGCTGAACAATGCGATCAAGTTCACGAGCGCGGGCCGCGTGACCGTGCGCGTGGCGGTCGTCGAGGAAGGCAAAGGCGCGCCGGCGTTGTCGGTCGCGATCGAGGACACGGGAATCGGCATCGCGGCCGAGCATCGGCACAAGCTGTTCAGCGCGTTCTCGCAGGTCGATTCGTCGATCACGCGGCGCTATGGCGGCACGGGGCTCGGGCTCGCGCTGTGCCAACGGCTCGTCGCGGCGATGGGCGGCCGCATCGAGGTGGCGAGCGAGCCGGGCGTCGGCAGTTGCTTCACGGTTCTTCTGCCGATCGGCGTGGAGGTCGCCGCGTCCGGCAGGCCGGCTCGCGCGCGTGCGCTGACGTTCGTCGCCGCCGATCTCGAGTGGCGTGCGTTCGCGTTGCCGCATCTGCGTGCATGGGGATTCGACATCGACGTGTACGACAGTCCGTCGAGCCTGCCGGCCGGCGTCGCCGGGCCGGTCGTGCTGTTCGGCGATCCCGATGCCTGGTCGCATGCGGAACTGGATCGCTTGCGCGACTGCGCGCCGCTGATTCTTGCGACACGCGACGGCCCGCTCGAACCGTACCGGACGGGCGGCACGGTGCGCGTGTCGAGCTATTCGCTCGGCGGTCTGCGTGCGGCGCTGGCCGATGACGAGTCGTCGGGCGACGCTTCGCCGGGTGATGCTTCGTCGGGCGACGCTTCGCCGCCGAACGACCACGCGATGCCGCGCGGCGGCGGCCGTGCATTGCGCGTGCTGGTCGCCGACGACGTCGCCGTCAACGGCTCGATTTTCCGCGAGCAGCTGCAGGCGCTCGGCTGCGCGGCGGCCGAGGTCGAGTCGGGGCGTGCCGCGCTCGAATCGCTGGCCGGCGGCGGCTGGGACGTGCTGCTGATCGGTGCCGACCTGCCCGACATGTGCGCCCACGTGCTCGCCGAGGCTGCGCGCAGCGCGGCCGGTTGCGACGTGCTGGTTGTGACCTCGCACCTGACGCCGGACGGCATGCGCCGCTGCGCGGCGGCCGGCGTGCGGCGCGTCCTGACGAAGCCCGTGACGCTCGCACATCTGCGCGCCGCGCTCGCGCAGCACGACGGCGGCATGCCGTGGCTTAGGCGGCCTGCCGAGCGCGCGACGGCGCTGCGTGACGAGTAAGCGGTTGTCGAGCGATCGACCGCCGTGAATGCGGCGAATGCAGCGAATGCAGCGAATGCAGCGAATGCAGCGAATGCAGCACATGCAGCACATGCAGCAAATGCACCAAACGCAGCAAACGCGGCAAACGCGGCAAACGCGGCAAACGCGGCAAACGCGGCAAATGCGGCAAACGCGCGAAGCGCTTTGTCGCGGCCCGAAATGAAACAGGCAGGATGCCGGCGGACGCCGCACGGCACATTTCACATCAACCTGGGAGGGGAACGCCGTGCGTCACGCATGGAAGATATTCGCACTGCTGCTCGAGTTCGCCGCGCTTTCCGAGAAGGGCCGCCGGGAATTCCTGACGCTGATGAACGAGTTTCTACTGATGTCGCCGGCGCAGAAACGACGCGCGATCAACGAATGGAAGAGCAGGACGGATGGCGACTCGCCCGATCTGCCGGGCGATTCGCGCCGGCCGTAGCGCGTCCTCCTGCGGGCTGCGCGCCGTGACCTTGCCGCCGCGTCGCGCGCAACGGACCGACGTGCGTTCGACCCGGACGGAAGCGCTTCGGGAATTATCTTAAAATCGAGTCACTTTTTATCCGGCGAGCCGATCACGGCCAGTCGTCGACGCGATGGTGCGAGCATGCTCGCCGTCGCGGCGGGAAACCGGATGCATGACTGCAAGCCTCGGGATACAAGAACATGGACGAATTCTTTGTGCGCGTGATGGTGGCCGACGATCATCCGGCGTCCGCGCTCGGCATGTCGCAGGCGCTTCAGGGCAACAGCACGATCCGGCTCGTCGGCACCGTATCGAATTCGACGGATCTGGTCGCCGCGCTCGACGCGCAGCAGAGCGACGTGCTGGTGCTGGATTACGTGATGCCGGGCGGCAAGTACGGCGACGGCCTCGGGCTGCTGTCGTTCCTGCAGCGCCGCTTTCCCGCGCTGCATATCGTGACGATCACGATGATCGACAATCCGAGCGTGCTGTATGCGATTCACCGGCAGGGCGTGAGCTGCATCCTCAGCAAGTCCGACGCGATCTCGCACCTGATCGGCGCCGTGCATGCGGCCTATGTCGGCGCGAACTACATGTCGCCGCACGTCAAGCAGCTGCTGCAGGACATCGATACGACGCCGATCGCCCGTGCGCTGACGACGCGCGAGATCGAGGTCGTGCGGTTGTTCTGCGCCGGCTACACGGTCGGCGAGATCGCCGCGCAGCTCCATCGCAGCAAGCAGACCATCAGCTCGCAGAAGTCGAGTGCGATGAAGAAGCTCGGCATCGTCCGCGATGCCGACCTGATTCGCTATGCCGACGAGGGGAAGCTCCCCGACGCGTCGGCGTCGCCCGCGCCGGGCACACCGGGCGCACCCGAATAGCGTGGCCGGCCGGTCGCGCCGGCCATGCGCGGCACGCCCGCCATCCTCATCACCCGAACGCATGCCAGACAAACTCAAACGGCACGCCGCGATGGGCGGCAAACCCTTCGACCCCGGCCGCGTCCGGCGTCAGCAACAGGCGCTGCTGTACGGCGGCGGCGCCGCGATTACCGCGTTCATCCTGTTGTGCGCACTGCTCGTGATGCGGCTCGACGTCCATGATTATCTGGCGCGGTCGCGTTCGGCTTTCCTCGGGCGCAAGGCCGAACTCCAGGCCGAGCTGCAGGTGACGAAGGTCCTGCTGAACCGCTACGTCGACAACATGGAGCTGCTGTGGCGGCGCGGCGATTACGCGTCGCCCGACGTGCTCGCGCGCTTCGCGGCCGACGGCGGCAAGCTGGTGTACCGCGGGCGCGGCGGGCAGCCGACGTTCGTCGCGCTCGCGAACGTGACGCCGGCCCATCCGGCCGAGAGTTATGCCGCGTATCTGGCGATCATATTGCGGCAGGCCGAAGTGACGATCCTGCCGACCGCGCAAACCGTGCATTCGGGCTTGAGCGGCTACGTGATCGGGCTGAATGGCGAGTTTCTCGGCGTGGTGGGCCGCGAACTCGCCCAGCGCGCGCTCGCGCTGCCGCCCGGCTTCGATCTCGCGACGTTGCGGCATGAGTTGATGCCGCGCGAGGACAGCGCGCTGCCGCAGGCGCGCACGGGCGACAGCGGCACGCTCGTGGACGCACGCTTCGATCCGCTGCTCGGGCGTACGGTGCTGCGCGTCGCGCAGCCGTTTCGCGACGCGGCCGGCCGGCCGGTCGGCTGGTTCATGTTCAATGCCCGTTCACAGACGGAGGATTTGCTCGCGTCGCACGAGATCGACCGCAGCTACGCGCTCGTCGATGGGGACGGCGACGTCCTCGGCGGCCAGTCGTCCGATCGCAGGATGATCGCGTACGCGCTCGAAGAGGCAAAGCATTCGCACGGCGAGCGCGCGGCCGCGCGCCGCATCGGCGGTCGCTTCGTGATCGGCGACGCGCTGCCCGACACCGATCTGGTGCTGGTGACGACGTTCTCGTGGCGCAGCGTGCTGGCGGCAGTCGCCGCATCCGCGAGCCTGACGGTCGGCGGCGCGTTGCTGGCGATTACCGTGCTGTGGTTCGCGATCGTCACGTTCGACCGGCGCGCGCTGCGCGTCGCGAACCGGCGCGCGATCCGCCTGATCGAGAGCGAGGCGCTCAACCGGACGCTGATCCGCACGGCGCCGGCGGGGCTCGTGCTGCTGTCGCTGGCCGACGGCGAAGCGATCGTGCGCAACGACGCGATGCTCGCGTACGACCGGGAGGGGGCGGGCGAGCCGCTCGGCAAGCGCCTGTGGCGCGCGTACCGCGACGGCGCACGCGGCGGCGGCACCCGCGCGCTCGTCACGCACGAGCTGCCCGTCGAGCGCCGCGGGCGCGATACCGTGTACCTGGACGCGCACATCGTGCGCACCAAGTATCGCGGGATCGACGTGCTGCTGTGCACGCTGCTCGACATCACGGCCCGCAAGCAGGCGGAGGCGTCGCTGAGCGAAGCACGCGAAGCCGCCGAGCAGGCGAACCGCGCGAAATCGACGTTTCTCGCGACGATGAGCCACGAGATCCGCACGCCGCTCAACGCGATCATCGGCAATCTGGAGCTGATGGAGCGCGGGGCGATGCCGACGCCGCAGCGGCGCCGGCTGGCGACGATCATGTCGTCGTCCGATGCGCTGCTGCGCGTGATCAACGACGTGCTCGACCTGTCGAAGGCCGAGTCGAACCAGATGGCGCTCGAGCATATTCCGTTCGATCTGCGCGGCGTGCTGCGCGACGTCGCCGCGATTTTCAGGCCGCTTGCCGAAGCGAAGCGCCTGACGCTCGCGTGCCGGCTGGCGCCCGAGCTCGCCGACGGCTACGTCGGCGATCCGGTGCGGCTGCAGCAGCTCGTGGCGAATCTCGTCAGCAACGCGATCAAGTTCACGACGCACGGCGACGTGACGATCGAGGCGCGCATCGCGCCGGCCGGCGCGGGCGGGCGCGCGGTCGAGATTGCCGTGAGCGATACGGGCGTCGGCATTCCCGAGGGCAGCATGGCGACGCTGTTCGACGTGTATATCCAGGCCGACGCGTCGATCTATCGGCGCTTCGGCGGCACGGGGCTCGGATTGCCGCTGTGCCAGCGCATCGCGAAGCTGATGGGCGGTGAGCTGAGCGTCGCCAGCCGGCTCGGCGAAGGCACGACCTTCGTCGCCGCGCTGCCGTTGCCTGCGGCACCGGCCGGCTGGTGCGCGGCGCTGCCGGCGCCGGTCGCGGGTCACGGAGACGACGGTGGCGACGGTCGCGACGATGGCGACGATGGCGACGATGGCGCCGCGCCGCCGCCGCACGAAGACGGCGAGCCGCTGCGCGTGCTGGTCGCCGAGGATCATCCGGCGAGTCGCGCGCTGTTGCAGGATCAGTTCGACGTGCTCGGTCACGACGCGACGATCGTGACGAACGGTGCCGAAGCGATGCGTGCGTACTTCGCCCATCCGTTCGACATCGTGCTGACCGATCTGGGCATGCCCGAACTCGACGGCTTTGCGCTGGCGAGGCTGCTTCACGAGCAGGGTTCGACGGTGCCGGTAATCGCGATGACCGCGCATGCGACCGACGACGATTACCGTCGGTGCGTCGCGGCCGGCGTGGCGGAGGTCGTGCTCAAGCCGCTGTCGATTCAGGCGCTTGATGCAGTGCTGCGCCGGCAGGCGGCGCGCCATCTTGCGGCCGTCACGGTTGCCGACGAGGGAGACGGTCCGACCCGCGTGTCGATCGAGATACGCAACACCCTGAACGACGCAACCCTGAAGTCGCTGGCGGCGATCGGCGATGCGCTCGCGACCGGCGATCTCGAGCGGGTCAAGGTCGAACTGCATTCGATGCGCGGCGGTTTCGCACTGGTAGGCGACGTCGCAGCCAGCGACGCATGTGCCCGGATGGAGCGCGCGGCGAACGAAGGCGATATCGGTGCGGTCGAGCGCTGCTGGTCCGGGTTCCGGCAAGAGATCGACGCCGCGCTCGAACGTCTGTTGCCCGATAGCGGGGAGCGGAGCGCTTAGGGTTGCGGCGCACCGCGGCGGCGCGCGCCCGCCGCGCGCGCCGGTTCGTCATCCGTTGCGAAAGATCTCCGCATACGCACTCAACGCCGGCACGCCGCCGAGATGCGCATACAGCACCTTCGACCCCGGCTCGAATTCGCCGAGGCGCACCTTGTCGATCATCCCGTGCATCGATTTTCCTTCGTAGACGGGATCGGTCAGCATGCCTTCCAGTCGCGCGCACAGACGAATCGCCTCGAGCGTGCCGTCGCTCGGCAAACCGTATTCGGGCCCGCCGTAACGCGTGTCGAGCACGACGTCCCGTTCGCCGATGTCGCGCCCCAGGCCGACCAGTTCGGCCGTATGCCGTGCGATGCGCGTGATCTGTTCGCGCGTCTGCTCCGGCTTCGCCGACGCATCGATGCCGATCACGCGATCCGCGCGCCCGTCGGCCGCGAAGCCGACGACCATCCCCGCCTGCGTGCTGCCCGTGACCGAGCAGACCACGACGTAATCGAACTTGAATCCGAGCTGCGCTTCCTGCTCGCGCACTTCTTCCGCGAAGCCGACGAAGCCGAGCCCGCCGAGCGGATGCTCGGAACAGCCGGCCGGAATCGGATACGGCTTGCCGCCCGCCTGCCGCACGCTCTCCATCGCTTCTTCCCAGCTGCGGCGAATGCCGATGTCGAAGCCGTCGGCGACGAGCCGCACGTCGGCGCCCATCATCCGGGACAGCTGGATGTTGCCGACGCGGTCGTACACGGGATCCTCGTAGTTCACCCAATGTTCCTGCACGAGCACGCATTTCATCCCGAGATGCGCGGCGACGGCCGCGACCTGGCGCGTCTGGTTCGACTGCACGCCGCCGATGGACACGAGCGTGTCGGCGCCTTGCGCGAGCGCGTCGGGCACGAGGTATTCGAGCTTGCGCGTCTTGTTGCCGCCGAACGCGAGGCCGCTGTTGCAGTCCTCGCGCTTCGCGTACAGCTCGACCTTGCCGCCGAGATGCGCGCTCAGGCGCTTGAGCGGCTGGATCGGCGTCGGGCCGAACGTGAGCGGATAACGGGGGAAACGTTGCAGGTTCATCGACAGTCTCCGAAAGACGGTGGGCAGGAAATCGGATCGGTCGCGTGCGGCCGCTGCGCCGTGTCCCGATACAAAGATGATAGGCAGGACGCCGGGAAATGAGCTTGCGAAATAAGTGGCGAACGCCTACGTTATCGATGTAGAAAAGCATAAGCAGATAATTTTGGTTCGCAGAATTCATCGGAGACGCAATGAAATTAGATCGCAGCAGCGCCGCCCCCGCCGATGCCGCGCCGACGCTCGATCGCATCGACCGCGCGATCCTGCGGCAGCTGCAGCAGGACGCGTCGATCTCGAACGTGAGCCTCGCTGCGAAGGTGAAGCTGAGCGCGCCGGCATGCCTGAGGCGCGTCGAGCGGCTGAAGGAGATGGGGTTGATCCGCGGCATCGTCGCGCTGCTCGATCCGAAGCCGCTCGGTGCCGGGATGCTGGTCGTGATCGGCTTCGTGCTCGATCGTTCGACGCCGGAGGCGTTCGCCGAATTCGAGAAGGCCGCGCAGAAGGTGTCAGGGTGCGTCGAGTGCCACGTGGTGACCGGCGAATTCGACTACTTCATGCTGGTCCGCACGCGCGACAACGAGAGCTTCAATCGCTTGCACGCCGAACAGCTGCTGTACCTGCCCGGCGTGCGGCAGGTGCGCTCGTTCATGGTGCTCAAGGAGATTCTGTCGACGCATGCGCTGCCGGTTTAGTGCGGAGCGCCGTCGATTGCTCCTGGTTACGGATATGCCGTTTGGTCGATTGAAAATTCCCGATTGAGTGTATACAATGAGAATTCAAATTAACCCATTTGGGAGTTTCCATGGCAGCAACCACACCGGCGGCCCGTCAGCCGGCCAAGCGGGCTGCCGCGCCCCGCGCCGCGCCTCAGGCGAGTAGCTCGAACGGCCTGGGCGCCGCCAAGGGCGATTTCGATACCTTTGCCCGGATGGCGCCGATGTCGCAGCGGCGCGCGATTGCGGAGGGTTTCGACGCGGTCATCATCGAGCGCGTCGCGCGCGAGTTGCTCGGCGTGCCGGTTCAGACCCTCTTGAGCGCGCTGAGCCTGCCCAGTTCGACCATTCTGCGGAAAATTGCCAAACACGACCGGTTGTCGCAAGGCGAATCCGATCGCGTTGCGCGCGTGCTCTATGTACGGGGTCTCGCCACCGAACTGTTTGAGGACGGCGAACGCGCAGCGGCGTGGATGAACCGGGCGAACGCGGAGCTCGACGGTTTGAAGCCGCTCGAAGTGCTCGACGTACAGCCCGGCTACGACCGGGTGCGCGACATTCTGAACCGCGCCCAGTTCGGGGTCGGCGCGTGAGGTTGTATCGTCTCGCGAAAGAACGAAAGGGGCACTACCTGGCCGACGACCTGAGCGGGAACGGCGCGGCGATCGCAGGCGGCCGCTGGAATCCTCGCGGCATGCGGGTGCTGTATACCTGCTGCCATGCGTCGACGTCGTTGCTCGAGGCGCTCGTCCATATGTCCGGGTTGCTTCCGGCAGGCGGATTTTATTTGGTGACGCTGGAAGTGCCCGACACCGTGCATGACCACGCGTACCAGCCGGACCTGCCGGACGACTGGGCAGTGCTGTCGCAGGACCCGGAGTCGACCGCCCGAATCGGGCAGGCCTGGCTCGAAGCGGGCGAGCAGTTGGCGATGCGCGTACCGTCCGTCGTCTGCCCGACCGACTTCAACTTGCTGCTGAACCCGCTGCATGCGGATTTTGCTTCAAGTGTGAAAGTGATCGGCAAGGAAGCGTTCGCGCTGGATCCTCGCCTGTTCGGCTAGCCGGCCGTATTGTTTCGGTCGACGAATTGTCGTCGGCTGCCGCTCGATCGCGTCGCCCGATCAGCGCTGCCATGGCGCGACGCCCGGATACGAGGTCTTGCCGAGACGCTCCCGCGCGTCGCGCACGATAGTCGCATCGAGTTCCCCGTCATCAGCCAGCGCCTTCAGCGCGGCGAGCACGATGCTCGCGCGATCGACTTCGAAGAACGCGCGCAGTGCGTCGCGCGTGTCGCTGCGGCCGAACCCGTCGGTGCCGAGCGTCACGTAGCGGCGCGGCACGTACGCGCGGATCAGTTCGGGCACCGCACGCACGTAATCGGTCGCGGCGATTACCGGGCCATGCGTTCCTTCAAGCATCCGCGTGACATACGACGATGCCGATCCGTCGCCGAGCCGAGACAGCCGTTCGGCTTCCATCCCGTCGCGCTGCAACTCGCTGAAACTCGTGACGCTCCACACGGCTGCATCGATCCCCCAGTCGTCCTGCAGCATCCGCTGCGCGGCGAGCACCTCGCCGAGAATCGCGCCCGCGCCGAACAACTGCACGCGTGCGGTCGCGTTCACTGCGGACGGCAGCCGATGCATGCCCTTCAGGATGCCTTCGCGTCGGGCGGCCGGATCGTCGTCGGGCATCGACGGCTGCGCATAGTTCTCGTTCATCACGGTCACGTAATAGAACACGTCGCGCTGCTGTTCGACCATCTCGCGCATGCCGGCATCGACGATCGTCGCGACTTCGTACGCGAACGCCGGGTCGTAAGCGCGGCAGTTCGGAATCGTCGACGCCGTGAGATGGCTGCTGCCGTCCTGGTGCTGCAGGCCCTCGCCGCCGAGCGTCGTGCGGCCCGACGTCGCGCCGACGAGGAAGCCGCGCGAACGCTGGTCGGCGGCAGCCCAGATCAGGTCGCCGATCCGCTGGAAGCCGAACATCGAGTAGTAGATGTAGAACGGCAGCATCGGCAGGTCGTGCACGCTGTACGCGGTCGCGGCGGCGATCCACGACGACACCGCGCCGGCTTCCGAAATCCCTTCTTCGAGGATCTGGCCGCGCGTGTCCTCGCGGTAGTAGAGCATCGAGCCGAGATCCTCCGGTTCGTAGCGCTGGCCGAGCGGCGAGTAGATGCCGACCTGCCGGAACAAGCTCGCCATGCCGAACGTGCGCGCCTCGTCGGCCACGATCGGCACGACGCGCGGACCGATGTCGCGATCCTTGATCAACGCGGAGAGCATCCGCACGAGCGCCATCGTCGTCGACATCTCGCGGCCGGCCGCCTCCAGCGCGAACGCACCCCAGGCCGGCATCGAAGGGACGGTCAGTCCCTTCGATGCCGCCATCCGCCTTCTGGGCAGATAGCCTCCCAGGGCAGCCCGGCGGGCATGCAGGTAACGCATTTCCGGGCTGTCTTCCGCTGGCTTGTAAAACCTCAACTGCTCGACGTCGTGGTCCGACAGCGGCAACCGGAAACGGTCGCGGAACGCCTTCAGGTCGTCGACGTCGAGCTTCTTCTGCTGGTGCGTGGTCATCCGCCCCTGGCCGGCCGTGCCCATTCCATAACCCTTCATCGTCTTCGCGAGGATCACGGTCGGCTGGCCGCGATGGGCGAGCGCGCGCGCATACGCGGCGTGCAGCTTGCGCGCGTCGTGGCCGCCGCGGCGCAGGCGGTCGATTTCCGCATCGGTGAGCTGGGCGGCCAGCGCTTCGAGCGCCGGGTCGCCGCTGAAGAAGCGCGCGCGGTTGTACGCGCCGTCGTTCGCGGAGAAGGTCTGGAACTGGCCGTCGACGGTGTCGGCGAACGCGCGTGCGAGGGCGCCCGCGTGATCGCGCGCGAACAGCGGATCCCAGTCGGAGCCCCACAGCACCTTGATCGTGTTCCAGCCGGCGCCGGCGAACAGCGCTTCGAGCTCGTCGATCACGCGGCCGTTGCCGCGCACCGGGCCGTCGAGCCGCTGCAGGTTGCAGTTGATCACGAACACGAGGTTGTCGAGCCCTTCGCGCGCGGCGAGCGACAGCGCGCCGAGCGATTCGGGCTCGTCCATCTCGCCGTCGCCGAAGAAGCCCCACACGGTGCGGCCGGCGGTGTTCGCGAGCCCGCGATGCTGCAGGTAGCGCATGAAGCGCGCCTGGTAGATCGCGTTGATCGGGCCGATGCCCATCGAGCCGGTCGGGAACTGCCAGAAATCCGGCATCAGCCACGGATGCGGATACGAACACAGCCCGGGCCCGGCGATTTCACGGCGGTAGTGCTTCAGGTGATCTTCGGTGAGGAAGCCTTCGAGATACGCGCGCGCATACACGCCCGGCGACGAATGCGGCTGGAAGTACACGAGGTCGCCGTTCGGGCCGCTTTCATCGCCTGCGTCGGCCGGCGCCGCTCGGAAGAAATGGTTGAAGCCGACTTCGAACAGGTCCGACGCCGACGCGTAGCTCGCGATGTGGCCGCCGAGTTCGCCGTATGCACGATTGGCACGTACGACCATCGCGAGCGCGTTCCAGCGCAGCGCGGCGGACAGCCGTTCCTCGAGCTCGGCGTCGCCGGGGTAGGGCGGCTGTTCGTGCGCGGCGATCGTGTTCAGGTACGGCGTGACGGGGCCGCGCGGCGCCGCGAGCCCGCGGGTGTGCGCATGCGCGGCGAGCCGGCCGAGCAGGTACTGCGCGCGTTCCTTGCCGACGTGCGCGACGACGGCGTCGAGCGCTTCCAGCCATTCGGCGGTTTCTTCCGGGTCGGCGTCGGCATGAGCCGCGCCCGCGCGCCGTGTGGCGTCGATTCCGTTCGACAGGTCCGTCATCGCAGGTCTCCCCGCGCGCCGGTTCGGAGCGGCGCGCAATCAGTGGCAATCGGTCGGATCATGCTACCCGCCGATCCGCAAAATATGCGTCTGATTTCATTGGGATTTCGCTCACGGATAGTGTAAATATTCCGGATGTAGCCACTCTTCCGGAATATTTCGACCATGAGCGCAAACCCGCGTCGGCTCGACCGCATCGACATCGGCATACTGAACCAGCTCCAGCAGAACGCGCGCATCACGAACGCGGAGCTCGCGCGCGCGGTGAACCTGTCCGCCACGCCGTGCTTCAACCGCGTGCGCGCGCTGGAGAAGCTCGGGCTGTTCCGCCAGCAAGTCACGTTGCTCGATCCCGAGCCGCTCGGGCTGCGGATCAACGTGTTCATCCAGGTCAGCCTCGAGAAGCAGGTCGAGGATGCGCTGCAGCGTTTCGAGGAGGCGATCTCGCAGCGGCCCGAGGTGATGGAGTGTTACCTGATGTCGGGCGACGCCGACTATCTGCTGCGCGTCGTGATGCCCGACATGCGCACGCTCGAGCGCTTCATCATCGAACGGCTGACGACGATTCCCGGCGTGTCGAACATCCGGTCGAGCTTCGCGCTGAAGCAGGTGCGCTACAAGACCGCGCTGCCGCTGCCGGCGGCCGGGCTGACGCTCGTCGATCCGGACGAGTCGGCGTCCGACTGGGGCTGAGCGCGGGGCGCCGGCGCCCCGTCCGGTTTCAGGTTTCAGACGAAACGGCGACAACGCGCCGACGATTGCCCGACGCCGTCGAAAGGGGCGGACTGCCGCGGTCCGGCCGCTGCGCGTCGCTGCGCGTTGCCGCGCGGGGCGCTCGCGTCTTCACGACGCCGCGCGGCACGATCGCGTATGCTCGTTCGGTCAGCGGCGAAGGCGGCTGCCGGAGCCGATTCAATCGTGTGACGACCGATCAACGAGCGAGGGCATGATGGCTAGACAGACGATGGCGGAATACCTGGCGAAGACGCTGGCGGCAGCGGGCGTCGAGCGCATCTGGGGCGTGACGGGAGACAGCCTGAACGGGCTGTCGTTCAGCCTGGGCCAGATCGGCTCGATCCGCTGGATGCATACGCGGCACGAGGAAAGCGCGGCGTTCGCCGCGGGCGCGGATGCCGCGTCGACCGGGCGGCTCGCGGTGTGCGCGGGCAGTTGCGGCCCCGGCAACCTGCACCTGATCAACGGGCTGTACGACTGCCACCGCAATCACCAGCCGGTGCTCGCGATCGCCGCGCACATTCCGTCGACCGAGATCGGCCTCGGCTATTTCCAGGAAACCCATCCGCAGGACCTGTTCCGCGAATGCAGCCATTTCGCGGAACTCGTGACGAACGCGTCGCAGTTCCCGCGCGTGCTCGCGCGCGCGATGCGCACCGCGATCGAGGAGCGCGGCGTCGCGGTGATCGTGCTGCCGGGCGACATCGCGCTCGGCGACGGCCCGGAGGAAGCGCCCGCGTGGAGCGACTCGGCGCCGCCGTCGATCCTGCCGGCGGACGCCGATCTCGACCGGCTCGCGGCGCTGCTCAATGGGTCGGACGCGGTCACGCTGCTGTGCGGCAGCGGCACGCAGGGCGCGCACGACGAAGTGGTCGCGCTGGCCGACACGCTCGGCGCGCCGGTCGTGCATGCGCTGCGCGGCAAGCCGTTCGTCGAATGGGACAACCCGTTTGACGTCGGGATGACCGGCCTGGTCGGCTTCAGCTCCGGCTATCACGCGATGGAATCGTGCGACACGCTGTTGATGCTCGGCACGGACTTCCCGTACCGGCCGTTCTATCCGACGAATGCGAAGGTCGCGCAGATCGACTGGAAGGGCTCGCAGCTCGGCCATCGCGCGCCGCTCGCGCTCGGGCTCGTCGGCACCGTGAAGGAAACGATCGCCGCGCTGCTGCCGCGCCTCACGCGCAAGACGCAGCGGCGCTTCCTCGAGAACGCGTTGAAGCATTACGCGGCCGCGCGCAAGGGCCTCGACGATCTCGCGGTGGCCGAGCCGCCGGGCCGCGCGATCCATCCGCAATACCTGACGAAGATCGTCGACGAAGTCGCGGCCGACGACGCGATCTTCACGGCCGACGTCGGCACGCCGACGCTGTGGGCCGCGCGTTACCTGACGATGAACGGCAAGCGCCAGCTGCATGGTTCGTTCAATCACGGCTCGATGGCGAACGCGATGCCGCAGGCGCTCGGCGCGCAGGGCGCGCATCCTGGGCGGCAGGTCGTGTCGCTGTCTGGCGACGGCGGGCTGTCGATGCTGCTCGGCGATCTTCTGACCGCGCGCCAGCTCGACCTGCCGATCAAGATCGTCGTCTACAACAACAGCCTGCTCGGCTTCGTGTCGATGGAGCTGAAGGCGGCCGGCTATCTCGACACGAACGTCGACCTGAGCCCGACCGACTTCGCGGCGATCGCGAAGGGCGCGGGGATCTTCAGCGTGCGCGTCGAGCATTCGGAGAACGTCGAGCACGCGCTGCGCACCGCATTCGCGCACGACGGGCCGGCGGTCGTCGACGTCGTGACGTCGAAGTACGAACTGGCGATGCCGCCGAAGATCGAGTTCGCGCATGCGAAGGGCTTCAGCCTGTTCATGCTGCGCGCGATCCTCAGCGGGCGCGGCGACGAGATCGTCGAGCTGGCGCGGACCAATCTGCGGTGAGGCGGCGGGGCGGCGCGAACCGTCGAGCGGCGAACCGTCGGCGCTCGAGACGGCCCTGCGGCAGGTCACGATCGTCGGCGCGCGGTATCCCGCGCAGCTTCGGCGGCGCAATCAGGGACAATCTTCACGTCGCCTTAAGTTTGCATTTCCTAGAATCGATGGAGCGCCGCGCGTGCGTGGCGGACGGATTTGTTCAGGAGGATGCACGTGAAAGAGCCCCGTGGCGTCGTAGCCCTGTTACAGGCAGTCATTGGCATGCCGAAGCTGATGGCGCAACCGCGCAAGGTTGGCCGATGATCTGGCCGAATGCGTTGCGTGTCTCGGCACTGTTCGTGCGAGAGTGGGTCGGCCGCCCGGCCGCGGTGGGCGCGTTGTGCCCGAGTTCGCGGCATCTGGCGCGCGAGATGGCCGATGCGGTGCCGGACGGCGACGGGCTCGTCGTCGAGCTCGGCGGCGGCACCGGTGCGATCACCGCCGCGTTGCTCGAACGCGGCGTCGCGCCGGGGCGCCTCGTCGTGGTCGAGCGGGCGCCGGCGTTCGTGCAGCACCTGCGGCGGCGCTTTCCCGGGATTTCGATCGTATCGGGCGACGCGCGGCAGCTCGAGCGGCTGCTGCCGCCCGATGCGCGTGTCGACGCGATCGTGTCCTGCCTGCCGCTGCGCACGTTGCCGCGCGAGGACGTGACGGCGATCGTCGGGCAGTGCGAGCGTGTGCTGTCGGTCGACGGCGTAATGATCCAGTTCACCTACGACCTGCGCGTGCCCGAGCGTCACCCGCTGCGCGATCCGGCATTCGTTGCCGATGCCAGCCGAATCGTGTGGGCAAATATTCCGCCCGCGCGCATCGTCACGATGCGCAGGGCCGCCATCGGACAGGTGGCGTGATGCCCGCATCCTGACACGCTACCTTTCATCGACCCTGCGGAGGCCGTCGGTCGCGGCTCATGTTGCGGCGTCCGGCACGCGCGCCGCAGGCCGCGATGCGACCCGCCTGATGAAGCGGTCGAGCGCGTCGCGTAGCCGCTTCATCACGCACGATCTCGACGACGCATCGCGGATCGGCGACCGGATCGCGATCCTGCGCGACGGCACGCCGGACGACATCCTGTCGCGTCCGGCGGACGATGATGTGCGGCGGCTCGTCGAGAAGCAGAGGAATGCGAACTGATATGGCGGGAGCGGGCTAGCGAAGCACGGGGGCGTTTCGCCTGTGTTTTGAGCGGCAGCCTGCCGATACCCGCACGCGGTTGCACCGCAGGCAGCCCGTGGGTCACGTGCGGCGCACCTCGGGGGGATTTGCGTCGCCATTCCACGGCGCTTGCCGTCAGGAATCCTCGTTCCGGCCGATAACCGGACTCGCGCGCGCCCGCGCTCGCCGCGGACAGGATCCGAGGAAAAAGCGCCGAATCATAGTCGAAACATTTCTAAATGGCGCTCCATGCGGGATTTTGATGCCTCATCGGAATGAATTCGGCGGGCGTCCTTGCCGGGCCTGCGTTTGCGATTGGGATTGGATATCCGGTGCTACGGGCATACCCGTATGGGCCGGCCGCGGCCGTTCAAAAGTGAAACATTCCGCGCTTGCAGGGACCTTCTTCGGAAGATCGGACAAGCGTTTGAATACATAGAGAAATCCATCCGCGGGTCGAGAGTGTCCCGGCCCCGTGCCGATCGACACGTTTCAGGCCTGAAACATAAATCGCATGCCGTAATCGGGCGAGGCGGGTTATGTCGCGCAAAGCATCCAACCGGCTCCCTGTCGTCAGGCAGCTGGCGGGATTGGCATCGCCGATGCGTGTTGTCCTCCGGATTGGTGCAGTTGGCCAAGCCGTTCCTCGTTACTTCAGGAGGATTTCATGCGCAAAACTCTATTGGCGTCTGCTGCGCTTCTCGCCTTGGGATGCAGCGGCTACGCAATGGCGAATCCATGCAGCAGCGATACCAGTTCGACATGCAGTCAGAAAGCCGATGACGGATCGAACACTCTCAGCAACGCAGTCAGCTCAACCCAGACCAGCTCCACCGGGTCCAATGCGAATGAAGTTTCGCCTGGCGCGAGTGTCTACCAGGATTCGTACAACAGCACCAAGATCGTCGCGATCAGCAAACTCGACGGGTACGTGAGCAATGTCCAGGTCTGGGGCATCGGCAACAACGCGACCAACTCGGGCAGCGCGGCCGGCGGAAGCGGCGGCAAGGGCGGCAACGGGTATGGCTACGGCGGCATCGGCGGTAATGGCGGAAGCGGCGGTGCAGGCGGCGCCGGCGGCAAAGGCGGCAGCGCGCATAACGGCAGCGCCACGGCGGGCAACGCCAGCAATGGCAGCGCGACGGCCGGCACCGGCAACGGCGGCGGCGGCGGAGCCGGCGGCTCACCTGACGCCAGCGGCGGGGGCGGCGGCAATGCCACTGCGAGCGGCGGCTCCGGCTCCGGCACGGGCGGCGGCGCGATCGCGGCCTCGGTCGGCGTAGGCGGTTCCGGCAAGGGCAGCGGCACAGGCTGGGGCGGCGGCGCCGGCACAGCCGATGCCGGTTCCGCATGGGCCAAGAATCATGGCAGCGGAAGCGCGTCGGCATCGGCCGGCAGCGGCACCGGAACCGGCACGGGTACCGGCACTGGCTCGGGCAGTGGCTCAGGCGGCGCAGGGTCGGCGGGCACGTCGACCGCTTCGGGCGGATCGGGCTCGGGCACCGGCGGCGCGGGTGCGGCCGCGGGCGGCACCGGCGGCGCGGCGGCGGCCACGGCGGGCAACGGCGGTGCCGGCGGCGCGGGCACGGGCGGCGGCGCGACGAACGGCGGCGCGACGACGACGGCCAGCAACGGCGGCGCAACCGCGGGTAGCGGCGCGGTGGGCGCGATGGGCGGCGCGGGCGGCGCAGGCGGCACCGGCAACGGCGGCGTCGGTAACGGCGCGGTCGGCGGCGCGGGTGGCGCAGGCGGAGCCAATGCGGTCAACGCGGGGACGTTCAACATGTCCAACGCGATGGCGAGCGTCGGCCAGACCGCCGCGGGCATCATGGTCGCCAACCAGAACAGCGGCATGGCGTCGTTCGTTCAGCAGGCCGTGACCGTGCAGGCGAACCTGTCCGTAGGACGTTAGCCGGCCGGCCGGGCCTGGCGAGCCGGATGCATTGACGCGGGCGCAGGCGAGCCCGCGACTTGCGTTCCATCGCCGATGGACAGGACCGCCGGCGAGGGCGGGATGGCCGAACGGCCGTCTCGCTCTCGTTGGCGCAGGCCGGGCTGATTTCCGTCGATCGACGGTCACGCGGATTCCGCTCCCTGCGCGCCGGTTTCGAGCCGGCTCGCGCAGGGACCAAGGAGACAGCCATGCGAATCCGAACGGCACTTTTGCTGGTGATATTGCCTGCGGCGCTGCTGCCGGGCCTGACGGCCCATGCCACGGCTGACGGGTCGCGAACCGTTGCGGCGGAGGCCACCGCCGATGTTGCGCCGGCAGCCGCAGCTTCCCCACCCGCCGCGCGCGCGGATTACGCCGATCCGGCCGCGGCCGTCGAGCCCCCTGCGGCAGCCATACCCGCTGCGACCGACACCGCGACCGCTCAAGCGGGCGGCTTCGGTGTCGCGATGACGCCTGACCAGCTCGACGAGCATCGGGGCGGCGATGCGCTGATCGGCCAAAACTATCTGACCGGCGCGGTGACCGACAACGTGGCGAACCGCGTGTCGACCGGCTCGAATTCGATCGCCGACGGCTCGTTCGCCAATGCGAGCGGCCTGCCCACGGTCATCCAGAATACCGGCGCCAACGTGCTGATTCAGAACGCGACGGTGCTCAACGTGCGCTTCGGGAACTGAGCGATGAGACCGGTTGCCGCAGCATGCATCGCGGCGCTCGCTTACGCGCTGTCCGTCCCGATTGCATGGGCGGACGAGATGACGGTCGTCGATCCGGCGGGCGCAGGCTATGCGATGCACGTCACGAGTCTCAAGGAGGCCCGCTTCAAGCGCACCGTCAAGCAGCAATTCGATTTCAGTTGCGGGTCGGCTGCCGTCGCGACGCTGCTGACTTATCAGTATGACTATCCGATGACCGAGCAGACCGCCTTCGCCCAGATGTGGGAGAACGGCAATCAGGAGAAGATTCGCCAGCAGGGCTTCTCGCTGCTCGACATCCGGCGGTTTCTCGACGCGCACGGCTTCGTCGCGGACGGCTTCGAGCTGCCGTTGCAGACGCTCGCCAGGACGCACACGCCGGCGATCGTGTTGATCACCGAGCACGGCTATCACCATTTCGTGGTCGTGAAGGGGCTGCGTGACGGGCGTGTGCTCGTCGGCGATCCGGCCACCGGCACGCGCCCGATGTCGCTGGCGAGCTTCGAGCAGAAGTGGGAAGACCATGTGATTTTCGTGATTCACAACCGGCCCGAGCTGGCGGTGTTCAACGACCCGCGTGACTGGCGCGTCGCGCCCAGCGCGCCGCTCTACACCGGTATCGCGCGCGACGGCCTGTACAACGTCGTGATGCCGAAGCACGGCCCGAACGACTTTTGAGGACCGTCATGAGATCCCAGACCAGGAACATCGCCGGCATCGCCGTGATGGTGTGCGGCGGGGTGACGTCCGTGAGTGCGGCGGCGATGCAGGACGAAGCGCTGGCCGCGACCGACGTGCCGGTCGCGCAGACGAGCGGCGTCGTCGAGGCATCCGCCGCGAATGCGGGCGCGGATGCGGCGCCTGCGGAGTCGCGGGCCGGCGAGGTGCCGATCCTGCGTGCCGCGCCGCTCGCGATGGCGGAGTGCGCGGCAGGGCCGCCGGCCGTGGAGCCGGGCGGCGCGCAGGAACGGAACTGGCCGGCAGCCGGCGCGATCGCGCTCAGCGACGCGCGCCTCGATGCGATGCGCGGCGGCTTCGATATGCCGAGCGGTCTGAAGGTTTCGTTCGGCGTGTCGCGTGTCGCGTTCGTGAACGGCAATCTGGTCACGACGACCAGCTTCAACATCCCGGACATCAGTCATATCACCGCGCAACAGGCGCAGGCGCTGGCGGCCGCGAACGCGGGCGCGCTGATCCAGGTCGGCGCCGGCAACGCCGCGCAGCCCGCCGCGCTGCCGGCGCTGACCGGCGCAGTAATCCAGAACACGTTGAACAACCAGCAAATCCAGGCGGTGACGACGATCAACACGACCGTCAACACACTGTCGACGTTCAAGAACCTGAACGTGATGTCGACGCTGAACAATGCGTTGATCGGCGTGTTGCCGGGGCGATGAAGGCTCGGTGAGCGACCGATGAATGGCAGACGAGCGCGCACTGGCGCGCCGGGGCCCGCGTGCGGCGCGCGGCCCGCCGCACGCGCACGCGGGCGATCAGAATGCGATCGGCACGCGCAGCGTCATGACCACGTCCGGCGTGTCGCGTGTGAGGCCGGCACCGATCGAGAGATTCAGCGTGGTCTTCGGCGACAACCGGTACGAGTAACCGAGGAGCAGTGAGCCGAGGATCACGCGCACCGAACTGGGGACCGTCTGGCCGTTCTGTTTCGTCGGCAGTACGATGCTCTGGTCGTAGCCGAGGCTCACCGACGCTTTCTCGTTCAGCGCGAGGCCCATGCCGATATTGAAACCCCAGATGTCGCCGGGCTGCACTTTGCCGATGAAGTCCTTCTGTCCATCGCGAATCGTGAGGCTGAGATTGTCGCGGCTGAAGCTGTGCAGATAGCTCAGGTTGCCGAAGAACACCACCGGGTCGGACGGAAAGAGCCACGTGAGGCCAGGCTGGATCGCGTAGAAGCCGGAGCCCGTCGGCTGCTCGAGCGGCAGGCCGGTGCCGGTGGCATTGCCGACGCAGCGCGTGACGCAGTCGGTGACGACGTCGAACGGGCTCTTGCCGGTGGCGCTCTTGAAGCGCAGCCAGCCGATGTAATAGAACTTGTCGGGGCCGCCGGTATTGAACTGGTAGCGCAGCGTCATTTCGACGTCGCCGAGGCCTTTGCCGTGGCTGTTGAACGCGTTGTCCTGGGCGGTACCGGTGAAGATCTCGCGGCTGATCGTGTCGTTCGTCGAGTACACATAGGGGACGCGGACTTCGACTTCCATCCGGTTGGTGATCCCGTAGCGCACCGCGACCGCGCCCGTCAGCGTGGTCGTCTTGACTTCCCGCACGTCGACCAGGCCGATCAGCAGCGCCGGGATGATCGTGTAGCCGACGAGTGCGACGCGGTTCGACGACGAATAGCTGAACTGGAACGACGGCTCGACGACGAACTTGTTCTTCGGCGTCAGCACGCCGGGCTGATCGAAGATCGGCGCGACAGGCGGCGGTGCGGTTTCCGCCACCGGCGCCTGGCCGACCGGCCGGCTCGGCGGCGCGGCGGACCCGGCCGACGATTGCACGTTGCCGGGGGCGTTGCCGGCCGCGCCGGGCGCGCCGCCCGGGGAGCCGGTATCGGCCTGCGTCGCCGCGTCGCCGGAGCCGCCGGCATCGCCGGTGCCCGCGCCACGCCGGGCCGCGAGTTCGCGGTTGTCCAGCGCCCGGCTCAGGCGCGAGAGATTGGCTTCCTCGTCGGCCAGTTTGCGCTTGAGCGCACTCAGTTCCTGCAGATGGCGATCGACTTCGTGGCGCAGCGCGGAAATGTTCTCCTGCGTCGACTGGGCGTCCAGCGACTGCGCTTGCGCCTGGGCCTGAAAGAGCAGCACGCTTGCATAGCTGATGGCATGGATGCAGCGAAATGGCATGCGCTTCACGGTGCGTCTCCACGATCGGGCCTGCGGTTCCCCGGTGCACACCGACGGCTGGCCGGCGCGCGTGTTGCCCCGGATCGCCTCGCGTCACATCGCACGCGAGCCAGAGGATGTTTCTCCGGCGGCAACGACATGCGTGACCGAACGCAATGAAACGTCGGCAGCGAGGCCGCGCGCCGACACTCGATTGTCAATGTGCACGACGTCATGTCCCGCCGGCCGAACGACGCGGGGGCAGACCTCACGAGGCTAGTGCAGGCGGGCATCGAAAACCAACCAGACAAACCCTTGCCCACGTACGGTGGACAACGGACGTCACGGTTCTCCCTGTTTCACCGGGGTTTGCGTCAAAACCGAATGCACGTTTCGAGCCCGTGCGCGCAGGCTGCGCGGCGGATTCATGGCAGTGTTTTCCCCTGTGCCGGCGGGCGTTGTTCCGACCAGGCGATGCAGGGGGCCGACCGTCGTTGCCGGAGACGCGATCGCGCGGAAGTCGCGCGTTCCCTTCCATCCGTGGGGCGCGTCGGTTGCGCGGGAAACGATTCGACGCGAGCGCGATCGTGCCGCGGCTCGTCGGCCCGCACGGGTTGAACGCGATCAGGTATCGGGAATACGGCTCGGGCTTGATGGCCGCGCGATACGTCGCGCTCGTCGTGCGGCATGGTCGGTGCCTGACGTCGAGGTGGCACGCAGCGTACCGGCGAATCGTGGGCGGTTGTCCTGTCAGCGTTGACCGGGCGCACGCACGACCTGCGCCGAATCACGTTGCCTCGCGTCGTCGCGGCGCGAAACAAAAAACCCGCCGGCAGGCTGGCGCTTGCGGGCGGGCGAAGACACCTCGGGCCGAGCGGCGCGGGTGTCGCGTGAAGAACGGAGAACCGGGTTGCGTCAGAACTTGTGGCGCAGCGCGAGACGCACGGCCACCTGGTTCGACGTCGACGACGGCGCGTCGGTGCCGGGGATGAACGCGTTGTCGAGAATCGAGTTCGTCTTGTCGCCGGCGATGTGCTGGTACGCGGCCTGCACGTACACGTCGGTGCGCTTCGACAGGTTGTAGTCGGCCATCAGTCCGACCGAGTGGATCTTCGGCTTCGCGTCGCCGGTCGATGCGTCGTACTTCTCGAGCGACAACACGTACTGCGCGCCGACCATGAACGCCGGCGTGATCTGGTACGAACCGTTCACCTCGAAGTTCTGGTACTTGATCGCGCTGACGGTCGCACCCGGTGCGATGATCGCGCCTGGCGTGCCGAGGTAGCCGTTGCCGGTCGGGTTCTTGTAGTTCGAGTTCGTGTATGCGAAGCCGACCGTCGCGGGTCCGAACGTGTAGTTGATGCCCGCGCCGAACACGCGCATGCGCTCGGCGATGTAGCTCGCGTCGTTCGCGGTGATCGCGCCGGCCGAGCCGTCGCCCGGACGGTTCGCCTGCAGGTAGGCGGCGCCGATCAGCAGGCCGTTGTTCTGGTATTGCGCGCCGAAGCTGTACGCGCGGTTGTCCGAGAAGTTCGTGCTGTTGCTGAAGCTGTATGCACCGCCGAACTGGAAGCCGCCGAAGTTCGGGCTCGCGTACTTCACCGTGTTGTCGAGGCGGAACGAGTTGTCGGTGTTGTCGTTGTCGAACGGGTGCGCGAGCAGGTAGCCGCCCCAGTTGCCGTTGGCCGTGGTCGGCGCGAGATAGTCGACGACGGAGTCGTACTGGCGGCCGAACGTCAGCGTGCCGTACTGCGTCTGGCTCAGGCCGACGTATGCCTGGCGGCCGAACATGCGGCCGCCCTGGTTGAGCCGGCCGGTGTTCACGTCGAAGCCGTTCTCGAGCTGGAAGATCGCCTTCATGCCGCCGCCGAGATCCTCGCTGCCCTTCAGGCCCCAGCGGCTGCCTTGCGCGTAGCCGCTCGCCATCTCGTAGACGTGGCCGGTGCCGACGTTGTTCGTGTAGTTCAGGCCTTCGTCGATCACGCCGTACAGCGTGACGCTGCTTTGCGCGAACGCGGGGGCTGCGAAGGTTGCCGTTACGGCGAGCGCCGTCAGGGTCTTTTTCATTGAGAGATCTCCGGGATATCCAGCTTCTTGTATCGGTTGTCGTGAGCGCGTCCGGCGAGGCGCGCCCCGTCATCCGGGGCGACCTGGCGCAGCGCGCGCGGCGCCGGAAACGCGCGATGCGCGGCGGCGCGGCGACCGGCTGGGTCGGGTCGTGTCTCCTCCGATGACACCGCGCATTCTTCCCAAGCCGAAACGGATTCGAAAGCGAGTAATTTCGATGGATGGGATCGGGTTCGCCAATGGGGCGCGGCGGGTCGTTTCGACGGTCGAAACGGTGTGCGCGGCGCCGCGCTTCAATGTGGGTCGAGCGGTGCCCGAACAAGGCTCGACGCAGCCCGTTCCGGGCCGTGCGCGGGCCCGGTGAATCGGCTGAGGGGCCCGTCCGGCGGGCCTCGCGAGGCACCCGACGATCGATTGGCGCTGCCGATTGCAATGATCGGAATTACTCGTTTCCCTAAACATATTGGTGGCTCGACCATGCAGCCTGACCGGACGTGGCTGGCTTCGCGATTTGCCGGTCGCCGCGCATGCCGCGACGCACAAACAACAGATTCGATTTGGAGACGACCCACCATGCAGATTCGACGACTGAAAACGGTCCTTCTCGCCGCCGCGGCGATCCTGTCCGCGCCCGCGGCCCATGCGGCCGGCGGCGCGTGCGCCGACGGCAAGACGGTCCATTTCGCGGGCATCACGTGGGAGAGCGGGTCGTTTGCGACCGAAGTGCTGCGGCAGATCATGGAGAAGGGCTACGGCTGCAAGACGGACGTCGTGCCGGGCAGCACGGCCGCCACCGAAACGGCGCTCGCGCGCAACGACCTGCAGATCTGGGCCGAGCAGTGGACGGGCCGCAGCGAGATCACCGCGAAGGCCGTTTCGTCGGGCGCCGTGAAGCTGATCGGCGACACGCTGCCGGGCGGCACGACCGAAGGCTGGTTCGTGCCCGACTACGTGGTGAAGGGCGATCCGGCGCGCAACATCAAGCCGGTCGCGCCCGGGCTCGTGTCGGTCGACGATTTGCCGAAGTTCAAGCAGGTGTTCGCCGACGAGGAGGAACCGGACAAGGGCCGCTTCCTGAACTGCCCGACGGGCTGGGACTGCGAGCGCGTGAACACGCGCCTGCTGAAGGTGCTGAAGCTCGACCAGTCGTACACGAACTTCCACCCGGGCACCGGTGCGGCGCTCGACGCGGCGATCGCGTCCGCGTACCAGCGCGGCGCGCCGATCGTGTTCTATTACTGGGGCCCGGCCGCGCTGATGGCGAAATACAAGTTCACCGCGCTGAAGATGCCGGCCTATAACGAAGCATGCTGGAAGACGTTGCGCGACGAGAGCAGCACGCACCAGTGCGCGTCGTCGTACATGGTGTCGCGGCTGACGGTCGGCGTGTCGAAGCCGTTCGCCGATGCGAATCCCGATCTCGTCGGCGTATTCGGCAAGGTGCGTTTCCCGATGGACTTCCTGAACCAGACGATCCTCGAGATGACGACGAGGAAGATCGACGGCGCGGCGATGGCCACGCAGTTCCTGAAGACCCGTCAGGACATGTGGAAGCAGTGGGTGCCGGCCGACGTCGCGCAGAAGATCGCCGGCAGCCTGAAGGGCGCGTAACCTGCGCGCGGCGACGGGCCCGCGCCCGCCGCCGCCGTCACGCGCCTTCGCGGCGCGACGGAGAATCAACATGAACGGCTTCTTTCTGCACCTGTCGATCGCCGACTGGGTGAACAGCGCGCTCGAGACGTTCGTCGCGCAATACGGCGACAGCTTCCATCACTTCAGCGCGCTCGTGTTGCGCTACCTGCTCGTGCCGCTCGAAGGCGCGCTGCGCGTCGCGCCGCCGTGGCTCGTGCTGCTGGTCGTCGGCGCGATCGCGTGGAACGCGACGCGTCGTATCGGCCTCGGCGCGCTCTTCATGCTGCTGCTCTACGCGATCGGCTGCTTCGGCCTGTGGGACAAGCTGATGCAGACGCTCGCGCTGATGCTCGTCGCGACGGTGCTGTCGGTTGCGATCGGCGTGCCGGCCGGCATCCTCGCGTCGCGCAGCGCATGGCTGCGCCGGATGCTGCTGCCCGTGCTCGACGTGATGCAGACGCTGCCGAGCTTCGTGTACCTGATCCCGGTGCTGATGCTGTTCGGCCTCGGCAAGGTGCCCGCGATCCTCGCGACGATCATCTACGCGCTGCCGCCGCTGATCCGCCTGACCGATCTCGGCATCCGCCAGGTCGATCCGGACGTGACGGAAGCCGCGCGTGCGTTCGGCACGACGCGCTGGCAATTGCTCGTCAACGTGCAGTTGCCGCTCGCGCGGCCGAGCATCATGGCCGGCATCAACCAGACGACGATGATGGCGCTGTCGATGGTCGTGATCGCGTCGATGATCGGCTCGCGCGGGCTCGGCGAGGACGTGCTCGCGGGCATCCAGACACTCGACGTCGGCAAGGGCACGCAGGCCGGCCTCGCGATCGTGATCCTCGCGATCGTGATCGACCGGATCAGCCAGGGCTTCGGCCAGGAGCGGCGCGCGCGCCGCCGGCTCGCACAGCAGCGCCGACAGAAGGGCGCGTCGCGCGTGCCGTACCGGATGCCGCGCAAGGCGGAGTCGGCGGGCGTCGATTCGAATCAGGCGACGCAATCGTCGCGCGCATAGGAACGGAGGCAGACATGGCGACCATCGACGTCAAACACGTGTACAAGCTGTTCGGGCCGCAGGCCGCGCATGCGCGCGTGCTCGACCTGCTGCGCTCGGGCAAGCGCAAGGCCGACGTGCTGGCCGAAACCGGCTGCAACGTCGGGCTCAACGACGTGAGCCTCGGCATCGAGTCGGGCGAGATCTTCGTGATCATGGGGCTGTCGGGTTCCGGGAAATCGACGCTCGTGCGGCACTTCAACCGGCTGATCGAGCCGACGGCCGGCGAGATCGTGATCGACGGCAGCGACGTGATCAAGCTCGACGCGCACGGGCTGCGCGAGCTGCGCCGTTTCAAGGTCAGCATGGTGTTCCAGAACTTCGGGCTGCTGCCGCACCAGACCGTGCTCGACAACGCCGCGTATGCGCTGCGCACGCGCGGCGAGAAGCGCCACGACGCGGCCGAGGCCGCGCGCAACTGGCTGACGAAGGTCGGGCTCGACGGCTACGGCGATCATTATCCGGACGAGCTGTCGGGCGGGATGCGGCAGCGTGTCGGGCTGGCGCGCGCGCTGGCGGCCGATACCGACGTGCTGCTGATGGACGAGGCGTTCTCCGCGCTCGATCCGCTGATCCGTACCGAGATGCAGGATCAGCTGCTCGAACTGCAGGCGACGCTGTCGAAGACGATCGTGTTCATCACGCACGATCTCGACGAGGCGCTGCGCATCGGCGACCGGATCGCGATCCTGCGCGACGGCACGCTCGTGCAGGTCGGCACGCCGGACGACATCCTGTCGCGTCCGGCGGACGATTATGTGCGGCGGTTCGTCGAGAAGCGCACGAGCGTGAACTGACGCGCGTCACTCCGCCCAGGGCCGCGTACTGCGTTCACTGCGCGCGGTGCGCGGCCGTCGTCAGCACGATCTTGCCGACGTGCACACCGGAGTCGATCAGCGCGTGCGCGCCGCGCGCGTCGTCGAGCGGGAAGGTGCGGAACACCTGCGGCCTGACCGTGCCGGCTGCGACGTGCGGCCACAGGTGCCGTTCGAGTTCGGCGATGAGCGCGCCCTTCTCCTCCGGCGTGCGCGAGCGCAGCGTCGAACCGATGTGCGTCAGGCGCTTGGTCATCATCGGCCACACGTCGAGTTCCTTCGCCGGCCCGTTCAGCGCGCTGACCTGCAGGATCCGCCCGTTCATCGCCGCGGCCCGGTAATTGCGCGCGACGTAGTCGCCCGCGATGATGTCGAGGATCACGTCCACGCCCTTGCCGGCGGTGATCCTGTCGACTTCGGCAACGAAGTCTTCTTCCCGGTAATGCACCGCGTGATCCGCGCCAAGCTGCAGGCTCGCGGCGCGATGCGCTTCCGAGCCGACCGTCGTGATGACGGTCGACGCGCCCATCGCCTTCGCGATCATCGTCGCGGTGGTGCCGATGCCCGACGCGCCGCCGTGGATCAGCACCGATTCGCCCGCCTGCAGCCGCCCGCGCTGGATCAGGTTCAGCCAGACCGTCAGGAACGTTTCCGGCAGCGCCGCGGCTTCGATCATGTCGAGGCCGGGCGGCAGCTTCATCGTCGTGAGGTGATGGGCGACCGCATATTCCGCATAACCACCGCCCGTCACCAGCGCGCTGACCCGGTCGCCCGGCGCGAAGCCGTGCACGGCTGCGCCGGTCGCGACGACTTCGCCCGCGATTTCCAGGCCCGGGATGTCGGATGCGCCGGGCGGCGGGTTGTAGAGTCCCTTGCGTTGCAGCACGTCCGGGCCGTTCACGCCGGCGGCGTGAACCCGGATCAGCACTTCGTCGGCCTTCGGCTGCGGCGCGGGGCGACGTGCGGTTGCAAGGACTTCGGGGCCGCCGGGGCGGGTGATTTCGACTGCCGCCATGTCGGCGGGAACGGGGGAGAGCGTATCGGACATGTTTGCCTCGAAAAGACTGGTGAGTGGTCGGTGAAAAAAGTATAGGCTTGGGCCTTGATGAATTCGCGCAGCGATTTTCACGACCACAGATGCAAATTTGCATCACACCGGGAGAAGGCGCTTGAACTGGGACGACGCACGGATCTTTCTCGCGATCCATCGCGAACGCAGCCTGCGCGGCGCCGCGCGGGCGGTCGGGCTCGACCAGGCGACGGTCGGCCGGCGGCTCGCGGCACTCGAGCGTGCGCTCGGCGCGACGCTGTTCCTGCGCACGTCGGCCGGGTACGTGCCGACCGCGGTGGGCGAGGTCGCGCTGCGCAACGTGGAGAAGATGGAGCAATCGGCGATCGACCTGGTGCGGCAGACCCAGGGCGTCGACCGGCGTCTTGCCGGCGACGTGCGCGTGACGACGACCGATACGATCGGGCTCGAATTCGTGATGCGCGCGATGCGCGACCTGCACGACGAGCATCCGGACGTGCGCGTGCTGCTCAACACGTCGACGCAGGTGGAGAACCTGGCCAAGCGCGAGGCGGACATCGCGATCCGCACGATCAAGCCCGACAATCCCGATCTGCTCACGCGCCGGCTCGCCGCGTGGCCGACGGGGTTGTACGCGTCGGAGGAATACCTGGAGCGGCATGGCGAACCGGTGCCCGGCACCGGCTTCGAAGGGCATGACCTCGTGTGCTTCCTGCCGCACCTGAATGCACGCGGCCCGCTCACGGTGGTCGGCGAGCCGGTGCGCGCGGGGCGGATCGTGTCGGGGCTGAATTCGAATCTGATGTTGCGCGCGGCGGCGCGCGCCGGGCTTGGGCTCGCCGAGCTCCCGGTGCCGATCGCGGAGCGCGACGCGCTGGTGCGCGTGTGGCCGGCGCGTACGTCGGCGCGTCCTTACGAAGTCTGGATGGTGACGCACAAGGACTTGCGGCATACCGCGCGGATGAGCGCGATGATCGATCACATCGTGCAGGTGTTCGACGAGGTGGGCGTGCGGAGCGGGGCGCGGGATTGGAGGTGAATTGAAGTACGAGATGCGGTTCACTGCAGTGTGTCGACGATCTGCGGGATCGGCCCGGGCGGGTGTGACCTGTTCGATGCCGGCGAACCGGCCTTCGGGGCGTGAAAAACGAACGGCCGTAGTGATTTTCCGATGAACGAGAGGGCTCGATGAACCGATTCAGCGTGGACGGAAAAGCGCTTGGCGATTGGGCGAAGTTTCACGACTACTTCGCGAGCGAATTCGGATTTCCGGGTTACTACGGCCGGAACATGGATGCATGGAACGCTTGCATGAGCGACTATTGCTACGAGCACGGCATAGTGTCGCTGCGGATCGACGATGCGGGAGCGTTGAAGGATCGCTATCCGGAGATATTCGCCGCGCTCGTCGAGTGCAGCGCGTTCATCAACTGGCGAGCAACGAAGGAAGGGGGCGACCCGTTGATCGTGTTGTCCTATTGGGCGTAGTCGCGGCGTTGACGTTGCGTTGAGTTGAGTTGAGTCGCATCGTGAAGCCGATCGCCGGGCGGCCACGCAACCGCATCGCGCGCGCCTGCCCGCATCGTCGAGAACGCAGCCGCCTTAATGCGTGACCGTTTCCCGTTCGCTTGCTCTCACGGCAGCCGCGTCGCCACGCACCGCATCCGCCAGAACCAGATCCGCGCCTTTCTCCGCGACCATCATCGTCGGCGCGTTGATGTTGCCCGACGTGATGTTCGGGAACACCGATGCATCGACGATCCGCAGCGCCTGCAGCCCGTGCACGCGCAGCGACGCATCGACCACCGACGTCGCCGCGTCCGGCCCCATCGCGCACGAACCGCACAGGTGGTAGATCGAACCCGACTGCTCGCGGAAATACTGCAGCATCGCTTCGTCGGAATCGACCTGCGGCCCCGGCGAAATTTCCTCGACGGTCATCGACTTCAGCGCCGGCGCGCGCATCAGCGCACGAATCACCTTGCTGCCCTGCACGGCCTCGTCGAGATCCTTCTGCGTGGTCAGCGCATTGATGTGGATCTTGGCGGCATCTTCCGCGCGGTTCGAGGCGATCTCGATCGTGCCGCGGCTCGTCGGCCGGCACGGGTTGAACGCGATCAGGAATCCGGAGTAAGGCTCGGGCTTGATGCTCGCGCGGTCGCTCTTCGGGATCCGGTACGACAGCGGGTTGAAGTAAAGCTGAATGTTCGGCTCCTGCGCATCGGCCGTGCCGCGGAAGAAGCCGCCCGCCTGGTTCACGCTCATCGCGAGCGGGCCACGCTTCGTCAGCAGGTAGCGCAAGCCGATCTTCATCTTGCCGAGCAGGGTGCCCATCTCGTCGTTCAGCGTCGGCCGGTTCGCCTTGAAGTAGAAGCTTACGCACAGGTGGTCCTGCAGGTTGCGGCCGACGGCCGGCAGCGCATGCACGAGCGGCACGCGCCGGCGCGCGAGCAGCGCCGGATCGCCGACGCCCGACAGTTGCAGCAGCTTCGGCGTATCGACCGCGCCGGCCGCGAGGATCACCTCGCGCGCGGCGACGAGCGTTTCGTCGCCGTGTCCGCCCGCGACGACCACGCCGGTCGCGCGCGTGCCGTCGAACGTCACGCGCCGCACGAGCACGCCCGAGCGCAGCGTGAGGTTCGCGCGGCCCAGCGCGGGACGCAGGTACGCGAAGCTGCTGGAGCAGCGTTCGCCGTGCTTCGTGTTCAGGTCGTAGATGCCCGCGCCCTCGAACTGCGCGCCGTTGAAATCGTCGGTGCGCGGCAGGTTCAGTTCGCCGCAGCCCTTCAGGAACTCGTGGACGATCGGATGCACGTCGGCCTTCATCGACGTGATGTGGATCGGCCCCGTCGCGCCGTGATGCTGCGGATCGGTCGCGCCTGCCGCGTGGGTTTCGAGCTTGCGGAAGTACGGCAGCACGTCGTCGTACGCCCAGCCCGGATTGCCGGCGGCCGCCCAGTCGTCGTAGTCGCTGCGCTGGCCGCGCACGTAGACCATCGCGTTGATCGAGCCCGAGCCGCCGACCACCTTGCCGCGCGGGCAGTACAGCTTGCGATCGGCGAGCTGCGCCTCGGGCTCGCTGTAGTACATCCAGTTGTAGCGGCGGTTGTAGTAGGTCTTCGTGAAGCCGACGGGCACCTTGAACCAGAACGACGCGTCGCGTTCGCCCGCTTCGAGCAGCAGCACCGAGTGGCGGCCCGATTCGCTCAGGCGGTTCGCGAGGATGCAGCCGGCCGAGCCCGCGCCGACGATGATGTAGTCGTAGCTCATGTCTGTCCTTTGCGCTCAGCCCTTCGCGGGAGCGAGATCCTTCACGTCGACGGGGTGTTCGCCCATCTGCAGGTGCAGCCGTTCGCCGGTGTACGGTGTGTGGCGCCTCACGACGTCCATGTCGAGTTCGATGCCGAGGCCCGGCTCGCTCGACGGGACGATGTAGCCGTCTTCCCAGCGGATCGGCGTCTTCACGACTTCGGCGTGGAAACCGCCCCACGTCATGATGCTTTCCTGGATCAGGAAGTTCGGCGTGCAGGTCGCGAGCTGGATGCTCGCGGCCGCGCCGACCGGCCCGTTGTACAGGTGCGGTGCGATCTGCGCGTAGTGCACTTCGGCGAGCGTCGCGATCTTCTTCGCTTCGAGCAGGCCGCCCACACGCGCGACGTTCAACTGCAGGATCGATGCGCCGCCCGCCTGCAGCAGCTTGTGGAATTCGTACTTGGTGGTCAGGCGCTCGCCGGTCGCGATCGGAATCGACGTGTGCTTCGCGACTTGCGCGATCGCCTCTTCCTGGCCGGGGGGAACCGGCTCCTCGAACCACAGCGGGTCGTATTTCTCGAGCCGCTTCGCGAGCCGGATCGCCGACGACGGCACCATCTGCCCGTGCGTGCCGAACAGCAGGTCGGCCTTGCTGCCGACGGCTTCGCGCACCTTGCGGCAGAACGTCTCGCAGCGGTCGAGCACATCGAGCGACAGCTGGTGGCCCGAGTAGGCCGTGTACGGGCCGGCCGGGTCGAACTTGACGGCCGTGAAGCCGAGCTTCACGTTCTCGGCCGCGCATTCGGCCGCGAGGTCGGGATCGTCGTAGTCGTATTCGCCTTTCGCGTTCTTCGGGTACAGGTACGTGTACGAGCGCAGCCGCTCGTGGATCTTCCCGCCGAGCAGTTCGTACACGGGCTTGCCGGCGGCCTTGCCGATGATGTCCCAGCACGCCATTTCAAGGCCGCTGACGACGCCCATCATCGTGAGATCCGGTCGCTGCGTGAAGCCGCTCGAATAGGCCTGGCGGAACAGCCGTTCGACGTGATGCGGGTCGCGGTTCAGCAGGTGGCGTTCGAACACGTCGTCGATGATCGGCGCCATCGCCTTCGGGCCGAACGTCGCCGAGTAGATCTCGCCGACGCCTTCGATGCCGTCGTCGGTCTTCAGCTTCACGAAGATCCAGTACATCCCGCCGATATGCGGCGGCGGCACGGCGACGATATGGGTTTCGAGCGAAACGATCTTCATGCGGACTCCTGGATACGGTGAATGCGGTTGAGGCGGTGTTTGAGGAACGCGGCCGCGCCCGCGCCGCAGAGCGCGATCGCAGCGATGTAGCCGAAATAGAACTGGTAGCCGTGCGCGCCCGGCCAGGTATGCGTCACGTAGCCGTTGATCAGCGGCACGAACACGTCGGGCGAATAGCCGAGCACCGAGATCAGGCCGATCGCGAGGCCTGCGCAATGGGTCGGCACCTTGCAGTCGTCGAGCAGCGACCAGTAGAGGCCGCGGATCGCATAGGTGAGGATGCCGATGAACAGCACGAGCACGACGAGCATCGCCTGCGGGCTGTGCGCGGGCGCGGCGATCAGTCCGACGAGCGACAGCGCGGCGAGCACCAGCGCCCAGAACAGCACCGACACCTTCGACACGCGGTCGCCGAGGAAGCCGCCGCCGATGCCGCCGACGGGACGCATCCACAGCTTGAGCGTCGTGATGAAGCCGGCCGCCGTCGCGCTGAGCCCGAAATTGCCTTCGTGCAGGTAGGCCGAGAAGCTGTAGGTCGCCCAGAACACCTGGTAGCCGCAGAACACGATCGCGGCGACGAGCCACAGCTCGGGGATCGCCGCGAGCGTCTTCAGGTCGGTCAGCACGCTGCCTTTTCGGCGTTCCGTCACGGCCTTGCGACCGCCGGCGCCCGCCGGATCCTTCACCAGCGCGAGCAGCACGCCGAGCGCGATGCAGAAGAACGCGTACAGATGCACGACGAGCGTGAAGCCGGCCGCATCGGTGCCGCCGCGCGCCTGCGTCACGTAGGCGAACAGCGTGATCGCGATCGTCGCGAGCAGCGCCTCGACGAGCCCGCGGCCGCCGTCGAGCAGCCCGAAGAAACGGCCCTGTTCGTCGGGGCCCGCGATCATGTTCACGCGCTTGATCACGGCGGCCCAGAACGTGAGGCCGGTGGTCAGCCCCCAGCCGCCGAAGATCAGCACGAGCGTGTGGAACGACGGCCCGGTCGCGTAGACGAGCCCGAGCGCGCCCGTCGCGAGCAGCGAGAAGCAGATCAGCCAGCGCGGCGACAGGCGGTCGGCGAGCCAGCCGCTCGGCAGGTAGCTGACGAGGAAGATCGTGCCGAGCGACGAATACAGGTAACCGAGCTGCACGTCGTCGATATGGAAAAACTGCAGCATCGTCGGCTGGTACACCTGCCGCAGATACAGCATCGGGTAGATCGCGCCCGCGGCAATCACGAGCAGCAGCAGTTGCAGGTAGCGTTGCGCGCGGGAATGCTGCGACGCGTGAGCGTCGTCGTGCAGCGCGAGCGACGCGGCGGGCGTCGACGGTTGGGTCGGCATGATGTCTTCCTCCATCAGGCGTCCTTGAGGCGGACGCCTGCAGGTTTTTTATGTTCTGGTGGGTCAGGGGCGGCGCGCGGCGGGGTGTCGTCGTGCGCGCGCGGGAAACGGTGCTTGGGTGCGGCGGTGTCAGTACTTCATGACGACGAGGCGCGTCTGCGTGAATTCGAGCATCCCGTGCTTGCCGTCGTCGCCGCCGAGGCCCGAGCGCTTCCAGCCGGCGTGGAAGCCCTGGTACGGATCGGCCGGCGTGCGGTTCACGTACAGCTCGCCGGCCTCGATCGCGTTCGCGACGGTCATCGCGGTGCGGTAGCGCTCGGTATAGAGCACCGACGACAGGCCGAACTGGTGGTCGTTGGCCTGCGCGATCGCTTCGTCGATCGTCGTGTAGCGCAGCACGGGCATGATCGGGCCGAAGGTTTCCTCCTGCACGATCTCCATGTCCTGCCGCACGCCGGTGAGCAGCGTGGCCGGGTAGAAGAAGCCGGGGCCGTCGGGAATCGCGCCACCGGTTTCGAGCGTCGCACCCGCCGCGATCGCACGTTCGACCATCCCGTGGATGTGCGCGCGCGCCGATGCGCTGACGAGCGGGCCCATCCGCGTGGCGTCCTGCGCACGGTCGCCGATGCGCACGGCGGCCATCTTCTCCTTCAGCAGCGCGACGAAACGGTCGTGCACGCTGTCGTGCACGTACACGCGCTCGATCGCCGTGCAGAGCTGGCCGCAATGGGTCGTCTTCGACGCGACGAGCGCGGCGGCAGCGCGTTCGAGGTCGGCGTCGGGCTCGATGATCGCGGGCGTCTTGCCGCCGAGTTCGAGCGACGGCTTCGCGATGTTCGCCTTGCAGTAATCGAGCACCTTGCGGCCCGCGTTCACGCTGCCGGTCAGCGTGATCATCCCGACTGCCGGGTGCGTGCACAGCGCTTCGGCCGTCGCGTGATCCATCGTCAGGATGTTGACGACGCCCGGCGGGAAGCCCGCTTCGTCGGCCGCCTTCGCGATCTCGAACGCGGACACCGGCGTGTGGTTGCTCGGCCGCACGACCACGGTATTGCCGGCGATCAGCGCGGGCGCGACCTTGCGCAGCAGCGTGTAGACGGGATAGTTGAACGGGATCAGGCACGCGACGACGCCGATCGGCTCGCGCAGCAGGAACAGGTTCTCGTCGGACGTGTCGCTCGGGATGATCTCGCCCTCGATCCGGCGCGCCCACTCGGCGTGATAGCGCGTGATCTGGCCCGCGTAGACGGCCTCGTTCGACGCGTCCTCGATGCTCTTGCCGGATTCCTGCGCGAGCGCCGCGCCGATCTCCGGAGCACGCGCGGTCAGCGCGTCGGCGAAGCGGTGCAGATACACGGCGCGCTCGGTGCTCGGCAGCTTGCGCCACGCCTTTTGCGCGGCGGCCGCGGCGTCGACGGCGGCGAGCGCGTCGGCCGGCGTCGCGGCCGGCACGCGCGCGAAAGGCGCTTCGGTGGCGGGATTGTGGACCACGATGAACGCGTCGCTTTCCGGGGCGACGAAACGGCCGTTCACGTAGTTGCGTTCAGTGCGCATGAAGTGACTCCTCCGATAATTGCGGGCGGATCGCTTCGGGTGGCGACGCGCGCGGTACGGGACAGAGGCCATTCTCTTCATGCGTTTGGTGCACGACAAACGACTTATTTTCGCGTCGAGCATGAGAAAAATGCACGTTACTCGACCGATCGGCCGGAATCGCGCGTCCGGCAAGGCTGCCGTGGTGCGGGCCGCGAGCGGGACGGGCGGCGGCGGGCCCGCATTTTTCGACTGATCCGGATGCGCGCGCGAGCGGGAGCCGGTAAGGTGTCGGCCGCGGTTGACGCTTCGGCGCGGCGCGGGGCGGTCGGCTACGCTTGGGGCACGGATCGTGTGCTAGGCCAGCGGCACTTGCGGCAGCGGCGACGACGGTTCGAGATGGCGCTTCGCGAGCCACACTTCCTGCTGCAGCCAGTCGCGGAACTGGACGATGTGCGGCAGGTTCGTCTGCTCGGGCCGCGTGACGAACCAGTACGACTGGTGGCCGTCGACGTGTACGTTGAGCACCTGCATCAGCTGCCCGGTCGCGAGTTCGCGCGCGACCATGTGGCGATCGGCGATCGTGATCCCGAGGCCGTCGATCGCCGCGCGGATCGCGTGGTCGAGCAGGTCGAATTCGTAGCCGCCGCGCGTGTCGACGTCGGCGATGCCGGCGGCCTTCAGCCAGTGCTGCCAGGTCAGGTAGCGCTGGTCGTCGGTGGCGAGCACGTGCAGCAGCGTGAAGCGGTTCAGGTCGATCGGCGCGCCGTCCTGTCGCAGCCGCGCATACAGCGCGGGCGCGCAGACGGCGATATGCTGCTCCTGCATCAGCAGTGCGTTGTCGAAGCCGTCCCATTCGCCGTCGCCGAAGCGGATCGCGCAGTCGAGCACGCGCGATTCGCCGAGACTGTCGTGGATGCGGGTCGTGAGGCTCAGCTCGAATTCGGGATGCGCGTCGCGCAGCCGGCCGAGCCGCGGCATCAGCCAGCGCGCGGCGAAGGTGGGCGGCACGTTCGCGCGCAGGCGGTTCAGGCGGGTTTTTTCCTGCAGGCTGCGTACGGTCAGCTCGATCTTGTCGAACGATTGCTGCAGCGCGCGCAGCAGCACGCGGCCGGCCGCCGTCAGTTCGAGCTGGTGATGGCGCCGCTCGAGCAGGGATTCGCCGAGCTGGCCCTCGAGCTGGCGAACCTGGCGGCTCACCGCGCTCTGCGTCACGTTGAGCAGCTCGGCCGCGCGCGTGAAGCTGCCGGTGCGGCCGGCCATCTCGAAGGCTTTCAGCGCATTCAGCGCCGGCATCTTGCGTCTCACGGGGCGGTGTCGTGTCTGGTGCGGGATGCTTATTGTAGGCGGGCGGCGCGGGCGCGGGGACGATCAATGGATGCGACGGAGGGCGCGGGTCTCCGCGGCTTTTACGGCACGGCGGTTGGCGCGCCTCGTTGCGACCTGCCCGCAGGATGGTCGGCGGCGCCGGCCCGCAACAGCTCGAACGATACGAACGATACGAACGAAAGGGACACACATCATGCGACGCCTGCCATCGTTGATCGCGCTGCGATTTTTCGAGGAGACCGCGCGTCACCTGAGCTTCAACCGTGCGGCGGTTTCGCTGTGCGTGACGCAGGGGGCGGTGAGCCGGCAGATCCGGCTGCTCGAGGAGGCGCTCGGCGCGCGGCTGTTCGAGCGCGATCACAAGGGCGTGCGCCTGACCGATGCCGGCCAGCGGTTGCTGCCGTTCATCGGGCAGGCGTTCGATACGATCGAACGCGGCGTCGACGAAGTCGCCGCCACGCGGCCGGGTGCGAAGCGGCGCCTGACGGTGTCGCTGCCGCCGACGTTCGCGACGCAGTGGTTTTCGCCGCGGCTCGGCACGCTTGCGCAGGCGCTGCCCGACGTCGAGCTGTCGATCCGCACCGAGCCGGCCGACGACTGCCATTGCCACATCCGCTTCGGGCGCGCGGCGCGCGCGGGAATGCAGTCGGAGCTGCTGATGATGGAACGGCATGCGCTCGTCGGCGCGCCGCGTTATCGCGGCGATGCGCTCGACGTGCTGCTCGGCCGACTGCCGTCGCTGCATGTGCTGCACGAAGGCAAGCGCCTGACGCTATGGGCCGACTGGTGCGAGCAGGCCGGCGTGCCGGTGGCGCGGATCGCCGACGGCATCGAGTTTTCCACGCTCGAACAAGCGATCCGCGCGGCGCGCAAGGGCGCGGGGCTCGCGGTGGTCGACCTGAACATGATCGAGGAGGAGATCGCCGAGGGCAGCCTCGTGCGGCTGTCGCCGGTGCAGCCGATCGGACCGTTCGGCTATTGGCTCGATGTCGAGCCGGAGAGTATCGCGGTCGAGCACGTGGTTGCGTTTGCCGCGTGGTTGCGGGGGCAGGCGGGGCGGAAGGGGTAGGGCGTGGTCGGGGCGACATGATCGTGTGCCGATACCCGTTGTCACGAGGTCGTGCGGATCGCCCCGGTCGCTGTCGTCGATTCTGTCAGAGAGTGTCACCAGCCGAGGAATACAAATCGGGGTCCAGGCCGAAGTGCATGAACGTTTCGCGGCCCCCGATGGCTCTGGCCTCGGCTTCCGAAATGATGGGTAACTTGCACTTCGACGGATCGATGCGTCCCACGTTGAAGACGGTTCTCGGCAGCGGCGCGGCGGGCGTGCTGATCGGCGGTGCGGCCAGTTCGGCGGAGGACGCACGCGCGAGATTGCGACGGAGTTCGTATGCGAGGAATTCTTCAAGGAGTCGTCGCATTTCCGCGCGCCGGACGACACGATTCCCGTTCGTCGTGCGCCTGCGTGCCGCTGACGGCCGCGCAATCCGGAATCGGGTTATCGGGCTATGCTTTTCTGGCATCGTAAATCCCCTTCTCGATCAAGTAATCGCGTAGCGCCAGCACGGATGCGCCATGCGATGCAACGTCGAATGTCATCCACCGATGTGATCCGGCGGCTCGCCAGAAGTCTCGTCCGATTCGAGTCGTATAAAGCATGCGTAGTGATCGAAGCGAGCCATCGGCCAGCCCGACCGGGTATCCCCGAAAGAACTGGAACAGCGCGGCTTCGTCTGCGTGCGCGCCAGGAATGGAAGCGTCGAAGCCGAACCTCGGCCACGCGTAGTATCCGTAGAGCCGCTGGCCGCCCGATTCCGGCGGCGCTTTGCGGCCGCCGATCGCGAAGGCGGTGATCCGGGCGATGCCCAACGTATCACATGCTCGAACGATTCTCCAGAGCATAGCCGCGCCGAGCCCGGCGGCTGCGCTGTCGACCAGATCGATTGAGCGAAGTTCGAGTACCTGCGAGTCGCCAGTTTGGAAGACGGATATCCGGTTTTCCGATTGGATCAACGTCGGGTGTGTGACGGAGAACGTCAGTCTGCCCGCACTGTCGAGATAGGCCTGTACGTCCGATCCGGACGGCGCGCCGCATAACGAAGCGAGCAACCCGTCAGGAACTTCGTCATCCATACCAAGCAATGCGGAGATGTCCAGATCGTTACGCTCGATCGCCAAGTGACCGTCGAAAAATGCCTTCTCGTACGGCAACGTATGACTGAGATCGACGGGTTGGGTAGACATGGTGGCCGGAAGAATGGAAAACCCCAGCATATCGCCGCGAATCCGCCGCGCCGAGTCCGCCGAACGGCCAACCGCGAGACGGAACGCCCGCCGTCCCGCCGGCCTTACGACCAGTCGAACGTCAGCAGCGCCGCGCGGCTGACCGGCTCGTATGGCCTGTTGCCCGGTGTAATGCGTGTCCAGTTCCTTGCGAAAGCCTGCGTCGTACGTGTCGGGCGGGTTCTCCGGATAGAAGTAGCGCGGGTCGCCGAGCAACGTATAGCGGTTGTTTTCGTCGAGCCGGAACCCGATCCAGTTCGCGCGCAGATAGTCGTTGTGGTGCGCGGCCGTGTCCTGCCCGACGAGCCCGTCATAAGGTTCGACCGGGCTGACCAGGTGGATCCAGCCCTCCCATTACGGATCGATCGCCGACAGGTCGATCGACACGAGCGGATGTGGCGCGCGAGTGCGGCCTGGTGCGCGGCGAGGACGTCGGTGTCCGACGCATAGACCTTCAGGCCGGGTTGTGGCGTGACGATGTCTTCGATCATGATCGGTGTCCGCATGGTGAGCGTTCGGCAAGGCTTCACGCGTGAAGGCGAAAACCGGATGAATGCCGGCGCCGCAGCAGCCTGTCGGAATCAGGTTCCGTTCATCCGCCCGATCGGATGTGAAAGCATTCGCGCTGACCCTCTGGAGATCGTCTTCTTGATAATAGTTGATAGCCGGGATACGCTTGATGGATCGAATTCAATCCGTTCGGGAGGTCGACATGATCAGTGCGGAACTGGGCCAGCAACTGGAGGCTTATGTCGCGAAGCTGGTCGAATCGGGGCGTTACGGGTCCAAGAGCGAAGTGCTGCGCGAAGGCGTGCGCCTGATCCAGGATCGCGAGGCGCAACTGAACGCGCTGGACGCGGTGATCGCGCGCAGCCTGGCCGATGCGCAAGCAGGGCGCGGCGCCGAGGCGGCGGAAGTCTTCGATCGTCTCGAGGCGAAGTATCGGGCGCAGGCGGATCGGCAGGCCTGATCGTGCGCCTGTCCGATTTTGCGATTGCCGAACTCGAAGCGGTCGCCGATTACATTGCACGCGACAACCCGCAACGCGCCGTGACGTTCGTGCGGGAGATTCGCGACAAGTGCATGAGTCTGGCCGCGATGCCGCTGGCGTTTCCGCTGGTGCCGCGCTTCGAGCGTTACGGCGTGCGGCACCGCGTGTACGGCAACTACCAGATCTTCTATCGAGTCGTCGGCGATCCGCCGACGCGGATCGACATCCTTCACGTCCTGCACGGCGCGAGGGACTACGCGTCGATTCTGTTCTGAGCGAACGCGAGCATCTCATCGCGCCCGGAATGAGCGAGCCCGCCCACGACCGGGTGCGACAGAATCGCGCTCGGTGTCGCCGGCGCGCATCGGCGGCGAGTCGAGGCAAACGCCTCGCGCGCGATGAAGCCGGCGGCCACGCAGCCCGCCACCCTCGTCAATGCCCCGACGCTTCCTCCAGCGTCAGATGCTTCGTCTCCGGCGCCCACGCGATGGACACGATCATCCCCACCAGCAACACGCCCGCGAGCGCGAACATCGTCGCGTGAAAGCCGAGCGTCGCGATGCCGGCCGGCAGCAGGAACGTGCCGATCGCCGAACCGAGCCGGCTGCACGCGATCGCGAGGCCCACGCCGCTCGCGCGCACTTCGGTCGGGAAGCACTCGGGCGGGAACACGCCGACGAGGTTGCTGAACGCCGACATCGTCAGCGTGAAGATCGCGAACGCGACGATCATCGCGACGACCGCCGTCGACGGCAGCACCGCGAGCGCGACGAGCGACGCGCACGTCACCGCGAACGAGCCGATCAGGAAGCCGCGTCGCGACAGCCGGATCGTCAGCCAGATGCCGATCAGCGCGCCCAGCACGAGAAACGCGTTCAGCAGCAGGTCCGCACCGAAGCCTTCGGCGAGGCCGATCGTCTTCAGGATCGTCGGCAGGAACGTGTAGATCGCGAAATACGGAATCACGAGGCACACGAAGAACGCGCAGTTGAAAAGCGTGCGGCGGATCAGGTCACGCCGGAACAGTCGCGCGAAGCCGGCATTCGCCTGCGGTTCGGCCGAACCGTCGAGCATCACGTGCGGCCCGAAATGTTTCGCGACGATGGCGCGCGCTTCCTGCGCGCGGCCCTTGCCGAGCAGCCAGCGCGGCGATTCGGGCGTGCCGATCCGCAGCACCAGCACGATCAGCGCGGGCAATGCAGCCGACGCGAGCAGCCAGCGCCATGCGTCGGGCGCGGCGTCGCCGTACGCGAGGCCGAGCACGTTCGCGGCGACATAGCCGATCGTCCAGATCACGCTGAACGAGCCGAGCAGCGCACCGCGATGCTTGCGCGGCGAGAATTCGGCGAGGATCGCGTGGCCGACGGTGAAGTCGCCGCCCATCCCGAAGCCGATCAGCACGCGCAGCACGCACAGTTCGAGCGGCGACGTGACGAAGAACTGCGCGAACGCGGCCGCCGTGATGATCACGAAGCTCGTCAGGAAGATCTTCTGCCGGCCCATCCGGTCGGACAGCCAGCCGAACACGAGGCTGCCGAAGAAGATGCCGATCAGCGCCGAGCTGCCGATCATCCCCATCCAGAACGCGTCGATCGGCATCTGCCTGCCGAGCGCGGCCAGCGCATAACCGATCGTGCCGAGCGTGTAGCCTTCGGTGAAATGCGCGCCGAACGTGAGGCCGGCGATCTTCACGTGGAAGCGGTTGAGCGGCACGTCGTCGAGCGCGACGGGGCGGTGCGGCGCATCGGCGCCACGCGACAGCGGCAACGCGCGCGCGGTGCCGGATTGAACGTTGGCTGGGGTCAAGCTGCCTCCTGGATTGTCATGCGCGATGCGGCGGCCTGCGCGGGCACGAATGCCCGCGAGCGCCGTGCAAGGCGCCGCGCGCCCGGGCGGCGCGCGGCGCGGGTCGACCGCGGGGAGCGGTCAGCGGCCGAGGCCGGCCATCAGCGTGTACTTGAGTTCCACGTATTCGTCGAGGCCGTATTTCGAGCCTTCGCGGCCGAGCCCCGATTGCTTGACGCCGCCGAACGGCGCGACTTCGGTCGAGATGATCCCGTCGTTGACGCCGACCATCCCGCTCTCGAGCGCACGCGACACGCGCCACGCGCGGCCGAGGTCGCGCGTGTAGAAGTACGCGGACAGCCCGAACGGCGTGTCGTTGGCCGCGGCGACGGCCTCTTCCTCGGTCGTGAAGCGGAAGCAGCCGGCGACGGGACCGAAGGTTTCCTCTTCGGCGATCAGCATGTCGGGCGTCATGCCGGTCAGCACGGTCGGCTCGTAGAACGTGCCGCCGAGCGCGTGGCGCTTGCCGCCGGTGAGCGCGTGCGCGCCCTTCGCGGTTGCATCGGCCACGTGCCGCTCGACCTTGCCGAGCGCTGCCTCGTTGATCAGCGGCCCCTGGTCGACTTCACCGGCGAGCGCGTTGCCGACGCGCAGCGTGCGCACGGCGTCCGCCAGCTTGCGCGTGAACGCGTCGTACACGCCGTCCTGCACGAGAAAGCGGTTCACGCATACGCAGGTCTGGCCCGTGTTGCGGAACTTCGACGCGATCGCGCCCGTGACCGCCGCATCGAGATCGGCATCGTCGAACACGATGAACGGCGCGTTGCCGCCGAGTTCGAGCGACAGCTTCTTCAGCGTGTCGGCCGACTGCTTCGCGAGCAGCTTGCCGACCCGCGTCGAGCCCGTGAACGACAGCTTGCGCACGACGGACGAACTCGTCAGCGTCTCGCCGATCGCGACCGCGTCGCCCGACACGACGTTGAACACGCCGGCCGGCACGCCCGCGCGCTCGGCGAGCACCGCGAGCGCGAACGCCGACAGCGGCGTTTCCTCGGACGGCTTCAGCACCATCGTGCAGCCGGCCGCGAGCGCGGGGCCGGCCTTGCGCGTGATCATCGCGAGCGGGAAGTTCCATGGCGTGATCGCCGCGACGACGCCGACCGGCTCGCGCGTGACGACGATCTGCGAATCCGGCTTCGGGCTCGGGATCACGTCGCCGTACATGCGCTTCGCTTCTTCCGCGAACCATTCGAGAAAGCTCGCCGCGTACGCGACTTCGCCGCGCGCTTCCGCGAGCGGCTTGCCTTGCTCGCGCGTCAGCAGCTCGGCGAGCGCATCGCGATGCTCGAGCATCAGCTCGCCCCAGCGCTTCACGCGTGCGCCGCGCTCCTTCGCGGTCAGCGCGCGCCACGCGGGAAACGCGTGCGCGGCCGCGTCGATGGCGCGCTGCGTGTCGTCGGCGCCGCCTTTCGCGACTTTCGCGATCGTCTCGCCGGTCGCGGGGTTCAGCACCGGATAGGTCGCATCGCTCGCGCCATGCGATTCGTGCCATTCGCCGCCGATGTAATGGCCGGTCCTCAGAAATTCGTTCATGTGTGTCGTTCCTTCAGTGCGTCGGAGCCGCAGCCCTTCAGTCCGTTGCGAAGCTGCCCTGCGCCGGACGCGACGCGCGCGCGATGCGCTTGCCGGCCGTGTAGTCGTTGATCAGGTCGCACGGCGTGTAGTTGCGTTCCAGTTCGTGCAGTTCTTCCTCGGTGAGCTGCGTTTCAAGCGCGCCGAGCGCGCTGTCGAACTGCGCGACGGAATCCGCGCCGACCAGCATGCTCGCGACGCCGGGGCGGCTCAGCACCCACGCCTGCGCGATCTGCGCGGGCGGTACGCCGCGGCGCTTCGCGACCTTCGCGACCGATTCCGCGATCGCGAGCGACGCAGCGTCGCCGTACATCTGCGCGGTGAAGAAGTCGGTCTGGTTGCGCGTCGATTGCGGCTCGCAGGTCAGCAGGCCGCGCGCGAGCGGGCTGAACACCGACACGCCGACGCCCTGGTCGATGCAGTACGGCACCATCTCGCGCTCTTCCTCGCGATACGCGAGGTTCAGCTGCAGCTGCATGTTGATCGGCTTGTCCCAGCCGTTTCGTTCGCAGGCCTGCATGATCTTCGCGAACTGCCACGTGTACATCGTCGATACGCCGATATAGCGCGCCTTGCCCGCGCGCACGATGTCGTGCAGCGCGCTCATGGTTTCCTCGACGGGCGTGTTCACGTCGAAGAAGTGCAGCATGAAGATGTCGACGTAATCCATCCCGAGCCGCGTCAGCGACCCGTCGATACCGTCGAGCACGTGCTTGCGCGAATGGCCGCCCGCGTTCGGATAACTGCCCATGTCGTAGCCGACCTTGGTCGTCACGACGAGCTCCTCGCGGCGCGCGTTGCGCTTCAGGATGCGGCCGACCACTTCCTCGCCGACGCCCGTCGAATAGAAGTCCGCGAGATCGATGAAGTTGACGCCGGCGTCGAGCGCGCGGCGCACGATCGGCTCGCTCTGCGCTTCGTCGAAGATCCAGGGCTTCCATTCGGGGGTGCCCATGTTCATCGTGCCGAGACACAGGCGGGACACCTTCAGGCCGGACTGGCCGAGGCGGACGTATTCCATGTTTCCTCCAGGTGCGGCCTTGTGTCGGCCGCTCGTCGTCGTCAGTTTTTCTTCGGGGTGTAGAACGGGTTCGACACGTCGCGCGCGGCGGCGAATACCGCATCGCGATGCGGCAGCCCTTCCATCGCGGCGACGATCGCGTTGCGGCACGCGCGATAGTTGTTCTCGAACACGGCATCGAGATCGTCGGTCTGCGGGTTCACCCAGTTCGCCGACACGACGACCCAGTCGTTTTCCGCCTCGGGCGGCAGCGTGCCGTTCTCGAGCGCTTCGGCCACCGCTTTCGCGATGCCGGCCTGCGACGCGCCCCACGTGGCGTTGCCGTGGAAATCGCTGGCGATCTGCGCCTTGTTGACGTACAGCGTGAGCGGCTTGGTCGGCACGCCCGGCTGCGCGATCACGACGAACGGCGCATGGCCGGCCGACGGCGTCGCGAGGGCCGTCGCGAACGCCTGGCCCGCCGGGCCGTTGCGCGGGCCGACCAGCACGTTGATGTGCGCGAGATTGACGCCGGGGCCTTCGAAGCCTTCGCCGATGTAAAGCTGCCTGGGTTGGGATGCGGTCATTGCGGTGTCTCGTCGATGAGGTTGGGAGTGAGGCGATTGTGGTGGGCCGCGGCGCGGCCGGTGAATCGATGTTTTCTGATCGGGCTATGAGTTTTCGTCGTCTCCGGGAATGCCCGGAGCCCGGCGCGCGGAGGCCCGCCGGGCGGGCCTCGGCCGGCGTCGTGACGGCGGGCGGGGCGGGATCGGCGGGTGGGCATTCGCGAACCGGCTCCGGGTTTGTCATACCCGGGCAGGGGTTGGAGGGCCGGGCGCTTCCGGACAACAATCGGCGTGCTCCGAGCCCTATCTTTCTTCTTCCCTTCTTTTTTCGAAAGCGAGTAATTCCGATGGCTGCCATTCAAAGGCCCGATTGGTCGAAGCTCAGTTCGCTCGATCCCGAGCTGATCCGCGCATTCGTCGCCGTCGTCGAGAGCGGCGGCTTCACCGCGGCGGCCCGGCAACTGCATCGCACGCAATCGACGATCAGCCTGCGGATCCGCACGCTCGAGGAGCGGCTCGACACGCACCTGTTCATGCGCAACAGCCGGCGGCTCGAACTGTCGCGCGACGGCGAGAATTTCCTGATCCATGCGCGCCGCATCATCCAGGTGCAGAACGACGCGATCCTCGCGCTGAAGCAGGCGAGCAGCGACCGCGGCGTCGTGCGCTTCGGGCTGCCCGAGGACTATGCGGAGCTTTGGCTGCCCGACCTGCTGAAGTCGTTCTATGCGATGCGGCCGGGCGCGCGCTTCCACGTGCATTGCCGCACGTCGCTCGAACTGCTCGAACGGCTGCAGGCCGGCGAGCTCGACGTCGCGCTCGTCGTGCGGCACGGGCCGAACGCGGGCGGGCGGCTGCTCGGCCGGCACGAGGTCGTGTGGGCCGCGCACCGCGATTTCGCGCTCGGCCCGCAGGCGTCGGTGCCGCTCGCGCTGTTTCCGGAGACGTGCTGCTACCGGCAGCGCGGGCTGCAGGCGCTCGCGACGGCCGAGCGGCCGTATCACGTCGTCTATACGAGCCAGAGCCCGACCGGCATCAAGATCGCGGTGAACCACGGCGCGGCCGTGACGATGATCGACCGCTGCACGCTGCCCGAGAACTGGCGCGTGCTCGACGAGACCGACGGGTTGCCGCCGCTGCCGGCGGCCGATCTCGAACTGCATCGCTCGCCGGGCATCTGCGATCCGCTGACCGACGATCTGGTGTCGCTGATCGAATCGATGGTCGACGAGCGGCGGCGCGCGTCGCTCGAAGCGTTCGCTTAGCGGGGCAGGGCGGCGCAAACGCGGGTGAGATTGACGCGAACCGCGGCGCGCGGCCGCAACGCGCGCATGACGATCGCGCGGCCCGCCGCAGCTCGGTGTCGTGTTATGTCCCCCGTGCCGTTTTTTGCACGGGCGGCCCGTTTTTTTGCACGACGTTTATCCGGTCTCTTCTAAGCTGGGGACGTGTCGAACAGCCGGGACGGCCTCCGTCCGCTCCATGACCTTCATTCATCCCGTTCCCGCCTGCGATGTCGTCGGCCGCCAGTTGCGCGCCGGCGCACCCAGCAATGTCATTCCGTTCCCGCCGCCGCGCCCGCGCCTGCAGTTGCCCGTCACCTTGACGGCCGATTCCGGCGAACGCGCGCACGCCCGGCTCGCGGCGCTGCTGCATTCCCCGCTCGGCGTGTATGTCGTCAGCGCGCGTGCCGTGCGCGACGTGGTCCACGTGCACTTCGACATCGCGCCGGAAGACCTGGATTTCACGCTGCACATGCTGATCGCGCAGCAGGCCGATGCGGTGATCGGGCCGGTCGCGCGCCGATTGCATGTCGGGCCGAACGCACGGTGAAGCTGGGAACGGTTGTTGCTCGTGGGTTGTCGTTCGTTCCTTGATGGCTTGTCCGATCCGCCGCCCGATCGCCGGTCGCCGTGTCGTCCGCCCGCAGGCGGCGAACCGGCGCGCGATGCTGCGTGCGCGGCGCCGATCACGAATACGGAGGAGTCATGGATCTATTGGAAGCCGTACCTGTCGCGCGGCCGGCGAGCGGCCGGTTACGGACGGCATTGCTGCCGTCCGGCCAGCAACTCGCGCGTCAGCTCGTGACGACGGTGCGCGTGGCCGAAATGCTGCTGCATCAGGCGATCGTCGTGCCCGACCGGCATCAGTGGTCGGTGGACACCGAGCGGGTCGACGCGGCCGGCGGGCCGCTCGAGGCCTGGGAGAGCTTCGTGACCTGGCGGATCGGCAAGGTGTTCGCAGCGTCGGTGAGCCCCGCCGCGCGCGTCAACGATCGCGACCAGGTCGCGGTCGAGATCCGGCTCTGCCTGCCCGAGCAGGACTACGTGGCCGGGCGGCGCGTGAGCACCTTCGGCCGCCGCCACGGCAACCGCTTCGGCGCGACGCTATCGGTCGTGTCGGGCGCGCAGTGGGGCTGGCAACGCGCGGAGCACGTCGCGCCGGAACACGCGCAGGTATGCGGCGATACGCTGGAAGCGCTCGTCGATCGGGTGGCCGCGAACGTCAATGCGGCGCTGGGCGCGGCCGGGTTCGGCGCGACGCGCTGATCACGCGTCGCCGGTCTGGCCGGTCTGGCGCTGCAGGTCTTCCATCAGCTGTTCCGCGAGAAAGTCGCACGGCGGGCGCTTCGATTTCGTGCTGCGCGCGAGGATCAGTTCGAGCGGCGGCAAATCGGGCAGCCCGTGCGAGCGGCCGAGCATCGACAGTTGCGCGGGTATCGCGCAGCGCGCGAGCGGCGCGACCGCGAGGCCGGCCTCGACCATGCTGAGCAGACCGAGCAGGCTCGGGCTTTCATACGAAGTGCGGAACGGCAGCTTCGCGCGTTCGAGGCTGCGGATCGCGTTCTCGCGCGCGACGCTGCCCGGCATGAACACCGCGATCGGCAGCGGCCGTTCTTCCCATACGCGCGGCCCGTTCGTCATCGCGGCCCATGCCATCGGCTCGTGGCGGATGAAGTCGCCGGACAGCCCCTTGATGCGCGTGCCGCACACGAGATCGACCGTGCCGTCCTTCAGGAGCGGCGCGAGCGCGCTGCTCGGCAGCCCGATCACCTGGATCTCGACCTTCGGATAGGTCGCCGAGAATTTCTTCAGCACCGACGGCAGCAGCGACGACGCATAGTCGTCCGGCACGCCGATGACCACCTTACCCGTCACTTCCGGCCGCACCACGGCCGCCCACGCCTCGTCGCGCAGCGCCAGCATTCGTCTGGCGAATCCCAGCAGCACCTCGCCTTCGCGCGTCAGCACGATGCTGCGCGGCTTGCGCACGAACAGCGGCCGGCCGATCGCGTCTTCCAGGCTCTTGATCTGCATGCTCACGGCCGATTGCGAGCGGTTCACCGCTTCGGCGGCGCGGGTCATGTTGCCGGTTTCCGCGACGGCGACGACGGTGGCCAGCACGTCGTGATCGAGCATCTTCATCGGTATCAGGAAAACTGAACGTAACGATCAGCATTATGCGTTTTTATTGTCGCTGTGTGTCTGCCATAGTGGCATCGAGCCGGCCGCATCGTTCGATGCGGTGCGGCGATCACGCCGGCCAGCCCGGCACGCAGCGCCGAACAGGGAAGAGTGGTGTACCGATGATGGATCATCCATTGCGTGCCGCACTGGCCGCGGAATTGCATGCCCGGCCGTTCCTGCGGCTCGCCGAAGCCGTGTCGCTCACGCACTACGCGATCTACGCGGACGGCCAGCCCGACATCCACGAAACGCTGCTGCACGCGCTGTGCCGCGACACCGGCATTGCCGCGCCGCAGGACGGCGCGACCCACTACGCGGTGCAGTCGCCGGGCGGCTGGTACCTGAAGTGGGAGCGCCACACCGAATTCTCGACCTTTACGTTCGTCGCGCCGCGCCGCGACACCGGCTATTTCGACGATCTCGCGATCGAAGGGATTCCGGCCGCCTGGTTCGCACGGCTCGCGGGCATCCGCTTCGTCGCGGTGCGCATGGAGTTGCTGTCGGGCGATGCCGCGCGGCTCGTGTGCGGCGACCTGCGCCGCTGGATCGACGGGCCCGCGCTCGTCGGCAGCAACGTGCTCGGCGGCGGCAAGGTGTACTGCGACTGGCACGTGCGCGACGACGGCTTCATGCGCTTTCTCGTCGTCGACGAGGATTTCCGCGAGGAGCAGGGCGGCCGCCTGCTGCAACGCCTCCATGAAATCGAGACGTACCGGATGATGGCGCTGCTCGCGTTGCCGGTCGCACGGCGGATGAGCCGCGAGCTCGACGAGATCCACGCGGCGCTGCATGCGCTGATGCAGCGGATGGACGCGGGCGGCGCCGACGGCGACGACGCGGCCTTGCTCGTGAAGCTCACGCATCTCGCGGTGCGGGTCGAAGCGCTGTCGGGGTCCGGCGGCCGCTTCAGCGCGTCGCGAGCTTACGAAAAGCTCGTGCTGGCGCGCATCCACGAGCTGCGCGAGGAGCGCATCGAAGGGATGCCGACGATCGCGGAGTTCATGGAGCGGCGCTTCGCGCCGGCGATGGAAACCTGCCGCAGCGTGTGGGCGCGTCACGAGCAGATCGCCGCGCGGATCGCGCGCGCGGTCGACCTGCTGCGCACGCGCGTGAATCTCGCGCAGGAAAAGGACGTCACGCGCCTGCTGGCGGGCATGGAGCGTACCGCGCGCAACCAGCTGCATCTGCAGCACGCGGTCGAAGGGCTGTCGGTGGCGGCCATTTCGTACTACGTGCTGTCGCTCGCAACCGCGGCGTTCAAGGCGCTGCACGTGATGAACCTGCCGGTCGATCCCGAACTGGCGGAAGGCCTGCTGATCGCACCGGTCGTGTTCGCGGTGATTCACATCACGCGGCGCGCGCGCGCGCAGCTCGCGCGGTCGGAGGCCGCGCATGGCGGCGCAGCCGTGCAAGCGGCGACGTTGCAACAGGCAAATTGAATCAGAACATCGACGACATATCGAAAGGAGTGGAGATGACTTTTACGCAAACGCAAGCGGGTTTTTTCACTGGCTACGACGCATTCGACGAACCCGGTCGGGATGACGCCGGCGCGCCGGAAGAGGTGCGCGTGACGTCGTATCAGGCCGTGCTGCAGGAGCCGATGACGTCGCTCGTCGGCAGCACGATCGATCGGCCGGATGTCGCGGCGGTGGCGATTCTCGGGTACAACTGACGCCTGGTCGTTTCGCGTCGATTCACGACGTCCGCCGTGGACGCTGCAGGCCCGGCGGCCCCTTCACGTACACCTTCACGCCATGAACGCGCATCCCGCCGTTTCGCTTCAACTGACCGACATCGAGCAGCCGGCCGCACGCGACCTCATCAGCCGCAAGCTCGGCGAGTTCAACCACGCGATGACGGGCCGATCCGACACGGCGGCGCTCGACGTCTACGTGACCGATCCCGCGACCGGCGAGGTCGTGGGCGGCCTCACCGGCCGGACGTCGCTGGGCCTCTTCTTCATCGACCTCTTTTACCTGCCGGAATCGCTGCGTGGCGGCGGTTTCGGCAGCCGGCTGCTGCGCGAGGCCGAAGCGGAGGCGAAGCGGCGCGGGTGTGCGCGCGCCGTGCTGTACACGATTACGTTCCAGGCGCCGGACTTCTACCGGAAGCACGGTTACGAGGCGTTCGGCGAGGTGCCGTGCGAGCCGGAAGGGACGGCGCGCGTGTTCATGGTCAAGACGCTTTGAGCGAGGTAGCCTGACGTCACCGCGCCGGCGTCGCTACCGAAGACCGGCGGGATCGCAGCATGTGCTGCATCGACGGCGACGGGTAGCGCGACGCCGTCCACGCCGAGCCGGAGGCATATCGTGACAATTCCACCCGATCAATACGCCAGACAGTACGTGCGATTCGAAGACGAACGCACGCGGCCTGTCCGCGACCTGCTGGCCGCCGTGCCGGACACGCCGATCCATACCGCGCTCGACATCGGCTGCGGGCCGGGCAATTCGACCGAAGCGCTGATCGCACGCGCACCCGACGCGACGGTGCGCGGGATCGACGCGTCGCCGGACATGATCGCGGCCGCGCGCAAGCGCCTGCCCGCGCTGCGTTTCGATCTCGCGGATGTCTCCACGTGGGACGATCCGGGCGGCTACGACCTGATCCTGTCGAACGCGGTGCTGCAATGGGTGCCGGCGCACGACACGCTGTTTCCGTCGCTCGTCGGCCGGCTCGCGCCGGGCGGCCATCTCGCGGTGCAGATGCCCGACAACCTCGACGAACCCGCGCACCGGCTGATGCGCGCGGTCGCCGCGGGCGGGCCCTGGGCGGACAAGCTCAAAGGCGCGGCGCGCACCGAGCGGTTCGACGCGCGGTATTACTACGCGCTGCTGTCGCCGTCGTGTTCGCGGGTGGATGTCTGGCGCACGACTTACTACCATCCGCTGCGCGGCGGCGCCGATGCGGTCGTCGAATGGTTCAAGGGCAGCGCGCTGCGGCCGTTCCTCGCGGCACTCGATGAAGGCGAACGCGACGCGTTCGTCGCGCGCTATCGCGATGCGCTCGCCGGTCCGGATGGCTACCCGTCGCTCGACGACGGCACCGTGCTGCTGCCGTTCCCGCGCCTGTTCATCGTCGCGACGCGGAAGTAAGGCGCAAGCAAAGGCGCAAGCAGGACCGGAGCGGGCGGCGGCGGGTCGTCGGTCACGACAGCGGCCGCATCGATTCCGGATCGACCGTCCGGCTCTTCGCGCTTTGCCCGTCGCGCAGATCCTTGTACCAGAAGAGGGCGACTTCCCCGTCGTTCGCGCCGTCGGCGTACAGGAAGCGGTCGTGGCCGCCCACGACGAAGCCCGCCCGCGCGTACGTGCAGCAGGCCGCGACGTTGTTCGCCTGCGTTTCGAGCCGCATGAAGCCGAACCCGCGGCTGCGCGCCCACGCTTCCGCGGCCGCGAGCAGGAACTGGCCGATTCCTTGCCGCCGGCAGCTGCGGTCGACCGCGAGTTCCGCGATCTCGGCCATCCCGTTCCAGCTTTCGGTGATCGCGACGAATCCCGCGAGGCGCCCGCCCGCGCTCGCGCGGAACAGCGCGGTGCCGCCGGACGCCTCGCGCGCCCAGCCGGCCGGATCGAAGCCGTAGTCCTTGCGCTGCACGGGCAGCGCGCGCAAATCGAGCAGATCCTGGTACGGCGCATTCAGCTCCCACGCGATCTCGAACGAAAAGTCGCATCCGTTCAGTTCGTCGGCGGGCAGATCGACCGCCTGTTCGATGCTGATGTGCTCGGCTCGGTCCATGTGTCGGTGTCCTGTCTTCAGCGGGATTGCCTGGTCTTCCCCCGGGGCGGCCGCCGCCGCCTTGCAGCGAGAGCCGGATCGCACCCGTTCCTGTTTTGAATTGATGCGCTCGCACGATGTCTCTTCCCGCGGCGGCGCTCAACGCCCGATTATGCGGGATATCGGCGCGGACTCATCCGCATCTCGTCTCGTGGCGGAGCGCCGATCCCGGCCATGCCGCGTATTCGTCGGCGCATTGCTTCATTTGGCAGGGCGATGCGATCACGCAACGGATGCTCATACGGAATCCACACGGCCCGATTGCCGGAGACCCTCATGGGGGCCGCCTCGCGGTTCGACTATGCTGAATTGTCCGCGGCGAACCTGCGATGACGGGAGAGGGCGATGAGCGAACAAGACAACGTGCAACTCGTGCAGCAGGCATACGCGGCGTTCGGCCGCGCGGATATCGAGGGCATTCTGCAGACGCTTTCCGACAGCGTCGACTGGTTCATCCCGGGGCCGGCCGACGTCGTTCCGTTCGTCGGCAGACGACATGGGCAGCAGGCGGTCGCGGCGTTCTTCGCGGCGCTTGCGTCGGCGCAGACCGCGGAACGCTTCGAGCCGCTCGAGTTCATCGCGAGCGGCAACCGGGTCGTCGTGCTCGGCACGCAACGCTGGCGTGTCCATTCGACCGGGCGCACGTACGAGGACGACTGGGTACACCTGCTCACGATCGAAAACGGGAAGATCGCGGCGTTCGTCGAGTATCACGATACGGAGGCCGAAGCGGCCGCGCATCGACGGTGACGGTGCCGAAGATGCGCCGCGCGTGGTGCCCGGCGGCTTCGGCATCCCGCGCGGCCGGCATGGCCCGCGGTGCCGCGCCGGCCCGCCGGGGATGGTGCCGCCGGCGGCCTGAACGGCCGCGCAGGTCAATCGATCGCGCGCATCGCGTGGCGCAGTTCCTGGTAGCTGCGCAGGCCCGTCACGCCGAGTTCGCGGCCGATTCCGCTGAGCCCGAAGCCGCCCCAGCACACATGCGGGTAGATGAGTTGCGGCGCGTTGATCCACACGAGCCCGGCGCGCACGCGTGCCTGAAACTGCTTCGCGACTTCCGCGTCGCGCGTCACGACGGTCGCGACGAGCCCGTAGCGCGTGTCGTTCGCGAGCGCGATCGCCTCGTCGTCGGTGCGGAACGACTTCACGCACGCGACCGGGCCGAACACCTCGTCGGTCCACAGCAGGTTGTCGGCGGCCGGCTCCGCGACCACGACGGGCGCCATGAAGAAGCCATTGCCGCCGGCCTCGGCGACGCGCCCGCTGAACGCGACGCGCGCGCCCGCCGCGATGCCTTGCGCGAGCATCGCCTCGACGCGCGTGCGCTGCGCGGCCGAGATCATCGGCCCCATCGCGACCTCCGCGGTGGCAGGCGGCGCGACGACGAGCGCGCGCACGGCCGTCTCGAAAGCGGCCATGAAGCTGCGATAGAGGCTGTCGTGCACGAGGATGCGCGCGGTGGCCGAGCACATCTGGCCCGCGTTCGTGAAGGCGCCGGCGACCGCGAGCGACACTGCGACGTCGAGATCGGCGTCGTCGCGCACGATCAGCGACGACTTGCCGCCGAGTTCGAGCGTCACGCGCTTCATGTCCTCGGCCGCGGCCTGCATGACCTTGCGGCCGGCGGCCGTGCTGCCGGTAAACGAGATCTTGTCGATCAGCGGATGCGCGGTGAGCGCGGCGCCGACCTCGGCGCCGCCGTTCACGACGTTGACGACGCCGTCCGGCACGCCGGCTTCGGCGATCAGGTCGAGCAGCGCGTGCTCGGCCGGCGACGTCAGTTCGGACGGCTTCAGCACGACCGTGCAGCCGGCCGCGAGCGCGGGCGCAAGCTTCCATGCGGTCGTGACCATCGGGAAGTTCCACGGCACGATCAGCGCGGCGACGCCGACCGCGTCGTGGAAGCGCTCGGCCGCGACGGTGTCGCTCGGCAACGCGACGGGCTCGGCCTCGAACAGCGCCGGGTTCCCGCACAGCGTCGCGTAATACGCGAACGTCGCGGCGACATCGCCGACGTCGGCTTCGGCCTCGAACGGCGGCTTGCCGCTCACCTGCATCTGCAGCGTCGCGAGCCGCTCGCGGTCGGTTTCGACGCGCTCGGCGATCGTCGCGAGCAGGCGGCCGCGCTCGGCGGGCGGCGTGTCGCGCCAGCCGGCGAACGCGTCGCGCGCGGCGCGGACCGCGGCGTCGACGTGCGCGGCCGTCGCGAATTCCTGCCAGCCGATCGTCGCGCCGGTCGACGCATCGAAGATCGGCGCGCCGGCTTCATCGGAATGCGTGCGCACGGGCTGGCCGGCGATGCGCGCGGCGGGCAGCACGATGGCCGCGGCGGAAGGGGAAAGCTCGGCGGTGGACATGAACGTGTTCCTGTCGATCGGATTAGCGGTAGGCGACGCCCGGCATCACGCAAAGCATCTCGAATGCGAGGTTCGCGCCGACGAGCGCGGTGGTGCCGGTCGGATCGTACGGCGGCGACACTTCGACGAGATCCGCGCCGACGATGTTCAGCCCCTTCATCCCGCGAATGATCTCGAGACCCTGCTGCACCGACAGGCCGCCGATTTCCGGCGTGCCGGTGCCGGGCGCGAACGACGGATCGAGACCGTCGATGTCGAAGCTGAGATACACCGGCGTGTCGCCGACGCGTTCGCGCACCTGCGCCATCAGCGGCGCGAGCGACCGGTTCCAGCATTCCTCCGCCTGCACGACGGTGAAGCCCTGCTGGCGGCACCAGTCGAAATCGTCCGCGTGATAGCCGGTGCCGCGCAGGCCGATCTGCGTGACCTTGTCGCATTGCAGCAGGCCGTCTTCCACCGCGCGGCGGAACGGCGTGCCGTGCGCGATCTTCTCGCCGAACATCGTGTCGTTCACGTCCGCGTGCGCGTCGACGTGCACCACGGCGACCTTGCCGTATTTCCTGTGCAGCGCGCGCAGGATCGGCCACGCGATCGTGTGGTCGCCGCCGAGCGTGATCGGCCGGCAGCCGTTCGCGACGATCTCGTGATACGCGTCCTCGATGCGGCGCACCGAATCCTTCAGGTCATACGGGTTGGTCGCGACGTCGCCGATGTCGGCGACCTGCAGCGAATCGAACGGCGCCGCGCGCGTGGCCATGTTGTACGGGCGCAGCAGCACGGATTCGGTGCGGATCTGGCGCGGGCCGAAGCGCGAACCCGAGCGGTTCGACGTGCCGAGGTCGAGCGGCACGCCGACGAAGCACACGTCGAGGCCGTCGGTCGTGTCGGCCTGCGGCAGGCGCATCATCGTGGCGATGCCGCCAAAGCGCGGCATCTCGTTGCCGCCCATCGGCTGGTTCAGTTCGCGGTGCATGGGGCCGTCTCCTCTTTATGGTGAAAAGCGATCGGCCGATGGTAGAGGAGAACGCGGGCGCGAAGATCTTGAAGTCGCAACGTTTACATCGACGGATCTCGATGCGAACGGCGCCGCCGCATCGACGCGGCGCGACCGGCGGCGGGCGGCCGTCGACGCGCGACCGGATCAGCCGGCGATCGCGGGCGGCGTGCCGGCGTCGTCGCCGTCGTCGCCTACGTGGTCACGCATTGCGGCCGCAGGAAACGCCGGCACGGCCGAGCCCCACGCAGCCAGCTCGCGCTTCGTGCGCACCCCGAGCTTCGCGAACGCACGCTTCACGTACGACTCGGCCGACGCGACGCGCACGCCGAGGATGTCGGCGGTTTCCGGCACGGTCTTGCCGGAGATCAGGTGCTTGCAGGTTTCGTATTCGCGCTTCGACAGCTTCACGCCGTCGGCCGCGATCCGCGCGTCGAACTGCGCGAGCGGATGCACGTCGGGCATCGGGTGCGCGATGCGCCGCGCGGCGGTGGTCGATGCGTGCAGCTCGAGCAGCGGGAACAGCACGTCGCTGATGCTGCGAAAGCGGTTCATTTCGGCGAGCGTGAACGGCGGGCGGTCGCGGCCGCGTTCCAGCGCGATCGAATGCTGCGCATAGCGGGTGCCGCGCGCGAGCACGCATTCATGGCCGATATGCACGTCGTCGAACAGCCGCTGGCGGAATTCGCCGGGCGGGATCGCCGCGATGTCGCGCACGACCAGCATCGTGCCCGTCTTGCCGCGCAGCCCCGCGAACAGCGGGTCGCTGTCGAGAAAGCGCTCGTAGTAGAGCGTCATCACGTCGGAGATGTCGGCGGTCGCGGTGCCGATGCCGCTGCTGCCGATCCATTCGCAGCGGTAGCCGGTGGGCATCGTGCCGTCGACGCGCGAGCGCTCGACGTGCGCGACGTCGAGCGGCACGACGTCGTTCAGCAGTTGCGTGAGACGCGGCACGAAGTGCGGCGTGCCGACCGTCTCGATCAGCTCGCCCAGCGCCTTGAACGACACGTTGAAGCGGTCGGTGTCGCGGTGGAAGGGGTTCACGTTGAGCAGCATGCGGTTCCCCGGTGAAAAGCGGCGGCGATTCTAGCGTCCGAAGTCAAAAACGTCATTAGGGGGAAATACGGTACGGAGTCCTGCGACCCTGCGCGCCGCGGAAAACGCGGTTTGTCCCCCCCGCAGGGGGGCATACCGGGGCAGTGTAAATGAGTAACTTTGTCTCTGCTTTTTTCAATCGAGAGACGAAAGATTCAAATGACCAAACTGATCAAGGACATCCTGCCGCTGGGCGCAGGCGTGGGCGAATTCACGAAGCTCGACTTCGGGATGGACGAAAGCGACTGGCGCGCGGCCGAAGGCAAGAGCGGCAGCTACCTCATCGGCTGGTGGGAAGGCAAAGTCGGCTCCGTGGAGTTCCCGGAAACCGCGGCGGACGAAGCGGTGTGGCTCGTCGAGGGCCGGATCGCGCTGACCGATGTCGAAGGCAACCGCAAGGAATTCACGCCGGGCCAGGGCTACCTGCTGCCGGCCGGTTTCGCGGGCCGCTGGGAAACGATCGAGGACGCGAAGAAGTTCTACGTGCTGCTCGAGAAGTCGTGATGCGAGCGGCCGCCGTGGCGTCGTCGTCAGGTTGACGCGAGGCCCGGCGGCGGCGTTTTCGATCGACTGCAGGCGACGTGCGTTGCGCGGGTGTCGAAGGCACGCGTCGCGGCTTGCGGTGCATCGCGCCGATCGTCGCCGTCGGCGCAACCGAGGCAACCGCGGCGATAGAAGTAATCGGCGCAATCGCTGAATTCGGCGAATTCGGCACGCCGTGCACGCATCGCATGCGCGGGCCGCGATCACGTGGAATGGCTGGGATCATGGAAATGGAAGTCAACGAAGCAACACAAGCCGCACCGGCTCACGCGCACGCCGCGCGTCACGTACCGGTCGCACTGAGCGCCGCCGAGGCGCTCGCGAATACGAAACTGTTCCCGTACTGGCTCGACAACCCGGCCGCGCCGGCCGCCGAGCCGGAACTCGTCGGCGACGTGACGGCCGACCTGCTGGTCGTCGGCGGCGGCTTCACCGGGCTGTGGACGGCCGTGCAGGCGAAGGAACAGATGCCGCACCTGAAGGTGGTGCTGATCGAGGCCGGCAAGGTCGCGCACGGCGCGTCGGGCCGCGCGGGCGGGATCATCTCGACGTCGGTGATGCACGGGCTGCCGAACGCGGTGCGCGTGTTCCCGAACGACATCGCGCAGCTCGAGGAATTCGGCCACCACAACCTCGACGGCTTCGAGGACACGCTGAAGCGCTACGCCATCGACGCCGACATCGAGTGGAACGGCGAGATGACAGTCGCGGTGGACCCCGGGCACCTCGCGCACCTGAAGGGCGACTACGACCTGCATCGCGAATACGGGCACGACGTCGTGCTGCTGAACCGCGAGGAAACGCTCGAGCAACTGAACTCGCCGCTGTTCGCGGGCGCGCTGTGGTCGCGCAACCGCAGCGGTATCGTGCATCCGGCGAAGCTCGCGTGGGGGCTCAAGCGCGCGGCGCTGCAGCTCGGCGTGAAGCTGTACGAGCACACGCCGCTCACGACCGTCACCGACGAAGGCAGCACCGTGTACGTGACGACGCCGAAGGGCAGCGTGCGCGCGCCGCGTGTCGTGTTCGGCAGCGGCACCGCAAAGGTTGGCATTCCTGATATCAACCGCCGCGTGATGCAGGTGCGCGATCACGTGCTCGCGACCGAGCCGCTCACCGACGAACAGCTCGCGCGGATCGGCTGGAAGAATCGCCAGGGCGTGTACGACACGCGCACGCAGCTCAACTATTTCCGGTTGACGAAGAACAACAGCATCATCTTCGGCGGACTGGTCAGCTATCACTTCGACGGCGACCCGGAACCGCACCAGGACGGCCGGCGCGAAACCTACTACCGGCTCGCGGAGGCGTTCTACCGGACCTTCCCGCAACTCGCGGACGTGCGCTTCTCGCACGCGTGGGGCGGCCCGATCGACTACTGCTCGCGCGGCTCGGTGTTCGCGAAGCGCTATCTCGGCGGCAAGGCCGTGTTCGTCGCCGGCTACACGGGCTTCGGCGTCGCGGCGAGCCGTTTCGGCGCGTTCATGGGGCTGAACATCCTGTTCGACCGCGACAGCCCGGAGCGCAAGCTCGACATCGCGAACCAGAGCCCGGGCTACATCCCGCCCGAGCCGATGCGCTGGGTCGCCGCGAAGATCACGTTCCACGCGTTCGACGGCGCGGATGCCGAAGGCGGCTGGAAGCGCGCGTGGATCAACGGGCTCAAGGCGATGGGCTTCCCGATGTAAGCGCCGGTCGTTCACGAACGACGGGTATGGCGCGTGCAGTTGCCGATGACGGCGCGCGTCCGGTCAGGTTCATCGGCGCGGGCGGCCGGTGTCGTGCCGGCCCGGCAACGCGCGAGAAGCGCAGCGGCTTGAAGCATGTTTTCGAATACCACCGATCTCGATCTCCGGCTCATCCGGGTCTTCCTGGCCGTCGTCGACGCACGCGGCATCACGGCCGCCGAGGCATCGCTCGGCGTGCGGCAGTCGACCATCAGCACGCAGCTCTCCGCGCTGGAAGCGCGTGTCGGCTTCAAGCTGTGCGACCGCGGTCGCGGCGGCTTTCGGCTGACATCGAAGGGCGAACGCTTCGCGGCCACGGCGCGCACGCTGGTCGCGGCGACGTCGGAGTTCGTCGCGCGCGTGCGCGACATCGACCGCAAGCTGGTAGGCACGTTGTCGATCGGGCTGATCGGGCAGGCGCCGCTTGTCGAGAACGCGCGCGTCGCCGACGCGATCGGCACGTTCCGCAAGCGCGACCAGGCCGTCACGTTCTCGATGAAGGTCGCATCGCCGCAGGAACTCGAGGAGGGCCTCGTCAACAACCAGCTCGATTTCGCGATCGGGTATTTCTGGCATCGCGTGCCGGGGCTCGACTACACGCCGTTGTTTAACGAGGAGCAGGTGATCTACTGCGGTCGCGGCCATCCGCTGTTCCATGTGTCGCGGCCGGTGTCGATGGACGACCTGCAGGCGCACGACTGGGTGTGGCGTACCTATCCGGTGCCGGAGGAACAGTGTCCGCTGCCGGAGCGGCGCGTGACCGCGAGCGCGGACAGCATCGAGGCCGCGACGATCCTGATCCTGTCGGGCGGCCATCTCGGCTACCTGCCCGCGCATTACGCGGAGCCGTTCGAGCAGCGCGGGCTCGTGAAGGCCGTCGGCCGTGCGACGTTCGGCTTCGATGTGCCGCTGCATCTCGCGATGAAGCGCAACGCGAGCGGCAAGCCGATCGTCGATGCGTTCCGCGAGGACTTGCTGCGCGCGTTCAACATCAAGGCGGCCGCGCTGGCTGCATAGCGCGTGCCGCCCGTGAGGTCCGGCCGCCCCGCGGGCGCGAGGAACAGCGGCAGGAATCACGAAACGCGTGTCGCGGGCGGCGGGCGAACGCGCGGGATGTGAACGAGTATCGGGCGGGCCGCGTTACGCGCTTGCGCTGTCGTCGCGATATCCGCTCTTGCCGTCGAAGATTTCCTTCAGCGCGGCGCGCAGCGCGACGGGATCGTGTTCGCCGGGCGCAAGATGAATCACGTAATGCGTGTTGCCGTCGAGCCGCGCGGCGGTGCGCTCGTCGAGTTCGACGTCGAGCGTGTCGCCCGTGAGCCGCACCGACAGATCGTTCACGTGCGCGGTGAGCTGGTCGAGCACCATCACCTCGATCGACGTTTCCTCCGGAAAGCGCAGCAGCGAGAAGCAATAGTTCTGCGCCGCGTCGTGGCAATAGATGTTCGCGAAGCTTTCGTCGTCGTCGACATCGGACGTGGCCGCGCCGACGGTAGCGTGTAGTTCCATGATGTTTCTCTCGGTAAGGGGTTATCGGGGCAGCGCGGCTTGCGCGTCGACCTCGCAATGCGCATCGCGCGCCTTCAGCCACAGCCCGAATGCGCGCATGACCTCGACGACGGGCCGCAGCCGGTCGCCGTCCGCGGTCAGATCGTACTCGACGCGCACCGGCACCTCCGGATAAACGGTGCGCCGCACGAAGCCGGCGTCCTCGAGCGCGCGCAGATCGAGCGTCAGCATCCGCTGCGAGATGCCGGGCATGTCGCGGCGCAGGTCGCTGAAGCGCTTCGGCCCGTCGAGCAGATACGACACGAGCAGCAGCCGCCAGCGGCCGCCGAGCATGCGCATCGCTTCTTCCACGGAACATCCTGTCGCACTCGTCTTCATGCCGCTGACCCTGTCGGTAACTTTTTTGTGACTACGGCACAAACGACTGCCTTCTTCTCAGCGCCGCGCCGATGCGAGATATTAGCGCCCGCGTCGCGGCGAATCGATAGTCGAACCATCCAATCAAGGAAACGCATGAAGCTTTATCACGCTCCCGGCAGCTGTTCGCAGGCCATCTGCATCGTGCTGCGCGAAAGCGGCATCGACGCGCAGGTCATCAAGGTCGACGCGCGCAAACACGTCATTGAAGGCGGACGCAACTACTACGATGTGACCGAACTCGGCTACGTGCCGCTGCTCGAACTCGACGACGGCACGATGCTGCGCGAAGGACCGGTGATCGCGCAGTATCTCGCGGACCGGCGCCCCGAAGCGCGGCTCGCGCCCGCGTACGGCACGCTCGCCCGCTACCGGCTGATGGAATGGCTGAACTTCCTCGGCACCGAGATCCACAAGGGCTTCATCCCGCTGCTTTACGCGGTGCAGGCGGGGCAATACGTCGACCCGGTGCGGCAGAAGCTCGACAGCCGCTTTGCGTGGATCGACCGGCAGCTCGACGGCAACCCGTACGTGACGGGCGACACGTTCACCGTCGCCGATGCGTACCTGTTCGCGCTGACGGGCTGGGGCAAGGCCGACTGGATGCGCTCGGTGTACAACGCGGACATCGACCTGAGCCGCCATGCGAACCTGCGCGCGTGGTACGAGCGGGTGCGGGCGCGGCCGGCCGTACAGCAGGTGCTCGCCGCCGATGGGCTGGCACGCTAGCGCGTTTTGGGGGCGGCGCCGGACACCGTAAGAAGCCGCTCACGTCGCCGCGCCATACCGCAAACCGCCGCGCTATAATCGCCGCCATGAAACTGCTTCGGACCTTCATCCTGCTGCTGCTTTGCGCGGTGCTGCCCATCAGCGGGCTGGCAGCCAGCGGCTTGACCGGTGAATGTCCGATGCAGCACACGATGTCGATGGAAGCGAAGACGGGCATGAGCATGTCCGCCGACATGAGCGGCTGCGATTCGATGAAAGCGTCGCCCACCGACACCACGAAGGCCAAAGCGAAGGGCATGGCCTGCAAGGTGACGGCCCAATGCCAGTTCGGCAGTCTCTATCACCCGGCCGCCCGCGCCGACGTGAGCCGTCCCGCTGCATTCGCCAGCACGATCGTCTTCCACTACGCGCAGTCCGTCCCGATCCGCGACCCGAACGGGTTGTGGCGCCCGCCCCGCATCAGCTGATCCCGATTTGACCGGTTCACCGCCGAGGCGGTGAGGTTCGTCCCGTGTTCGGGACGTGGAATCCATTCGGGTTCCGACTTGGGGTTACACCATGTCATTCGATTTCTGCACGCCGCGCATGCGGCGTGCGTGCCGGCGCGCGCCCGTGCTTTGGGCGGCGCTGCTGGCGGCGGGCGCCCATGCGCAGCAGTCGCCCGTCACGCTGGACGCCGCGCTGCAGGCCGCCACCGAACGTTCCGCGTCGATGCAGGCCGCGCAGGCTTCGGTGCGCGCGAGTTCGGAAGCGGCAGTCAGGGCCGGCCAGCTGCCGGACCCGATGCTCAAGGCCGGCATCGACAACCTGCCGGTCAACGGCGGGCAGCGCTTCACCGTCGGCCAGGACTTCATGACGATGCGCCGCATCGGCATCGAGCAGGAATGGGTGTCCGGCGACAAGCGGCGGCTGCGCGCGGCGCTGGCCGACGAGCGAGTCGGCCGCGAACGCGCGGACTATCTCGTGCAGCTGGCCACGGTGCGCCAGCGGACCGCGGCGGCCTGGCTCGACGCCATCTACGCGAAGCAGGCGCTCGCGCTTCGCCAGGCGCTGCTCGATCACATGCGGCATGAGCTCAACGCGACGCAGGCGTCGTATCGCGGCGCGAAGGCGAGCGCGGGCGAGGTCGTCCAGGCTCGCGCGATGCTGGCGCAAACGCAGGATCAGGTGCTCGACGCGCGGCAGGCCTATCGCACCGCACTCATCGTGCTCGGCCGCTGGACGGCTGCGCCCGTCACGGACGTGACGGGTACGCCGCCCGCGCCCGAATCCTTCGTGGCGTCGTTGCCGCCGGACGAACTGCGCGTGTCGCAACCGGCGCTCGTCGCCGCCGCGGACGACATCGCGGTCGCCGAGGCCGACGCCGCGGTGGCCGACAGCGAGCGCAGCCCGAACTGGACGTGGGAAATCGCGTACCAGCAGCGCGGCGGCGCGTATTCGAACATGGTGTCCGTCGGTGTCACGATCCCGTTGCCGCTCGATCGCAAGAACCGGCAGAACCGCGACGTCGCCGAAAAGGCCGCGCTCGCGACGAAGGCGCGCCTGATGTACGAGGACACGCTGCGTCAAGTGCAAGCCGATATCAGTACGCAGTCCGAAACGCTGGCAAGCGGCCGAGAACGCCTCGCGACCCTGCGCGAATCGCTGTTGCCCGCCGCCGGGCAGCGCGTGCAGCTCGCCACGGCCGCCTACCGGGCCGGCACCGGTTCGCTCGCCGACACGTTCGCCGCCCGGCGCGCGCAACTGGACGCGCAGTTGCAGGTGCTCGAGCTCGGACGCGACGTGTCGCGGACCTGGGCGCAGCTCGAATATCAGGTCGTGCCGTCGACGATGGCCGCCGCGCAGTGAAGGAGAACCTCATGACGAAGCAATCACTGGCGCGTGCGGTGCTGCTGGCATGCGCGGGCGCGGCGCTGCTCGGCGCCGGTTATGTCGCGGGCATGCGCCATGCATCGGGCGGCGCGGCAGCGGCTGCCGTCGCGGCGGCAGGCACGCCCGATTCGCAGGCAGGACGCAAGGTGCTGTACTGGCACGACCCGATGGTGCCGAACCAGCACTTCGACAAACCGGGGAAATCGCCGTTCATGGACATGCAACTGCAGCCCGTCTATGCGGACGAGGGCGGCGATGCACGGGGCGTCCGGATCGATCCGGGCCTGCAGCAGAACCTCGGCATCCGCTATGCGACCGTGCGCCGGCAGCAGACGGCGGACGGTTTCGATGCGGTGGGCACCACGCAATTCGACGAATCGCGCGCGGACGTCGTGCAGTCGCGCGTCACCGGCTACATCGACCGGCTTTACGCACGGGCGCCGATGCAGCGCATCGAAAAGGGCGCGCCGATCGCGTCGCTGTTCGTGCCGGAATGGCTCGCGCCGCAGGAGGAATATCTCGCGCTCAAGCGGGGCGGGATGGACGGCAGCCTGCTCGATGCGTCGCGCGCGCGGATGCGTGCGCTGTCGATGCCCGACGCGATGATCGCCGCGCTCGATCGCACCGGCCGCGCGCAGACGCACGTCGTGCTGAGCGCGCCGGAAACCGGCGTCGTCAGCGAACTGAACGTGCGGGACGGCGCGATGGTCGCGCCGGGACAGACGCTCGCGAAGATCGCCGGGCTGTCGACGCTCTGGCTCATCGTCGAGGTGCCGGAAGCGCTCGCGCTGAACGTGCAGCCGGGGATGGCGGTCGACGCGACGTTCGCGGGCGATCCGGCGCGGCACTTCACCGGCCGCATCCGCGAAGTGCTGCCCGGCATCAGCACGGGCAGCCGCACGCTGCAGGCGCGCGTGGAGATCGACAATGCGGCGCTCAGGCTCACGCCCGGCATGCTGATGCGCGTGCATGTCGCGGCGCGGAAGGCGGTGTCGCGCCTGCTGGTGCCGTCCGAAGCGGTGATCGCGACCGGCAAGCGCACGATCGTCATCGTGAAGACGGGCGACGGCCGGCTCCGGCCTGTGCCGGTGACGGTGGGCAACGACGTCGGCGGCGACACGGAAGTGCTCGACGGGTTGAGCGAAGGCGATACGGTCGTCGCATCGGGGCAGTTCCTGATCGATTCGGAAGCGAGCCTGAAAAGCGTGCTGCCGCGGCTGGAAGGCGCGGCGGGCGCGAGCGCGGCGCAAGCGCCGGCCGCCGCGGCCGCGCCGGTGTACGAAACCACCGGCAAGGTCGAGCAAGTCACCGACGACGACATCACGTTCTCGCACCAGCCGGTGCCGGCACTCGGCTGGGGCGCGATGACGATGGCGTTCGGCAAGCCGTCGGCACACGCGTTCCCGGACGTGAAGGCTGGCCAGACGGTGCGGTTCGCGTTCGTGCAGCGCGACGACGGCTACCGGCTGACGAAGGTCGAGCCGCAGGGAGGCACGCGATGATCGCGCACGTGATTCGCTGGTCCGTCCGCAACCGCTTCCTGGTGCTGCTCGCCACCGTGCTGATCGCGGCGTGGGGCGTGCATGCGCTGCGGCAGACGCCGCTCGATGCGCTGCCCGACCTGTCGGACACGCAGGTGATCGTCAAGGCGTCGTATCCGGGCAAGGCGCCGCAGGTCGTCGAGGACCAAGTCACCTATCCGCTGACGACGACGCTGCTCGGCGTGCCGGGCGCGAAGACCGTGCGCGCGTACTCGTCGTTCGGCGACGCGTTCGTCTATGTTCTGTTCGACGACCACACCGACCCGTACTGGGCGCGTTCGCGCGTGCTCGAATACCTGAGCCAGGTGCAGAGCCGCCTGCCCGCGGGCGCGACCGTGTCGCTCGGGCCGGATGCGACCGGGGTCGGCTGGGTGTACGAGTACGCGCTCGTCGATCGCACCGGGCGTCACGACCTCGGGCAACTGCGTACGCTCAACGACTGGTTCCTGAAGTTCGAGCTGAAGGCCGTGCCGGACGTCTCGGAAGTGGCGAGCGTCGGCGGGATGGTGCGCCAGTACCAGGTCGTGCTCGATCCGGACAAGCTGCGCGCGTACGGCATCACGCAGGCGGCGGTCGCGGACGCGCTCGGCAAGGCCAACCAGGCATCGGGCGGCTCGGTGGTCGAGCTGGCCGAGTCGGAGTACATGGTGCGTTCGTCCGGCTACCTGCGCACGCTCGACGACTTCCGGCACGTGGTGCTGCGCACCGACGACGCGGGTACGCCGGTGCTGCTCGGCGACGTCGCGCGCATCCAGGTCGGCCCGGCGATGCGGCGCGGGATCGCGGAGCTGGACGGGCAGGGCGAGGTGGCGGGCGGCGTCGTCGTGATGCGCTCGGGCAAGAACGCGCTGACGACGATCGACGCGGTGAAGGCGAAGCTCGCCGACCTGAAGCGATCGCTGCCGCCCGGCGTCGACATCGTCACGACCTACGACCGCTCGCAATTGATCGAGCGCGCGGTGGACAACCTCCGCGACAAGCTGATCGAGGAGTTCGTGATCGTCGGGATCGTCTGCGCGGTGTTCCTGTTCCACCTGCGCAGCGCGTTCGTCGCGATCCTGTCGCTGCCGCTCGGCGTGCTGGCCGCGTTCATCGTGATGCGCTACCAGGGCGTGAACGCGAACCTGATGTCGCTGGGCGGCATCGCGATCGCGATCGGCGCGATGATCGATGCGGCGATCGTGATGATCGAGAACGCGCTCAAGCATCTGGAGGCATACGGCCACGCGCATCCCGGCGAGCCGATCACGACGGCGCGGCGCTGGGAACTCGTCGCGACGTCGGCCGCGGAGGTCGGGCCGGCGCTGTTTTTCTCGCTGCTGATCATCACGCTGTCGTTCGTGCCGGTGTTTTCGCTCGAAGGACAGGAAGGCAAGCTGTTCGCGCCGCTCGCGTTCACGAAGACCTATACGATCGCCGCCGCGGCCGCGCTGTCGGTGACGCTGGTGCCCGTGCTGATGGGGTATCTCGTGCGCGGCCGCATTCCGCCCGAGCACGCGAACCCGATCAACCGAGTGCTGACCCGCGTGTACCGGCCGCTGCTCGAAGCGACGCTGCAGCGCCCGTGGCGCGCGATCGGCGTCGCGATCGCCGCGCTGTTGCTGACGGCCGTGCCGTTGTCGCGTCTCGGCGGCGAGTTCATGCCGCCGCTCGACGAAGGCGATCTGCTGTACATGCCGACCGCGCTGCCGGGCATCTCGGCCGACAAGGCGAGCGAACTGCTGCAGCAGACCGACCGGCTGATCAAGACCGTGCCCGAGGTCGACACGGTGTTCGGCAAGTCGGGGCGCGCGGATACGGCGACCGATCCCGCGCCGCTCGAGATGTTCGAAACGACGATCCGCTTCAAGCCGCGCAGCGCATGGCGGCCGGGGATGACGCCGGAGAAGCTCGTCGACGAACTCGATCGCACGGTGAAGGTGCCGGGCCTGTCGAACGTGTGGGTGCCGCCGATCCGCAACCGGCTCGACATGCTGTCCACCGGCATCAAGACGCCGGTCGGCGTGAAGATTTCCGGGCCGGACCTGGCGGGGATCGACGCGATCGCGACGCAGGTCGAGGCGGCGGTGAAACGTGTACCGGGCGTCACGTCCGCGCTCGCGGAACGGTTGAACGGCGGCCGCTACCTCGACGTCGACGTCGACCGGCTCGCGGCCGCGCGCTACGGGCTGTCGGTGGCCGACATCCAGTCGGTGGTGTCGTCGGCGATCGGCGGCGAGGATGTCGGCGAAGTGATCGCGGGGCGCGAGCGGTTCCCGATCAACCTGCGCTATCCGCGCGAGCTCCGCGATTCGCTCGAGAACCTGCGGCAACTGCCGGTCGTCACCGCGCGCGGCGCGCAGATCCGCCTCGGCGACGTCGCGCGCATCGCGATCGCCGACGGGCCGCCGATGATCCGCAGCGAGAACGCGCGGCTGTCCGGCTATGTGTACGTCGATATCCGCGGCACCGATCTGAGTACGGCAGTCCGTGCGATGCGGCAGGTCGTTGCGCAACAGGTCGCATTGCCGCCCGGCTATTCGATCGCGTGGTCGGGACAGTTCGAGTATCTCGAACGCGCGGCGGCGACGCTGCGCACCGTGGTGCCGGTGACGCTCGTCGTGATCTTCGTGCTGCTGTTCGTCACGTTCGGCTCCGCGGCCGATGCGCTGCTGCTGATGTCCACGGTGCCGTTCGCGCTGATCGGTGGCTTCTGGCTCGTCTGGGCGTTGGGCCACGCGGTGTCGGTCGCGACGTCGGTGGGCTTCGTCGCGCTTGCGGGCGTGGCCGCCGAGTTCGGCGTCGTGATGCTGCTGTACCTGAAGGGCGCGCTGCAGCGCCGCGTCGACGCCGGCGCGCCGCTGACCGATGCCGTGCTGCTCGACGCGATTCGCGAAGGCGCGGTGCTGCGCGTGCGGCCGAAAGCGATGACGGTCGCCGTCGTGCTGGCCGGCCTCGTGCCGATCATGGTCGGACACGGCGCCGGCTCCGAAGTGATGCAGCGCATCGCCGCGCCGATGGTCGGCGGCATGATCACCGCGCCGCTGCTGTCGATGTTCGTCATTCCCGCCGCGTGGCTTCTGCTGCAGCGCCGTCGTGCGCGAGGTGCAAGCCGTCAGCGGCATTCCGATGCAGTTCCTCACGGCATGAACGTGCCGTCCACCTCAACTGGAGAATCCCGATGAAGATGAATCAACTGATCGCCACCGTCACTGCCGTTTTCGCGACCGGCGTGTTCGCCGTTCCCGCGCTCGCCGCGGGCGACATGCCGGGCATGGACATGTCCGGCATGAAGATGTCGTCGGGCGGTGCGGCCGAGTCGCACGCCGCGCTGACCGATGCCGAAGTGAAGAAGGTCGATGCTGCGAGCGGCAAGATCACGCTGAAGCACGGCGCGCTCGAGAACGTCGGGATGCCGCCGATGACGATGGCGTTCAAGGCGAAGGACGCAGCTATGCTCGCCGAGGTCCATGCGGGTGACAAGGTGAAGGTCCGCGTCGAGAACGTCAACGGCACGCTGACGATCGTCAGGCTCGTGAAGGCGTCGTAAGCGCGGGGATGCGGGCGGCATGGCCGCCCGCATCGAGCGTCGTCAAGCGCAGTGCGGTTACGAGGGCAGCGTTCGGGGGCGTACGCCTGTCGGGCGACGCGCCCGATCCGCGTCTTCAGCGCATTCAGCACCTTCAGCACCTTCAGCGCCTTCAACGCATTCAGCGTCTTCAGCGTCTTCAGCGCGTCAACGTCACGAACAGATAACCGACATACCCGGCCCCGTTCGCCAGCAGCGCCCAGATCGCGAGCCCGCGCGCACGCGCATTGACACGCAGCCAGACCGCCGCCGCGAGCGTGATGACCACGCCGGTCAGCACTTCGGGGCGCGGCTCCCACGGCGTCAGCATGATGCCGATCGCCGGCAGCAGCGTGCCCTGGAACACCATCGCGCCGGTGATGTTGCCGAACGCGAGCGTGTCCTTCTTGCGGCGGATCCACAGCACGCTGTTGACCTTTTCCGGCAACTCGGTTGCGATCGGCACGATGATCAGCGACAGCAGCAGCGCGGAAATACCGAGCAGGTGCGACACGCCTTCGACGCCGTGGATGAAGCCCTTCGCCCCGCCGACGAGCAGCGCGACGCCGAGCGCGAGCTGCAGCGCGATGGTCGCAAGGTTGGTCGGCAGCCCGACGCGCGACAGGAACATCGCGTGCGGCGCCTCGGTGCCGTGCCCGGCATCGACGAGCCGGGTCGACGCGCGGAACGTCATCACGACGTACATCACGTAGATGCCGACCAGCATCGCGGCGAGCAGCGCGCGGACCGCCCACACGTGATGCGGGACGAACATCGCGACGGTGGCGAGCGCGAAGGCGGCGATGAAGTAGTTCAGGTCGCGCACGAAGCCGGTCCGCTCGGGCGCGATCGTGCCGGTCAGTCCGCGCGAGCGGATCACGGCGAGCGTCATCAGGAAGGTCGTCAGCGTCGCGAGCATCAGCGGCGCGCCCAGAATCGCGCCGACGCCGATCTCCTCGTTGACCGCCGCGTTCGACGTGCCGCCCGCGAGCGCGAGCAGCGGCACCATCGTTTCGGGCAGCGCGGTGCCGACGGCGGCGAACAGCGAACCGGTCACGCCCTCGGAAATCTTCAGCCGTTCGCCGAGATGTTCGAGCGCATTCGTGAAGAGTTCGGCCGCGACCAGGATGACGATCAGCATGAACGCCAGTTCGACGAGCATCAAGGTCATGCGGCACCTCCGCAGGCAGGCAGGCGGGCAGTGGCGAAACGCGAGAGGGAAGCCAGGAGGAACATGGGGACTCCGTGGTCGGACGTGGACGAACCATGACGCATCTGCCGACGTCCGACCAGGAACGACGCGATGCGTCGATGGTCTCGCCAGACCGATACGGCCGAATACGCCACGGCCGCAGGCCGAGTGTGTTGACGCATTCGCTTTCCGGGGATGGAAAGCAGGCTACTCCCCAAAGACGAAGGGCAGTCTAGCCGAGCCGGCCGCTTTCGGCAAGCGTGTGCGGTCATGCCGCTTCATTCGGGATGGTAAGCCGCCTTCTGCCGGACGCACATGCCATTCCAGGAAGCAATCGGTGTGCGCGCGCGGCGGCGTCACGCGCGTGTCATGCAGCGCCGGCCGGGAAATACAGCGCGAACGTCGTGCGTCCGCCCTGGCTCACGACCTCGACCTTGCCGCGGTGCAGTTCGACGATCGACTTGACGATCGCGAGCCCGAGCCCCGCGTTGCGCGCCGCGCCGTGCCGCGACGAGTCGATCCGGTAGAAGCGCTCGAAGATCCGCTCGATCTGTTCGGGCGGAATCGCCACGCCGCGGTTCGTGACTTCGACGACCGCGAAGCCGGGCCGGGTCGAGACGGCCAGCTCGATCGTCGACCCGGCTTCCGCGTGTTCGAGCGCGTTCGACGCGAGGTTGCTGACGGCGCGGCGGAACAGCGTCGCGTCCGCGACGACCGGCGCTTCGCCGCGCACGTCGAGCCGCACGCCGGCCTCGTCGGCCAGCGCCTGGAAATACGACGCGAGCCGACGCAGTTCGTTGCCGGCGTCGAGTTCGGCGGTCTTCAGGTGCTGCCGCGCGTTGTCCGTGCGCGCGAGAAACAGCATGTTCTCGATCATCCGCTGCAGCCGTTCGCATTCCTCGATGTTCGAATCGATCAGCGCTTCGTATTCCTCGGTGGTGCGCGCGCGCGACAGCGTGACCTGCGACGCGCTGATCACGTTCGCGAGCGGCGTGCGCATGTCGTGCGCGAGGTCGGACGAGAACTGCGACAGCCGCACGAACGCGCGCTCGAGCCGGTCGAGCATCCGGTTGACCGAGGTGGCGAGCTCGCGCAACTCGACCGGGCCGCCGCGTGCGTCGAGACGCGCGTTGAGGTTGTGCGCCTCGATGCGCGACGTCTGCCGGCCGAGGCTCTCGACCGGACGCAGGCCGCGGGACGCGACCGCGTAACCGAGCGCGCCGACCAGCAGCGCGCCGAGCGCGGCCGCGAGCCAGATGTCGACGCGATAGCTTTCGAGCAGCGACTGGCGATCGGCAGCCGTGCGCGCCACCGCGACCTGGACGGTTTCGCCCGACGGCAACGTGGCGCGTGCACGCACGCAGCGCGACGGGCCGATGCCGGGCGGCGCGCAGCTGAACGGGCTGGCGGCCGCGCGCGAGGCACCGGCCGGCTGCGGCCGTGCGATCACCGACGCGAGCGTGTGGCCGGCTGCGTCGGTGTGTTCGACGAGCGGGCGGTTCGCGCCGTCGTAGATGCCGAGATAGACGCCCGGATGCGACAGCAGCACTTCATGGAAGACGGCCGGGTCGGCGCGCAGGGCGGCGGTCGAGCCGCTCGCCCGCGCGAGCTGCAGGAACTGGTCGAGCTTGCCGGCGATTTCGATGTCGTCGCGCCGGGTCAATTCGGCGGACAGCGAGCGGTACAGGTACGCGCCGGTCAGCGCGAACACGAGCGCGGCCACGGCCGCGAACGCGAGCGTCAGGCGCCGGAGCAGCGAATACGGAGCGGGGCCGCCGGTCACGCGCGATCCTCGAGCACGTAGCCCATGCCGCGGATCGTGTGGATCAGCTTCTTCTCGTACGCGTTGTCGATTTTCGCGCGCAGGCGCTTGATCGCCGCATCGACGACGTTCGTGTCGCTGTCGAAATTCATGTCCCAGATCTGCGACGTGATGAAGGTGCGCGTCAGCACCTCGCCCTCGCGTTCCGCGAGCAGCTGCAGCAGCGCGAATTCCTGCGCGGTCAGGTCGATGCGGGTGTCGGCGCGCCGCACGCGGCGCTTGATCAGGTCGACTTCCAGATCGGCGACCTGCAGGATCTCGCGCGCATTGCGCGGCGCGCGCCGCAGCAGCGAGCGGATGCGGGCGAGGAACTCCGCATACGCGAATGGCTTGAGCAGGTAATCGTCGGCGCCCAGTTCGAGCCCCGTGACCTTGTCCTCGATCGCCTCCCGGGCCGTCAGCAGCAGCACCGGCGTCTGCTTCTGCGCGCGCAGGCGCCGGAGCACCTCGAAGCCGTCCAGTTCCGGCAGCATCACGTCGAGCACGACGAGATCGAAATCCTCGTGCAGCGCGAGGAACAGCCCGTCCTGGCCGTTCTCGGCCACGTCGACCGTGTAGCTCGCCTCCGTCAGCCCCTTGCGGAGGTACGACGCCATCTTGGGTTCGTCTTCGACTATCAGTATCCGCATGGTGGTGCAGGCCGTTGGTGATTCCGGCCGGTCAGTGTAACGCGTGAGCTTACGGCGCCGCGCGTGCGCGAAAGATGACCGGAGGATGACGGGATTGTCATCCGGCGCGCGTGCGATGCCGTGCCGCCCTTCATGAAAATCCGGTCATGTTTCGGCCATGTCGTCGTCACGCCGGCGGCGATAAGCTGCGGCCGTCTTGTGTCCGGAGCGCGCCGTCGCGGCGCCGCTCCCGTTCATCCGTTCATTGTCTGCCTGATTCCGCATCCATGTCGTACTGGCGCAAATTCATCCTCGTCGTGCTGCTGGCGCTGTGCGTGCCGCTCCAGTCGTTCGCGACCGGGTCGATGCAGTGCGCGGGCACGGTCGCTGCGGTGCCGCATGCGGAGCATGGGGCGAGCGCCGCTGCGCCCGCTGCGTCGCCTGCAATGCAGCGCATGCACGGCGAACCGCATGAGCACGACAACCACTCGCGGCATGCGACGCCTTGTTCCGCCTGCGGATCCTGCTGTTTCGGCACGGGCATGGCGGCGGTGCCCGCGGTGCCCGTTACGTCGGACATCGGTACCGCAATCGTCTCTTTCGCGCCTTCGACCGTCGTCGTGTCGTTCCTGACCGGCGGCATCGACAGGCCGCCGCGCCGGATTTCCGTCTAGTCCCTGCCCGCGGCCACCGGCCGCGATCCACAAACGGTGCCGGCGAACGCCCGACGTCCGCCGCACGACTCACGACTCACGACGAGAAACATCCATGCGATTGATCATTGCGGCGCTGCTTGGCGCGGCGAGCCTCGTGCCGTCGCTCGCGCCCGCGCAAACCGCCTTTCCCGATCCAGTCGATGCGGCCGCGTCGGTGCCGGACGTCACGACGACGTCCGCGTTCGACGGCTACGTGCCGTATCGCGACGACGCCGGCCCGGGCTGGAAGCAACTGAACCGGGACGTGATGGAGCGGCCCGCGAAGGGGGCCACGAAGGGACCCGCGACCGGACACGCGAAGCCCGGAAACCCGGCGGGCGGCGCAGCCCATTCGATGCACGGAGAGGCCGGGCAATGATGCGATTTGCGATTTCACCGCGATTCGGCGCGACCATGCTCGCGCTGGCATTTCTCGCCGGCTGCACGACGTTTTCGAAGGACGGCGGCTTCGACGCCGTGTCGTCCGCCGCATCCGAGCGCATCGGGAAGGACGCGGTCATCGTCAGGACCGATGCCGACCGCGAAGCCGTCGACAAGCGGACGAAGGAATTGCTCGCGAAACCGCTGTCGATGGACGACGCGGTGCAGCTTGCGCTGCTGAACAATCGCGGCCTGCAGGCGTCGTATGCGGAACTCGGGCTGTCGGAGGCCGATCTCGTGCAGGCCGGCCGGTTGCCGAATCCGCGCTTCTCGTTCAGCCGCACGCGGGCCGGCGACGGCGAACTGAGTCTCGGCCGCACGTTCTCGGCCAATGTGTTCGCGCTGCTGACGCTGCCGCTCGCGACGAACATCGAACGCCGCCGCTTCGAGCAGACCAAGCTCGAAACCGCCGACGCGATGCTGACGGTCGCGGCCGACGCGCGCCGTGCGTATGTCGAAGCCGTCGCCGCCGAACAGGCCGCGAACTATGCGCAACAGGTGCGCGACGCCGCGAGCGCGGCCGCCGAACTCGCGCTGCGCATGCGGCAGGCCGGCAATTCCAGCCGGCTCGACTACGCACGCGAACAGGCGTTCCATGCGGACGCGGTCGCGCAGCAGGCGAAGGCGCAGCAGCAGGCGGTGGCCGCGCGCGAGAAGCTCACGCGCGCGATGGGGCTGTGGGGCGAGCGCACGCGGTACGCGCTGCCCGAGCGCTTGCCCGACCTGCCGAACGCACGCCCCGATCTGCCCGATCTCGAGCGCTATGCGATGCACAACCGCCTCGACATCCAGGCCGCGAAGCTGCGGACGCAGGGCGTCGCGTCGTCGCTCGGGCTCAGCAAGGCGACACGCTTCGTCAACGCGGTCGATCTCGGCTACGTGAACAACTACGAGACCGGCAAGGGGCACGAGCACGGCTACGAGATCAGCGTGGAGATTCCGCTGTTCGACTGGGGCGGCGCGAAGGTCGCGCGGGCCGAGGCCGTCTACATGCAGTCGGCGAACCGGCTCGCGCAGACGGCCATCGACGCGCGCTCGGAAGTGCGCGAATCGTATGCGGCATACACGACGCGCTACGACGTCGCGAAGCACTATCGCGACGAAGTCGTGCCGCTGCGTAGAACGATCTCGGACGAGTTGCTGCTGCGCTACAACGGGATGCTCGCGAGCGTGTTCGAGCTGCTGGCCGATGCGCGCGAGCAGGTCGGCGCGGTGAATGGCTACATCGATGCACTGAAGGACTACTGGCTCGCTGAAACCGATCTGCAGGCGGCCGTCGGCGGCCGCCTGCCGACTGGGCAGACAACGCAGGCGCAGCCGACGCAGGCAACGCAGGCAACGCAGGCAACGCAGGCAACGCAGGCAACGCAGCCAGCACAGCCAGCACAGCCAGCACAGCCAGCACAGCCAACACAGCCAACACAGCCAACACAGCCAACACAGCCAACACAGCCAACACAGCCAACACAGCCAACACAGCCAACACGGCCAACGCCACGCGCGGACGCTCCCGCCGCATCCACGCCCGACGCTGCGTCGCGGCCGGCTTCTTCACCCGTGGCGCAACCGGCGCCCGCAACGCATCCGGAAGGTCATTGACATGGTGTCCCGTCGACAATTTCTCAGCGGCTCGGGTGCCGCGCTGCTCGGTGCGGCGATGGTCAGCAAGGCCGGTGCGGCATCGCTGCCCGAAGCGCCCACGATGGCGAAGGCCGGCACGCAGCCGCCGCTCGTGCCGCCCAACGGCCGCCCGTACACGCCCGTCGCGACGCTGAACGGCTGGACGCTGCCATGGCGCATGAAGAACGGCTGGAAGGAGTTCCACCTGACGGCCGAACCCGTCGTGCGCGAGATGGCGCCCGGGATGAACGCGAACCTGTGGGGCTACAACGGCCAGTCGCCGGGCCCGACGATCGAGGCCGTCGAAGGCGACAAGGTCCGCATCTTCGTGACGAACCGCTTGCCCGAGCACACGACGATCCACTGGCACGGGCTGCGGCTGCCCAACGGCATGGACGGCGTCGGCGGCCTTACGCAGCCGCATATCCCGCCCGGCAAGACCTTTGTCTACGAGTTCCAGCTGGAGGCGCACGGCACGTTCATGTATCACCCGCACGCCGACGAGATGGTGCAGATGGCGATGGGGATGATGGGCATGTTCATCGTGCATCCGAAGGATCGCGCGACGATGCCGGTCGATCGCGACTTCGTCTTTCTGCTCGCCGCGTACGACATCGATCCGGGCAGCTACACGCCGCGCGTCAACGAGATGACGGACTTCAACATGTGGACGTTCAACTCGCGCGTGTTTCCGGGCATCGACCCGCTGCCGGTGCGGGCGGGCGATCGCGTGCGGATTCGTTTCGGCAACCTGACGATGACGAACCATCCGATCCACCTGCACGGCTACAGCTTCGAGGTGGCCGGCACCGACGGCGGCTGGATTCCGCCGGCGGCGCGCTGGCCGGAGGTGACGGCCGACGTCGCGGTCGGCCAGATGCGCGCGATCGAGTTCACCGCCGATCGTCCGGGCGACTGGGCGTTCCATTGCCACAAGTCGCACCACACGATGAATGCGATGGGCCACCAGGTGCCGAACCTGATCGGCGTGCCGCAGAAGGATCTCGCGCAGAAGATCGGCAAGCTCGTGCCCGACTACATGGCGATGGGCAGCACCGGCGGCGCGATGGGCGGCATGGAAATGCCGCTGCCCGACAACACGCTGCCGATGATGACGGGCACCGGCCCGTTCGGGCCGCTGGAGATGGGCGGCATGTTCACGGTCTGCAAGGTGCGGCAGGGGCTCGGCCGCAACGACTATCGCGATCCGGGCTGGTTCCGGCATCCGAGGGGCACCGTCGCGTACGAATACACCGGCGAATTGCCGGACGGTTGAGCGGCAGGCAGCATGCGGCGGCCGCGACGATGCGGCCGCCGGTTTTCGTTTCATTCACTCAGGAGCACGCACGATGAAGAAGGAACTGGTTTCGATTGCAACGGGTTGCATGCTGGCGTTTTCCGCCGCGTCGTACGCGGCCGGCGACATGACCGGCATGGATATGAGCGGCGGCGCGATGCAGGGCGCCGACGCGAAGCGCGGGATGTCGCACGGCGAGATCCGCAAGATCGATACGGGCACGGGCAAGCTGACGATCAAGCACGGTCCGCTGGACAACCTCGGGATGGACGCGATGACGATGGCGTTCAAGGTGAAGGACACGGCGATGCTGTCGCAAGTGAAGGTGGGCGACAAGGTCGACTTCGTCGCCGAGGACGTGAGCGGCGCGCTGACCGTCGTCGAGCTGAAGAAGCCGTGATGGCGGGCATGACCATGAAGATCACCACTCTGGGGCGGCTGGCCGCCCTCGCCACGGCCGGCGCGATCGCCGCCGCCGTGCCGGCCGCGGCATTCGCGCACGGCAAGCTGGAAAGCGCCGCGCCGGCGACGGGCAGCACGGTCGACACCGCGCCCGACACGTTGCGGCTGACGTTCAACGAAGACCTCGAACCGGCGTTCAGCTTGGTGAAGGTGTCGGACGCGAGCGGCAACGCCGTCGCGCACGAAAAGGCGAAAGTCGATGCGTCGAACCCGCGGGTGATGACCGTCGCGATCCCGAAGCTCGCGCCCGGCGCGTACACGGTGCAGTGGGTGGCGATGACGGCCGACGCGCATCGCACCAAGGGTACCTATACGTTCAGGGTGAAGGGGTGAACGAGGGCTTCGTCGGCCTCCTGAGGCTCGTGTCGGTGGCGATCCAGAACACCGGATTCGCCGTCGTCGTCGGCGCGCTGCTCGGCAGCCACTGGCTCGCGCGCGGCGAGTCGGCGTGGCAGCACGGCATCGCGCGGCGTCTCGTCGCGACGCTGCGCATCGCGTCCGCCGTGTCGCTGCTCGCGAGCACCACCGCGTTCTGGGCGCACTGCGCGCTGATGAGCGACGTGTCGATGCTGGACGCCGGGCCGGCCGTCCGCTCGATGCTCGCCGGCACCGGCTTCGGCCACGCGTGGCTGGCCAGTGCGGTGTTCACGGCGGTCGTCGTGCTTCTGTCATTGCTTCGGCATGCGAACGACACGCGCTTTCCGTTCGCGATGTGGGCCGCACTCGCGGGCGTCGCACTCGCGCGCAGCAACGGCGGGCATCCGGTCGACGCGGGGCTGTTCAGCGTGCCGGTGTGGGTCGACTGGCTGCATCTGCTGGCGATCAGCGCGTGGGTCGGGCTCGTGTTCGTGACTGCGTTCGGCGTGATGCCGCGTCTTGCCGGCATGCCGACGAGCGAACGCGCGACCGGCGCTTCGTTCGTGCAGTCGCTGTCCGATGCGTCGACGTATGCGTTGATCGTGCTGTTCGCGACCGGCGCCTACAACGGCTGGCGCGGTGTCGATACGCCCGCGAACCTGCTTGCGTCGACGTACGGACAGATCCTGCTGTTCAAGCTCGCGCTCGTACTGATCGCGGCGGCGCTCGGCGGGCACAACCGGTTCTTCGAGATGCCGAAGCTGCTGGCGGCGCTGAAGGACCCGGACGCCGCGACGCCGGCCGGCCTGTTGCGCCGGTTCGGCGCGGTGCTGCGGATCGAGGCGGTCGTGCTGGCCGGCGTGCTGATGGTGGCTGCCGTGCTCGTGTCGAGCGCGTTGCCGGGGACGGTTTAGCTCCACGGTTGGCGGGGCGAAGCCGGCATCGGGAAATCGTCGCAACAGGGGACGGGATTCATCAGGCGATTTCCCGCTTTTCGACCGCGGGCGCGCGGTCGATCGCCATCGCGCAGCGGTGTCAAAGATTACGTTCATCTGTCTTCCGGTTACTAACAACTGTCATCGAGCGCCGCTAAGCTTTCGCTATCCTCACAACCGGGATTCCCCGCCATGCGCTCGACAATCCGCCTGTTTGCCCCGCTATTGCTGCTTCCCACGCTTGCCGCACCGGTCTTCGCCGCCACTGCCGCCCCCGTCAGCCCGAACTGCGGCGGCAGCACGACGCCAATCGCCGACATCCAGGGGCCGGGTGCGCCGTCGCCGCTCGCCGGCCAGAACGTGTCGATCGAAGCGGTCGTCACCGCCGATTTCGGCGGCACGGACGGCTTCGGCGGCTTCTTTGTCCAGCAGGCCGACGCGCAGCGCCGCAACCAGCCGGGCGTGTCCGAAGGGCTGTTCGTCTATGCGCCGAAAGCGCGCGCGAAGGCCGGCGATCTCGTGCACGTGAGCGGCAGGGTCGAGGAAAAATACGGGCAGACGCAGCTGACGCTGTCGGGCGCGATCGCGGTGTGCGCGAACGGCCAGACGGTCACGCCCGCGACGCTCACGCTGCCGGTCGACAACCCGAACGCGTTCGCCGCGTACGAAGGGATGCGCGTGCGCCTGCCGCAGACGCTCACCGTCACCGACAACTACGAACTCGGCCGCTACGGCAGCGTGATGCTGAGCAACGGCCGCCTGCACACGCCGACGAGCGTGGTGCCGCCGTCGCAGGCACAGACGCAGATCGATGCGAACGCACGCAACCGGCTGATCCTCGACGACGGCTCGAACAAGCAGAACCCGGCGACCGTGCCGTATCCGGCGCCCGAACTGTCGGCCGCCAACACGCTGCGCTCGGGCTACACCGTGCGCGACGTCGAAGGCGTGCTCGAGGTGCGTTACGGCGCATGGCGCGTGCAGCCGCTGCCCGGCGCGGCCGCGCCGGCGTTCGACGCGCGTGCGAACCCGCGCACCAACGCGCCGACGCGCGATCCGAAATCGAACCTGCGCGTCGCGTCGTTCAACGTCCTCAACTACTTCAACGGCAACGGTCTCGGCGGCGGCTTCGACGATCCGAACAACCGCGGCGCGAAGAGCTACCCGGAATTCCAGCGCCAGGAAGCGAAGATCGTCAGCGCGCTGAAGGCGCTCGACGCCGACGTGATCGGCCTGATGGAAATCCAGAACAACGGCTACGGCGAACTGAGCGCGGTGCGCCAGCTCGCGGCGAAGCTCGGCAGCCACTGGCGCGTGGTCGACCCGGGCACGTCGCGCCTCGGCGGCGACGCGATCACGGTCGCGATGATCTACGACAGCCGCGCGGTCGAACCCGTCGGCCGCGCGTCGACGCTCGCGATCGACGACAAGAACCGCCAGCCGCTCGCGCAGTCGTTCCGCCGGATCGGCGGCAAGCAGGCGCTGACGATCGCGGTCAACCACCTGAAGTCGAAGAACTGCCCGGACGCGGCGAACGACGATCTCGACCAGGGCGACGGCCAGGGCTGCTGGAACCCGACGCGCACGCGCGCGGCCGCGAAGCTGGCCGACTGGCTTGCCGGCACGCCGACGGGCGTCGCGGGGCAGGGCACGCTGCTGATCGGCGACTTCAACAGCTACACGTACGAAGACCCGATCCGCCTGCTCGAATCGCGCGGCTACCGCAACCTCGTGTCGCGCTGGATCGGCGCGAACGCGTACAGCTACGTGTACAACGGCGAAGCCGGCTACCTCGATCACGCGCTCGCGTCGCTGCCGCTCGCATCGCACGTGAAGGCCGTGCACGAATGGCACATCAACGCGGACGAGCCGCTCGCGCTGCAGTACACGCTCGCGTACAAGTCGGCCGAGCAGCAGAAGACCTTCTACGCGCCGGATGCGTATCGTTCGTCGGACCACGATCCGGTGCTGATCGATATCGCGCTGCCGGGCGGCGGGCGCTGATCTCCTCCACGTCGAACCTCTGAAGTACGGCGTGCGGCGCTGCCGCACGTCGTCGCGTGAGTCGGCGGCGGCGCGCAAATCATGCGCTGTCGCTCGCTCACCGGCCTCTCTCTCCTCCACGCATCACGTGCCCGATTCGCGATCGCCGCAATCCGATCCGGAACGCGTGGCGCGAATGATCGCTTCTTCGTTGCGAATACCCGCGTATTGCGCATCAATGCCGTTCAGTGCATCCGATGGTTTTATTCCGACACCGAGTAAATAATTCCTCCGTGCCTCATGCAAATAGTCTGAATCGGTATTTTATGGATGATGTCGGGCTTTATTCAATGATTCGCTCTAATCGAATTCGGATAATTAAAATGAAAGAAAAATCCTGTCGATTTGAATGGCTTTTGCGCACGATTCCAATACTCGCCAAGCGCTGCGGGACCTGCGCAAAACGGACGGCATTTCAGGAAAAATGATTCACGCAACGTGTCCAGTTCGAACAATCGTTTTTCTTTCAAATACCAGACACTGACCGCCGTTCGCATCATAAGAGATTTTTTAATATCGGAATGATCTTTGACAACGCGGCGCAGCACCGCCTATTTTTGTCATGTCGTAAATATTGGTAATACGATAAGTCGTCGAAACTGCCAGGGGGCGGCGTTCCCGCATCATTCTCCGCCAGCAGTTTGCTGTGTCTGTATCAAGTTCAGTCTCTCGAAGAAGTCCATTCCCCAACCGCCGTCTGCCGACCGTGCAACGCGAGTGGCGGGTATGCCTGCGCGTTTTTCGCCGGCGATGGCGGCCTGTGTGAAGCGGTATCCGACCCAACACAAGGATCGAGGCATGAAACCAGACAGGAGCATTACCGGCAGCCGCCGCGCACGTCGCGGCCGGCTGGCCGGGCTAGGCGCATTGACCGTCGTGACGATGGTGCTCGCGGGCTGCGGCGGCGACGATTCGTCGTCGGTCGGCGCATCGAGCCTCGCGCAGGCCACCGCCAGCCAGCAGGCCGGCGCGCAACAGGCGGCCGGCAGCCAGACGCCGGCGGCGAACCAGCCTTATGTCGACCCCGTCGCCTATTCGATGAACGCGACCGACGGCCTTGCGGCCGCGCAGGTCTCGGAGAAGGCGGCGGTGATGCATTACCAGTGGCAATCCGGCGGCACGACGGTCAGCTACACGACGACCACCGGCCACCTGACCGCGCAGGACGCGAACGGCAACGCGGAAGCGTCGATGTCGTACGTCGCGTACACGGTGCCGAGCACGAACGGCAAGCCGCGCCCCGTCACGTTCGTCTACAACGGCGGCCCGGGCTCGTCGTCGATCTGGCTGCGGCTCGGCTCGTTCGCGCCGACGCGCGTCGCCACACCCGATCCGCTGTTCGGCAGCAACTGGCCGAACTATCCGCTCGTCGACAACGCGGAAAGCCTGATCGACACGACCGACCTCGTGTTCATCGACCCGCCGGGAACCGGTCTGTCGGAAGCCGTGCTGCCGAACACCAACCAGAAGTACTGGGGTTCGGATGCGGACGTCAACATCATGCGCGACTTCATCCAGCGCTACCTGAACGTCAACAATCGCGGCACGTCGCCGATCTACCTGTACGGCGAATCGTACGGCACGCCGCGTACCGACATGCTCGCGCTGGCGCTCGAATCGGCCGGCGTGCACCTGACGGGGATCGTGCTGCAGTCGGCGATCCTGAACTACTTCGCCGATGCGGTGGAAGCGGTCGCGATCACGCAGTCGACCGAGGGGCTGCTGCTCGAGACCGATACCGTGGCCGGCTACCTGCCCGGCTATGCGGCGGTCGCGGCGTACTTCAACCAGGTGTCGCCGGCGCCGGTCAATCCCTATCTGTATGCACTGCAGACCGAGTTGTTCACAACGCTGATCTACAACCAGCTGCAGCAGTACTCGCAGTCGTGGGTGCTGAGCCAGCTCGGCATTCCGGACGCGCTCGGCACGCCGGTGTTCCCGAGCGATGCGACGCTGACGCTGTGGTCGTTGCCGTCGAGCCTCACGCAGCACGCGCTGCGCGACTACTTCAACGCGAATCCGTTCGGCACGAACCTGGTGCCCGGCACGACGATCGGCCGCTACGACGGACGCGTGTCGTTGCCGAACGCCGACCCGCGGCTGCAAACGGACGGCGATCCGTCGGACATCCTGATCTCGCAACCGTTCACCAACGCGCTCGCGACGCAGATGCCCGACTACCTCGGCTACACCGCGCCGAACGCGACCTACCTGCCGCTGAACGACAACATCATCCAGGTGTGGGACTTCTCGCATGACGGCCAGCCGATGCCCGACACGATCCCCGATCTGCTCGGCGCGCTGCAGCTCAATCCGAAGCTCCGGGTGCTCGCGGAGAACGGCCTCCACGATCTGGCGACGCCGTTCTTCAACACCGAGAAGCAACTCGCGCGGCTGCAGACGGTGAAGGGGCTGAACCCGAAGCTGCAGGTGAACTTCTTCCAGGGCGGGCACATGACGTATCTGGACGACGTGGCCCGTCCGCAGATGAAGCGCGACCTGAAGCTCTTCTATCAGGGCCGGCGGATTCCGACCGCGCTGACGCTGCACACGCTGCCGCCGCCGTGGCCGGACGAGAACCCGGCCGGCACGCCGACCGGCGCCGCGCCGGGCGCGACCACCGCGACGACGCTGGCAGCGGCACCGTAAACCGTAAACGACGGACTCCTTGCGAAAAGGAACCCTCTATTCATCCATTGAATGCGAGTGATCATGTCCCTAATCAACTTGATGCGGCGTATGTCCCCGTTGATCGTCCTCGGTGCCGTGATGAGCAGCGCCCACGCATTGCCGCCGCAGGCGGTGGCGCCGGTGAAGCTGCCGCGCGGCGGGCACGGCGTCGACGGCCCGTTCTTTCCTTCGACCCGCGTGGCACCGGTATTGCCGTCGACCGGCGCGACGCTGCAGCAGCAGGCGCAGAAGCGCGTCGATGCCCGACTCGGCGGCAACACGGTACTGAGCAACGGCGCGGCGGTGACGAAAGCGCAGGCGCAGAGCGGCGGGCTCGGGTTCGTCGCGAAGCACTTCGACGAGATCGATGCGAAACACACCGGTCGCGTGACGATGAGCGACGTGCGGCAGTTCATCCAGCAGCGGCAGGTGCAGGCGCAGCAGGAACAGCAGGAGTGACGGTGTAGCGAGGTCGCGCGCGGGAGGGCGGCCGGTGTCGGCCGGTGCCGATGGGGGCCGGCCGCTCGACCGCGGCGGCGGCCTGCCTTCAACCTGCCGCGGCGCACGTTCGGCCGCGGCTTTCTTCATCGAAGTTCGGTTCATGCGCGGGCAATGCGAAGCCGCGTCATGCTTCACGCGATCGACGCTCAGCCTTCCCGGTGCGCGTAGCGCCTCACCGTCGCCGACGGCAACTCGCCGAACATCGCGCGGTAGTCCTGCGCAAAACTGCTCAGGTGCCAGAAGCCCCACTTCGTCGCGGCCGACGTCACGGACCCGCCGAGCCGCAGCTCGCGGCGAACGTGATTCAGCCGGACCGCGCGCAGGTACGCGATCGGATTCAGGTTGAGCGTGTCGTTGAACGCGTACTGCGCGGTACGCCGGCTGATGCCGAGCTGCACGCACAGTTCGGCGATCGACAGCGGGCACGTCGACGCATCCTGCAGCCGCGCCTGCACCGCGTTGACGAGCGACCAGTACTTCGTCGGCCGCGTCGCGAGGGCGTTCGCATCCGGCGCGGGCATCGTCATCGCTTCCGAAATCGCATACAGCACGGTCCGTTCGAGCAGTTCGATCCGCGCCGGCGTCGTCACGTCCTCGATCGGCGTGCTCTTCGCGGCCGCGGCCATCGTGTGGCGCAGCAGGTCGCGCAGGCGGTCCGCGACCTGGGGCGTCATCGGGATCAGCGGCGCGAAGGTGCGCGCGCGCAGCGACGCGGCGAGCGTGCGCATCGCCTCCGTCGACAGCTTGTCGGGCTCGATCTCGACGTTCACGAGCACGTGCCGGTCGGGCGAATAGAACTCGAACACCGGCTGGCTGGAAAACACATGGAGGCTGTCGCGCCCGCTCTTCTCGCCGCACATGCGCGCATGGCCTTCGAGTTCCAGCGGCACGGCCACCGCGATGCGGTCCGACGGCACCGCGCCCTGCTGCAGGATCACCTTGTCGAGGTCTTCGACCAGGAGCCGGATGCCGCCGAGCGACACGATGGACGACGAACCATGAAACCGGCCGCCCGAGATCTGCGTGTAGTTGAGATGCCAGCCGTCGAAGATCCGCGCCTGTTCCTCCACGTCGGTGAACGCGCAGAACGCCACCGCGCGTGCGAACGGCGGGGCGCCGGAAAAATCGCTCGGATCGGCGGACGGCGTCATCGGAGTCGGGAAGGGGCGGGCCGGATCGACGCATTGTAGCCGTTGCGCGCGCCGGTCAAAAACCCCGGCGGCCCGATTCCCGGAGAAAACCCTCGCTTGCCGAAATCCGATAGTGAAAAGCCGGCCGGCGCAATACCTTTGGTACGAACGGAACACAACGCATCGCGCCGGCGCCGGGAGCATCCCGCTTCGTTGCCGGACGAACCGAACACGGCTGCCGGCGCGGGTCCGGCGGCACTTTTCTGGAGAGACGTCGATGGAGCTTCCACGTGGCGGGTTCTGGCGGAACTGGGTCGGCAATCAGTCGTGCGTCGCCGCGCACATGGCGTCGCCGACCAGCGAGGCGGAAATCGCCGAACTGGTGCAGGCCGCGACGCGCCAGGGCAAGAACGTCCGATGCTCGGGATCGGGACATTCGTTCACGCCGATCGTCGCGACGAGCGGCCTGCTGCTGTCGCTGAAGGACTACGAGGGCATCGTCGCGGTCGACGAGCGACGCAAGCGCGTCACGGTGAAGGCCGGCACGCGGATCAATGCGGTGACGCGTCATCTGAAGGACATCGGTTTCTCGCTCGTCAACCAGGGCGACATCGATTCCCAGGCGATTGCCGGTGCGCTCGCAACCGGCACGCATGGCACGGGGACGACGCTGAGCAACCTGTCGTCGCAGGTGGTCGGGATGCGGATCGTTCGCCCCGACGGCTCGATCATGGAAGTGAGCGACCAGCAGGACCTCGATCTGCTGCACGCGACCCAGGTGAACCTCGGCCTGTTCGGCGTGGTGTCGGAGCTGACGCTGCAGGTGACCGACGCGTTCTGGCTGCACGACCGCGTATGGCGCGAGGACTTCGAGGCGCTGATGGAACAGTACGACGACCTCGCGGCGAAGCATCGCCATTTCGGGTTCTTCTGGTGCCCGACGTCCGAAAGCCGGCACCTGTACTGCCTGCCCGATACCACGAAGGTGTCGAATTCGAAGAAGGACTACGACGTGTGCGAGATCAAGGTGATGGACATCACCGACGAGCGCACGTTCTACGAAGGCGAGCACGAGAAGATCGCGTACAGCTCCGAGGTCTACGCGATTCATTACGTCGCGAACTTCCACGAGCTCGAATACGCGGTGCCCGCCGAACACGGCAAGGAGGCGCTGCGCCGCGTGCGCGAGCTGATCCTCACGAAGCATCGCGACTGCATCTTCCCGGTCGAGTACCGCTTCACGAAGGGCGATCCGGCGTGGATCAGCCCGTTCAATCATCAGGACAGCGTGACGATTTCGTGCTCGGGCGGTCCGAACGGCGTCGACTACTGGCCGTTCCTGAAGGACGTCGACGACATCCTGCGCGACTACGGCTCGCGTCCGCACTGGGGCAAGCTGCACTTCACGAACCGCGACGACGTGGACCGCTGGTTCCCGAAGGCCGAGGCGTTCCGCGAACTGCGCCGCAGCGTGGACCCTGAAGGCCATTTCCTCAACGATCATCTTCGGACGCTGTTCAGCTGAGCGGTCCGAACGAACCAGACTGGAGAACGACTCATGAATGTCAAGATCGACGGGCGCCTGGCCGGCAAGGTCGCGATCGTGAGCGGCGGCGCGGGCGGATGCGGTGCCGCCGCGTCGGAACTGTTCGCCGCGCAAGGGGCGAAGGTGGCGATCATCGACCGCGACGGCGACGCGGCCGACACGCTCGCGGCGCGGCTGCGCGATGCCGGCTTGCAGGCGATCGGCCTCGGCGCCGACGTGTCGAAGCAGTCGGACGTGCGGAACGCAGTCGATGCGGCCTGCAAGCAGTTCGGCAACGCGGACATCCTGTTCAATCACGCGGGCACGCTGATCGTCAAACCGTTCCTCGACATCGAGGAGTCGGAATGGGACTGGCTGATGGGCGTGAACGTGAAGAGCATGTTCCTGATGACGCAGGCCGTGCTGCCGCAGATGCTGGAAAAAGGGCGCGGCAGCATCGTCTGCACGTCGTCGATCTCGGCTGTTTGCGCGACGCCGGGCGAAGTGCTGTATGACGCGACCAAGGGCGCATGCCACATGTTCGCGCGCGCGATCGCCGTCGAATACCGCGATCGCGGCATCCGCTGCAATGCGCTCGCGCCCGGGTTCATCCGCACGCCGCACGGGATGCGCGAGCTGAGGGATCTGCAGGCGATGGGCGTGGACGCGACCGAAGCGGCTATCGCAGTGCAGCAAGGCCGGCTGTGCGAGCCGTCGGAAGTGGCGGCGGCCGCATTGTTCCTGGCGTCGGACGAATCGAGCTTCGTCAACGGCACCCATCTGTTCGTCGACAACTGTTTCTCCGCCGTTTAGGCCCCGATATTCGCAGGAAGCCGACGGGCAGGCGCGAGCTCCCCAGGAACGGCAGGTTCTGTCGAAGGTTCCGCAGCGATGCGGACCTTCGATTTTTTTTGCCGGTTCGCCGCGCGATGTGTCCTAGCGGATTGTCGTAATCCTTCTATCTGAACGAATTTGCGTCTGCTGGAATGGCAATGCCGAATCACCGTTCAGCCGGCGTCGCGGGGCGGCATGGTTGTCGACGTCATCGAGCGCCGGTCCGGCGCTCGACTTCGCGGGTCCGGGCAAGTCCGGCCCACCAGGGTCAATCCATCACTCTCTTTTGATCAATCATCATGTTCAATCGCACTACCAGCACCGTCGCCAACGTCGATCCGGAACTCTGGACTGCCATTCAGGACGAGAACCGCCGCCAGGAAGACCACATCGAGCTGATCGCGTCGGAAAACTACACGAGCCCGGCCGTGATGGCCGCACAGGGTTCGCAGCTCACGAACAAGTACGCGGAAGGTTATCCGGGCAAGCGCTACTACGGCGGCTGTGAGTATGTCGACGTGGTCGAGCAGCTGGCGATCGACCGCGTGAAGCAGCTGTTCGGCGCGGAAGCCGCGAACGTGCAGCCGAACTCGGGTTCGCAGGCGAACCAGGGCGTGTTCTTCGCAATGCTCAAGCCGGGCGACACGATCATGGGGCTGAGCCTCGCGCACGGTGGCCACCTGACGCACGGCTCGCCGGTGAACATGTCGGGCAAGTGGTTCAACGTCGTCAGCTACGGCCTGAACGAACAGGAAGACATCGACTACGACGCGGCCGAGAAGCTGGCTAACGAGCACAAGCCGAAGCTGATCGTCGCGGGCGCATCGGCGTTCGCACTGAAGATCGACTTCGAGCGTCTCGCGAAGATCGCGAAGTCGGTCGGCGCGTACCTGATGGTCGACATGGCGCACTACGCGGGCCTGATCGCAGCGGGCGTGTACCCGAACCCGGTGCCGCACGCGGACTTCGTGACGACGACGACGCACAAGAGCCTGCGCGGCCCGCGCGGCGGCGTGATCCTGATGAAGGCCGAGTACGAGAAGCAGATCAACTCGGCAATCTTCCCGGGCATCCAGGGCGGCCCGCTGATGCACGTGATCGCGGCGAAGGCGGTGGCGTTCAAGGAAGCGCTGTCGCCGGAGTTCAAGGAATATCAGCAGAAGGTCGTCGAGAACGCACGCGTGCTGGCTGAAACGCTGGTCAAGCGTGGCCTGCGGATCGTGTCAGGGCGCACCGAAAGCCACGTGATGCTGGTGGACCTGCGCGCGAAGAACATCACGGGCAAGGCAGCGGAAGCGGCACTCGGTGCTGCGCACATCACGGTGAACAAGAACGCGATCCCGAACGATCCGGAAAAGCCGTTCGTGACGAGCGGCATCCGCCTGGGCTCGCCGGCGATGACGACGCGCGGCTTCGGACCGGCGGAAGCGGAGAAGGTCGGCAACCTGATCGCCGACGTGCTGGAAGCTCCGGAAGATGCCGCGACGATCGAACGCGTACGCGGTCTGGTCGCGGAGTTGACCCAGCGTTTCCCGGTCTACGGCTGAGACGCGGCAATCGGGTTCGACTGCCGACGCGGTTGAACCTCGCGCGTTCCGAAGCGATGTAAAAAAATCCGGCTCGCACACCGCGAGCCGGATTTTTGGCGCTGTGTGCGAATGGGTGCCGCGTCACACGGTCGGATCGACGTTCGCCTCGAGTTCGCGAATACGCTCGTCGTTACGCGTGTCCTTGAGCACCGGCGGCCCGGCGAAGGACTTGCGCACGCCGAACCCGTACCAGATCACCATCAGCACGCCCACGAATGCGACGAGCACGTAGAGCACCTTCTCGTTCGGCGGCTGGATGCCGACGTACGCGAGCACGCACGCGCCCACCAGCGCGAGCAGCGCGCACGGCTTCGACCAGATGCCCAGCTGGAACGGGCCCTTTTCGGTCCACGTGCGCCCTTCGGCGAGCATCCCGGAACCGATCGGCATCGCATACGAGATGAACAGGAACACGGCGCTGCCCGCGCTCAGTACCGAGAACGCGTCGCCGTACAGCGTGACGACGATCGCGAGCACCGCGCAGGTCCAGATTGCCGGGCCGGGCGTCCGGTGATTGTGATTCACGCTGCGCAGCAGCTTCGACGCCGGCAGCCCGCCGTCGCGCGCGAACGCATACATCATCCGCGACGTCGACATGATCGCGGCGAGCCCGCACACGTAGTTGATGAAGAACATCGCGAGCTCGAGGCAGACGCGCAAGGTCTTCGGGATCGGCGCGAGGATGGCTTCGAAGAAGCCGGTGCCCTGTTTCATCGCGGCGGTCAGGTCGGGCATGACCAGGACGAACGTGCACACCATCACGTAGCCGAACACCGCGGACCAGAACACCGAGCCGATGATGCCGCGCGGCACGTTCTTCGCCGCGTCGTGCGTTTCTTCCGACGTATGCGCGGACGCGTCGAAACCGGTGATCGTGTAGGTCACCAGCAGCAGGCCGGACAGGAACGCGAGCGGCGTGGTCTGCTTCGGCCAGGCGCCGCCGTCGACGCCCGTGTAGTTGGTGAAGGTGACGAGCCGATGCAGGTCGAACGTGACCGGCGAGTAGACCAGCAGCGACACGACCAGCGCGATCGTCACGACGAAGATCAGGTAGCCGGACAGGTCGGTGATCTTGCTCGCGATCCGGATGCCGCGTGCGTTCAGGATCGCCTGCGAAATCGTGATGACCGTGATGAACGCGGTCTGATGCCACCACGTCAGGCTGTCCGGACCGACACCGAACATCGGTGCGATCAGCGTCTTGAAGAACGGATCGTAGGTGCCGAAGTTGATCGCCGCGATCACGAAGATCAGGCCGATCAGGTTGAGCCACGCCGTCATCCACCCCCATTTCTTCCCGCCGAGGATCGCGCCCCAGTGATAAAGGCCGCCGGCGGTCGGAAACGCGGACGCGATCTGCGACATCGACACCGCGACGATCAGCGCGAACAGCGAGCCGAGCGGCCAGCCGAGGCCGACCGAGGCGCCGCCGGCCGCGGAAAACGCCAGTTGAAACGCGGTGATGCCGCCCGACAGAATGCAGATCACCGAAAACGACACGGCGAAGTTCGAGAAGCCGTTCATGCGTCTCGACAGCTCCTGCGCATATCCCATCTTGTGGAGGAGGCTTACGTCGCTGTCGATACCTGCATCAGGCTGGATTTTCGCATCCATATTCGCTCCGTCACGTATGTCCTGCGAGGCAGGACCGTCATCGCTGCCCGGGCCCGGTGCTGCGGCCCGCTCCTGGAATTCGTCGGCGGGCACGCGTTGTCATGCATCGATGGCGATCGCGTATCCGGTCCGATACGGAACGGTATGAAGCCAAATCTCGCGGCGATATCGGATTTCGGCAATCCGGCGAAACTCCGGACGGGTGCACCGTTCGGGGGCATCGCGTGGCGGGCTGAATATTTGTAAGGAATCCATGTGGATCGGGATGATCCGTACTTGTCGAAATGCGACAGCCGGGGAAAAAGTACGCTCCCGTGAAGGGCGACATGGCCCGCAATCGCTTTCTGAAGTCGACCGCGCCCCGTATCGCAATCCCGTGAGTCGGCCCGGCCGGGAACCTGGAGCGGCCTACTCGGCTTGCTGCTTGCCGGGTTTCCGTCCGAACCGCGCACGGTAGTCGCGCGGCGATATCCCGACCCGCTTCGCGAATGCACGTTGCAGCGCATCCACGCTGCCGAACCCCGAACGTTGCGCGACCCGTTCGAGCGGCCAGTCTGCCCGCTCCAGCAGCGCCTTCGCGCGCTCGACGCGTGCGGCCAGCACGAATTGCGCGGGCGGGAGCCCCGTCTCCTTGAGGAAATTGCGCGCAAACGTGCGCTCGCTCATGTGCAGGCGCGCGGCCAGCGCGGCGACGCCGAGGTCGCCGGTCGGGTCGTCGGCGATCGACGTGAGCAGCGCGCGCATCGGTGGCGTCGCGTTTGCCTGGATGTCGAGACCGACGCTGAACTGCGCCTGTCCGCCGGGACGGTGCATGAAGAGCACGAGTTCGCGCGCGACCGCGAGCGCGGTCGGCGCGCCGCAGTCGGCCTCGACGAGTGCGAGACACAGGTCGATGCCGGCCGTCACGCCGGCCGACGTATGAAACGGCGGATCGCTCACGTAGATCGCATCCGGCTCGACCCGCACGTCGGGGCAAAGCGCCTGCAGCGTCGCGCACTGATTCCAGTGCGTGGTGGCGCGCTTGCCGTCCAGCCATCCGCCCGCGGCGAGCACGAACGCGCCCGTGCAGATGCTCGCGATCCGCCGCGTGCTCGCGATCCGCGTGCGCAGCCAGGGCAGCACGCCGGCGTTCGACGCCGCGTGCCGCAGCGCCGCTTCGCTGCCGCCTGCGACGATGATCGTGTCGATGCGTTCGGGCAACGCCGCAAGCGCGGTCGGGCCGGCAAGACGCAGGCCCGCGTGCGTGACGATGTCGTTGCCGTGTTGCGATGCGAGCGTGAGCCGATAGCGCGGGACATGCCCGGGAAGATGGCGGTTCGCGACCGCGAACACTTCCATCGGGCCGGTGATGTCGAGTGACTGGACGCCTTCGAAGCCGACGACGACGATGTCGCGTGCCGGACCGGTTGACTGGGGCATGGCGGAAAGTGCGGTGGAGTTGTCATTGTGACCGCGTGCATGATCCTTGTAATTTTCCGCACATGCAATCGATTGACGCGGGTGGGCGATGCGGGAATGGAACAGAAACGGGGCGATGCGCGTGGCGGTTGCGCTGCTCGTATGCGCGGTGCTGGGCGCGTGCATGTCGGGGCAGTCGGGGCCGTCGGCCGCGCACGGCGCACGAACGGTCACGCAAACGCTGAGCGTGAACGCACCGAAGGCGGGCCGCACGCGGCCGCTCGTTGCGATCGTCGCGGACAATGCCGGAACGGAGACGACCGATTTCATCGTCCCGTACGCGATTCTGAAGACGTCGGGCGCGGCCGATGTCGTGGCCGTGTCGGCCGACGCCGGCGCCGTCGAACTGATGCCCGCGCTGCGGATCCTGGCCGATACGACGTTCGACCGGTTCGACGCGGACGTGCCCCTCGGCGCGGACGTCGTGATCGTGCCGGCCTTGCATCGTGCCGACCGGCCGGCCGTGCTCGCGTGGCTGCGCAAACAGGCCGCTGCCGGCGCCACGATGGTGGCGATCTGCGATGGCGCGGCCGTGCTCGCGAACGCCGGGCTGCTGCGCGATCGCATCGCGACCGCGCACTGGTATTCGCGCGACGGGCTGCGTCGCCGTTTTGCCGATACGGCGTGGGTCGACGATCGCCGCTACGTGATGGACGGCAACGTGATGACGACGAGCGGCGTGTCGGCGTCGATTCCCGCGTCGCTTGCGTTGGTGAATGCGCTGGCGGGGCCGGTGGCCGCGCGCGAAACGGCACGCGACATCGGCGCGCACGGATGGAGCGACGTTCACGACGGCAGCCGGTTCGGGTTGACCGCGCGTGCCCTGGCGACCGCACTGACGAATCGCGTCGCGTTCTGGCGGCATCGGACCTTCGATCTGCCTGTCGCGAGCGGATTCGACGAACTTCCGGTTGCGCTCACGGCGGATGCGTGGGCGCGGACGTGGCGCAGCGACATCGTCGCAACGGCGGACGCGCACGTGATCGAATCGAAGCACGGGCTGCGCTTGCTGACGCAACCGGCCGATGCCGGCCACGCGCGCGTGACGATTCCGGACGGGCGGCGCGGCGACGCGGTGCTGCCCGGTGTGCTCGGCGACGTCGCGGCGCGCTACGGCGACGCGACGTCGGACTGGGTGGCGCTGCAACTGGAGTATGCGAAGTAGCGGCTGCCGGGCTTGCGCGTTACCCGGTGCAAACCGTGCCTCCGACGCCGGAAAAGGCCCGAGCGGACGATGTCCCGATCGACGAGCCCGGCCGGTGCCAGCGGACATGCGCGCAGCACTTCGCGCTTTCCACCGACTTGCATTCGGCGTTTGATCGCGACGCCCGGGCGGCCACGCGTCGAAACGTCGGTTTCGAGCATGAACGTGGACGCGCGCGATGCTTCGTTACATGCGGGCTGCGCTCAGGCCGTCGCCGTCCGCCGCGCCGTCAGCCGGTTCCACAGCATCCCGGCGCGGCTTCCGCTTCGACAATAGGCGAGCACCGGCTTCGGCAGCGCGTCGACCAGCGCGCCGAACGCGTCGACTTCCGCATCGTCGATCCGGTCGCGTTCGACCGGCAGATAGCGCGCGTCGAGGCCCAGTTCGCGCGCAGCGGCGGCGATTGCCTCGAAAGCCGGTTGATCGGCGCTTTCGCCGTCCGGCCGGTTGCAGATCACCGCGCGAAAGCCGGCGCTGCGGATCGCTTTCAGGTCCGCCGGCGTGATCTGTCGCGATGCGGTGAACCCGGTCGCTGCCGCGGCCCGGCATTGCTCGAGTGCGCGCGCGAAACATGCGATCGCGAAATCGACGTCCTGTTCCGTCGTGAAGCGGCCGAAGCTGATCCGCACCGTGCGGCCCGCGGCTTGCTCGTCGAGGCCGATCGCGGTCAGCACGTGGGACGGCGCGCCGCTGGTCGAGTTGCATGCGGAGGTCGACGACACGGCGAGCGCATCGCCGAGCATGAACGGGAAGAAGCCCGGCACGTTCACCGTGAGGCTCAACGTGTGCGGGATGCGGCGTGCCGCTGCCGCGTTGTGCGTGATGTCGCCGAGCGCGAGCAGTGCGTCCTTCAGGCGTGCGCTGAGTGCCGCGATCCGCGCGGCTTCGCGCTCGAGTTTTTCAGCGGCCAGTTCGCACGCCACGCCCATGCCGACGATCTGGTGCGTTGCGAGCGTGCCCGAGCGCAGGCCGCGCTCGTGCCCGCCGCCGTGGATCTGCGGTGCGATGCGCTCGGCGATCTCGCGGCGGACGAACAGCGCGCCGATACCCTTGGGGCCGTACACCTTGTGCGCGGACATCGACAGCAGGTCGATGCCGAGCGCGCGCACGTCGATCGGCGTCTTGCCGAGCGCCTGCGCGGCGTCGACGTGCAGCAGCGCGCCGGCCGCATGCACGATGCGCGAGATCGCGCCGATGTCGGTCAGCGTGCCGAGTTCGTTGTTGACGAGCATCAGCGACACGAGGCCCGTATCGGGGCCGATCGCCGCGGCCACGGCGTCGACGGTGATTTCGCCGTCGGCGGTGGGTGTCAGGTAGGTCGCGGTCATGCCGCGCTTCGACAGGTTCGCCATCGTGTCGAGGATCGCCTTGTGTTCGATGCGGCTCGTGACGAGGTGGCGCTTGCCGGTCGCGGTCTCCGCGTAGCCCTTCAGCGCGAGGTTGTTCGATTCGGTGGCGCCGGAGGTCCAGACGATCTCGTCGGCCTGCGCACCGATCAGCGCGGCGACCTGCGCGCGTGCGTGCTCGACCTTTTCCTTCGCGAGCCGGCCGGCGGCGTGCGAACTCGACGCGGGATTGCCGAAGATGCCGTCGGCACCGAGGCAGGCCGTCATCGCTTCGATCACGCGGGGATCCGCGGGGGTGGTGGCTGCGTAGTCGAGGTAGTGCAGCGGGGTGGTATCGCTCATGTCCTTCTCTGGTTCTTTCTCTTCGGAATGGGAGAAATGATACGAGGGAGGACGGGGAAAAAGGATCCAAAGTTGGCTGGGAATTCAGAGCGATGTGGAATAACGTTTTCTTTTTGTTTGATATGGGGGAATTTGTTTTCGTCCGGGCCTGATAGAAGATCGGGAATTGTTCATGCGGATGCCGGCGCGGCCGGGCGCTGCCGATGGGCGTTGCCCGGCCTGCCTGCGACGTATCGGATGTCCGTGAACGCCTTGAGGGGCGCGTCGATCACGTCAACTCGTCTTGATCGGGCTGATTCGATAAACGATGCGCGTCCTGCACCCAGGCATGCAGCGCTTGCTCATATTTCGTCGGGATCGTAATCGTGAGCGTGGTGAGGTGCGTGACGTTGCCCGGTAGTTCCAGATACCGCTGCCACGCCTTGCGAACGAGCTGCGACATTGCCGAGCGGTTCATACCCAGTTTCGCGGCCAGCTCCCGCTGTGGGCGGCCCTTCACGAAAATCTCGTGCAGGGCCCATTGGTTCAACGGTTTGATCCGGGTATCTTGAAGCCGCAGCAGCTGGAACTGTTCGGCGGTCATGCGTCGTATCTTCAGCATTCAGGGGTGCCCGGAGCTCGGAATGGAAGAAATGAGCGTCGCGCCGCACGAAGTCTTGTGACCGTCGAATGCGGCGGCCCGACCTTCGACGTTGAAGGCAGCGTCGCCGGCGGCAATCGTGCAGGCGCCGTGGATCGGACACGAACACGTGTCGCCGAAGCGCGCGACCGCGCGCCCCATGACCTTGCTGATTTCGGCGCCGGACTCGACCCGGCCGCCGTGGGTATGGCTGTCGCCTACCCGGATGATTCCTCGCATGTGACTCGTCCTCTCGATGATTCGCGCGGCATTGGTGTTTTGCTCGCCACATGCCGCGGTGCTGGTTGGCGTCACCACGAATAGCCTTGCATGCCGTAGTCGGTGTCGTGTCGGCGTCCCCACCACGGGAGGTACGCGTTGTTGCCGCCGCGTGCACGGAACCAGTCCTGGTCCGGATCGATCGGGGTGAGCTTCGACGGTGGCTTGACGACGACCGCGACAGGGTGCTCGGGGTCGGTCGTGCCGGCTACCAAGGCGTTGCCGCCGAAGTGGTTGATCCGGCCGATTGCGAGTGCGACGTCGGTCAATGCGCTGCCGGTTCCCATGTCGCCGAGCAGGGCGGCCGTGTTGAAGGTCTGATTCCTGTGGTCGTATTCAGGAAGGGTTTCGGTCAAGGTCTGCGCGAGCGAGACAACGCGTGACGACGCTGCGTCGCTGGGTACACCTGCGTCGTGGACGATGTAATTCAGGTCGGTAACCGCAATGCCGGCGTTGCGTGCTGCTTCGCCGATCGTGGCTTTCCATGCCTGCACCGTTCGCGTCGTGCCGACCTTCGGCGAAAAATCGTGCGTGTTGCCAGTTGCGGCCTTGCCGATCCAGGCGAGCGGCTCGCGCTCGGTGTTGAAGTTCGGGCCGGCGAGGAACAGCACGACGAGGTTTTCGTTGATCTGCGCATCCGTGGGCGGGAAGTTCGGGGCGTCCCAGTTCATTGCCCATACGGTCTTGTCGGGGTTCGCCTGTAAATAGTCCAACGCGTTATTCAGCGATGTGAAGCCGGCGTTTGCGCCGCCTTGGGTGATTTGCACGTCGGGAGGCGTGCCGCGGCTCCACATCGTCGGGAAATGCCGGTTGCCGATCGAGAACGTCTTTCGGATCGAGTCTTTCAAGTAGGTTTGCGAGTCGTCGATTTCGAGTCGATTCGGAATGGCAAGTTCGACACGAATGCCCGCCAGTTCGCGCCAGTCATTTTTATTGGCCGGGCTCACCGTGTAGAAATATTTCGGATTGGATGCATAGCGTGAGCTAAGTAGGAGCGGAAACTTGTACATGTACTTGTGGTAGAAGCCCTTGAACGTTTCCTCGCCCTCATTGCCGTAAACCAACGCCCCAATCGACTGAAGCGTGGAAAATGACTTCGGGTCGGTGCGCACCATGTCGTCGTTCTTGTTCGGTGCGGCGAGCCCTTGCGTCCACAACAATTGCCATTCGGTCGGATAGTCCATGCGTTGCAAAGGATTCAACCAAATCAGACCGACCACCTGCGCGACGAAGGGCTTCACCGGCTTCTCGGCTGCCAGCGCCATATTCCCTACAGCCTCCTTGGCAGGCGCAGCTTGTGCCGGACGCATCACTGACGTGGTCAACAGAAACACCATGAGCGCAGCCAGGCCAGGTACAACAATGAAGCGTTTCATCCAATCTCCTATTTCCACATGTGCCGGATCGGGTTGCTCTACGTAAGCCATCAGCATGGCCATGAGCACGACGGTAATCAGCCATGCCGAAACGGCAATAGCGACACGTCGCGGCCATGTAGCGATTAGCGCCTTCAAATCACACCTCCGACTTTCAAATAAAGTTCTCCTTCACGTTGATCCGCGATCGCGCCGGGAATATTTCCTTCGCTGCCCTCGGTATGTACCCATTCATGCAGCGGCAAGTCGTCGAATTTTCCGCGTGAAAAATATTCGTAATACTTCTTGTTTGGATTGTCATCCGGAATACCTTCACCCATCCGCCAGTCCGCCTCGATACGCAACGCTTTGAGTTGCTTCTCCGTTACGTAGCACAAGCCCACCGCGACGTCATACGCAAGCGCCTTTTCGGCATGCTCGGGATTGGTCATCGTCGTTGAGTGATTCGTGGGGCTGTTGGTCGCACCGCGATCGAGCCAATCGACGATCTGTTTGTCGCGCCAATCCTTGTAGCCTTCGGGCATCGCGCTTTTACCGTCCTCGCCGATCACGTGGCCGTCGCGATCGAGCCACTCCGAATTCAGCGTTCGGCGCGCTTCCATTCGCATCAGCGCGCGGTCCTCGTAACGCTGTCCGGCTTCCGTTGAGGCTGTACCTCGGGCGACGCTGTCCTCGTTCTTTGCCTTGTACTGGTCGTACGGATCGTCGCCGCGCTTGTCTGCCTCGGTCTTGTTCGCATCGCGCCAAGCAGCCGGCGGATCGTTGCCTTCGTTGAAGTCGCTTGTCGCATCGCCGTCCTTCGTCTCGACGGGTTTACCGAATCGCATCGCCTTCGGCGGGAATGGCTCGTCAAGCGCCGGAGCATCCGCCACCACTGTCCAGCCCTTCGGCGGATCGGCGTTCACGCGGAGCATGTTCAATGCCGAACTGATTCCGGTCACGACGAACATGAGTGGCGCGGTCACGAGCGTCGCCGCCATGCCCAGAACCGATTCATTTCCCTTGATCGCGCCGACGAGATTGAATTTGGCCGGCGGTGACGGCGGATACCAGAATCCAGGCTTCGTTCCTTGTTTGCCATGCCGCCAATCGTCTTCCCAATACCGGTACGGTTTCTGCACGCCGACCGGAAAACCGGAAGCAAAGACCCGTTGCGTCAGGATGCCGGCTGCCCCGATATCGTCGAGTTCGTGCTTGCTGATGCCACGCCAGCCGATCCCTTGCACCGTCACCGCCGAAATCACTTGGTCGTGCGGGCAGCAATATGCGGTGACGCGGCCATATGTCGATTCATTCAGCCCGTGCCTCGCGCGATCCTCTTGCGCCGCATAAGACCGATTGCTCGTCGGCGAGACCCGCTCGTTTTCCATGTCCTCATCGATTTTGTCGGCAGGTTGTTCGTATGCTTTTCGAGCACCGATGATCGACAGGAATGTGCCGAACGTCTTCGCGCGCGCCACGTAGGTTTGTCGTCCACGCCGTCCGCTGCCGTCCTTCGTCGCGCGTTGCGACCAGGTATCCATGAACGTATCGGATTTGTATGGGCCGTCTGCGTTCGCCAAGCTATATGGTGCGTTCGCCAGCACGTAGGCGTCTGCCACGCAGTGGCCCGAGCGCCCCCACGGATCTTCGACATCGGGGAATGCGTCGCCGAAGAACGCCGCCGTGAGGCCGACGATATTTCCTTGGCTGTGGCATACGACGGTAATCGGCACGTCGGCCTGCATGCTTCGGATCGATTCGATCAGTCTGGCCAAGCGCAACGCGGCGAGTACGCCATACGCACGCGGCGGCGCGCGATACAGCGGACGATTGGTTGGATTGATGCCTTGCACGGTCATCCAGCCCATCGTTCGATCATCCAGACCGCCGTGCCAAAGATCGGGCAGACTGGCACAGCCGTTCGTGAACGGGCCGCCGCCCCAATAGTCCTTTTCGTTCAGGAAGATCTTGTCGCCGTACTCCTTCAATTCCGCAGCAGTCGCGCGATAGCCCCAGCGGAAATGAATGACGGGCGAGAACGACGGCTCGGGCTTGACGTAGTTATTGGGAAGCAGCTTCGGATTGAGAAACCCATCCGGCGTCACACTCTCCGTGTACTTCGCGGGCGTCAACTGTCCGGCGTCGATACCGTGATACATCATCTGATCGTCCAGACGTCCGAGCCGGCGATTCAGACCGGCGCACAGCCCTTCCTCCGAGGCCTCGAACCATTCGCCCTCCGAGTTCACCCCATGCACGAAGATCACGATACCGGGCAAGGGCAATTGCTTGATGCAGATGAGCGGCGTGTTCTTCGCGAACATCGTCACGCCTTCGCCCCGGCCGACGACGATCGGCGGCGGTGCCGGCCGCGACACAGCTACGTCGTCAGCATCGACTTTCGCCGCAGGTTGGTCGCGATGAGCAGTCGCCATCAGCGGAGGGTCAAGAAATGAATCAGTCATGCAGTTTCCTTCGCGATCCTATGTATTGTTTTTGATGAACTGCACCGCCAGTCTCTCGAACTGGTCAGCATCGACGGCCGGAAGTTGGCCGGCCGCATCGCTCGACAAGTTCGATAGCGGTCCGGACGGCCTTTTGACCTCTCCCTCGAATCCCGCAGCCGCGTTGCCGTCGGTGGATCGGACCAGCTTCGGTACGCGACCAAGCGTGTCCTGACCAAACTTCGGCATGTCCGCACTCATGCTTGCAGGCCCGTCCCACACATGCCCTGCCGACTTCACCGTGAATGTCCCCGGACATCCCAGTTCGATATCCCCGCCGCGCAGCTTGAGATACGCGCCACCGGACGTGACGAACACGACTTCATCGCTCGCCGTGCCGACGAGGCTTCCGCCACTGGCCGTCAACTGAAGGTTCTTCGCCGAATCGACCTGCGTATCGTCGTGCTGCGATTGAATCGTGACCTTCCCTCGATTCGCGATCGCCGACACGCCGTCGCCGTGCGCGAACATCGCGACGCCACGACCGGCATGCAGCTTGATGCGCTCGCCGCTGCTGACCTGAACGTGTTGCTGCGCGATCTGATCGATGTTCTCGCCCGCATACATGACGTGCGTCCTGGGCGTGACGTTGAGCGACCCCGACTGCGCGCCGAACGCGATCAACGCGGGCGCATCGCCGGTCGCACCGGGCCGCGCACCGTCAGGCGTCCAGTTGCGGAACGCATCGGCGACGTTGTCCTGACCGGCGGTATCGGCCGACTGTCCGCCATGCTCGCCGGCATAGTCGCCGAGCGATTTGAACAGCGCCGTGCATTCGTCGAGCAGTCGAATCAGTTCGTCTCGATCGAGCTGACCGCCGGTGGCCCGTGTGCGCGCATAGGTCGACAACAGGATGCCCTGCGCCGCGCGCAGTGCCGCGGCGGCGTCGGTGCGCAGCTCGGCACCTTCGCCGCGATCCTTCCCGTGTCCGCTTTCGCGCGGCTGCGTCAGATAGCCGAGATTCAGTTGGGTATGCGCGTGTTCGCTCGCCAGCTGCGCCGAGATTTGCGACGGCGTATCGTCGAGACGAAGCTGGTTGTAGCGCCGGCCGTTGATTTCCTTGGTCTTGATGCCCGACAGGAAGCGGTTGCCGGGGAGCGCGCCCGTATGGGTGAACGTCACGGGCGGGTTCGCGCCGTTGCTCAGCACGCCGATGATGACGAGCCGGTCCGGGTCGCCGGACAGACATCCCAGCAGCACTTCCATGCCGACGCGCGGCAGGAAGAGCGCGCCGAAGTTGCCTCCGGCGAGGCTTGTTCCGACGCGAATCGGCGCACTGTCGCCAGCCCGGCCGTTCGTTCCGGCGCCTTGCGCGTGCGCATGATCGGCCGGATCGTGTCCGTGGATCAGCACGCGCACGCGGCCGGCCACGTCGCAAAACACTTCCTCGCCCTGTGCGCCGACGATCGTGCCGGTCAGCAGGTGAACCGGCGGCACATCGACCTTCGGATCATAGGCGGGCTTGAGCGGCACGCCGCGTCGCACGCACGTGAAACGGTTTTCATAGCGCGTGTCGGTTTGCTCCGGCAGATCGACAGGTGCCGGCGCAGCCGTTTGCGCGAGGTTCCGGCTCGCCGCGAACAACTTGTGCGTGCGGCCCGCGAGCGGCTTCGGCAGGTTGTTCCAGATATCGTGCCGAACCGACGTGACGACGAACTGGCGACGATCGGCCGGCCGCATGTCCAGCTCCGGGTCGCCCGTCAGCGTGAACCAGTGGCCGACGGGCAGGTCGCGTACGCTGCTGATTCCGTCGTAACGCTCGGCTTCGAACTGATGCGCCAGTATCCGGTCGCGCGTGATGCGATCGTGATCGCGCCATGAGTCGCCGACGTGCGGGATGTCGATCGCGACGTCGGTCAGCAGGCGCGCAAGGTCGTTCCCCGCTTCGCCCTGGTCAAGGTCCGTGACAGCGGTGGAGTCATCTGCACGCGCTGGCTTGTAGTCCCAGGACGCGCGGCGGACCTGGCCGGGAGACACGCTCTGGCAGTGCGCAAAAAGCGTCACCGTGTCGCGTTGTTCGGTTCCGGCGTCGCGCGGGTGAAGCCGCAACGTACCGGCCGGCGCTTCCTTCAGGCGATGCGGGTCGTCGCAGAACACGAGCGTATGAAGCGGCCACGCGTCGTTCATGCCGCGCGCGCCTCCGGCCGGCTCGGCCTTCGCGAAGACCGTGATGCCTTCCCGACGCAGCAGACGCCGGATGAAACGAGCGTCCGACTCGTTGACCTGCCGCGTGAGTTCGCGCACCGGATAGCGATCGGCCTGCAATCCGGACAGGTCGAAATCGAATGCGCGCGTGAGTGCGTGGCTGCGCAGTTTCCACTCGTTCATCAGCGTCGCGAGAATCTCCGTCACGTGGCGCGATCGGAATACGCGGGCGTTGGTGCGACGGTCCATCAACGACAGCGCGTCACACACGTGCAATTGATAGACGGTCAGTTCGCCGTCGGATTGACCGGTTCGCACTTCGCGTACGATCGCATTGATCGCACGCGTACTGCCGCGGTCGGTCGTCAGCCGGACCGATACGGGCAGGCCGAGAAACAGCGTCGGCGATAGATGATCGTGGCTCGACACGCAGGTCAGTTCGCCGTCGATGCCGGACATCAGGCCTTCGCGGATATCGGCGTGATGGAGCGCAAGCAAGTGGCCGACCGCGCGCTGCGCCCGGCCGAAATGGAGATCGACGGGGCGCGTGCTCCCGTCGGTCAGACTGGTCGCAAATTCCCGAAATGTTCTTGCTATCGACATCGCCATAATCTCATTGCTTTTTTATTGATTGGGATTTGTTTGAAATGCGGTCCTGTTTGAAATGAGGAAATTGGATAGAAAATTCGCGTCGAGAATATCAAGCTTGCAGGTCTTGATAAATGTATTTTTGTTTTTGTGTGGCTAGATGGTTGGTTTGAAACGGTATTTTTCTTTTTCGGTGATTTGGATGGTTTTTAAAAGTCTTGTATTGATCGGCGAAAAGGGGGCGCGCGGTGATTCTGTCAGATTGCGTGGTTGTCGTGCGGGCCGTTTTATTTAAATAAAATCGATTAACGGTCTTTGGGGATCAGATCCGTCTGATTTCGAAGAAAATGGCGGCGTATTGCGTTGACGAAAAACATGTGGACGGATTGCTTCGTGCCCGCTCGGAGCGCATCTGCCGGTTGCCGGTCTCGTCATTCGCCGCCACCTGATCAGCGCGCGGCCGGGCGGCGCGCCGAACCGCGTTCATCGGTCGTGCAAGCGGCGTCGCCTGCGGGCCTCGCTGATGTCTATGAGGGATTCCCCCGTAACCGGGGAAGGCGCGCTGCTTCAACGCTGCCGCCGTTCGCACAGCGCTTCTCCACCGACCTTTCCCGCCCGCAGCCGCCGATTATTTGCGTTTCGCGAATGGCGCGTTCGCCGGTTGTTCCATACCCGATCCGCCTGCGCGCACCTATCGTTCGGGCGTCGGCTGATTGAATTCGACGCCTGCAACCGGAAAGAAGCCGGACAGGCGGCCGCCACTTCCTCGCGACTAACGTCGCGTCGCATACCCAAGACAACGGACCTGGCTGATGCGCGGACGCCCCGGCGCGCGCAAGCGGACCAATCCACGGAGACAGACATGAAAGCAAACGAGTGGGATACCTCCTATGAGTGGAAGGCGGTGACGCTGCTGGCGCTCGGCTTCGGCCTGGTCGGCCTCGACCGCTGGCTCATCGCACCGCTGTTCCCTTCGATCATGAAGGACCTGCACCTGAGCGCGCAGGACGTCGGCAACTGCATCGGCGTGCTCGGCCTGTCGTGGGGCATCTTCGCGGCGCTGATGGGCGGCATCTCCGACAAGGTCGGCCGCCGCAAGGTCCTGATTCCCGCCATCATCGCGTTCTCGCTGCTGTCCGGCTTCTCGGGCCTCGCGGGCGGCTTGCTCGGCCTGATCGCGATCCGCGGGCTGATGGGCGTCGCCGAAGGTTCGTTCTGCCCGACCAGCTTCGCGGCCACCGCCGACGCGTCGCACCCGCGGCGGCGCGGCCTGAACCTCGGGCTGCAGCAAAGCGGCTTCGCGCTGTTCGGGCTGGCGCTGTCGCCGATCATCGCGACCCAACTGCTCAACGTCGTGTCGTGGCGCTGGGTGTTCGCGCTCGTGGCCATTCCCGGGCTGATCCTCGGCGCGATCATGTTCTTCGTGATCCGCGAACCGAAGCGCGCGAAGGAGGTCGTGTCGGAGCACGCGCCGGCGTCGCTCGGCCATGTGCTCAAGAGCCGCAACATCCTCGTCGCGATGGCCGCGCTGTGTTGCGCGATGACCGGCGTGTTCGTGCTCGGCGCGCTGCTGCCGCTGTACCTGACGGATTACCTTGCGCTCGGCACGCAGAAGATGGGCCTCGTGGTGTCGGCGATCGGCTTCGGCGGCTTTCTCGGGCAGTTCGGGCTGCCGGGCCTGTCCGACGTGGTGGGCCGCCGCCTCGCGAGCATCGCGGGCTTCGCCGGCACGGCGGTGATGCTCTACATCTTCCGCGGCCTCGGTCCGCAACCGGTCGTGCTGTTCGTTGTCCTGTTCGTCGCGTCGTTCTTTACGCTCGGTCTGGTGTCGTTGCTGTCGGGCCCCGTCGCGACCGAAGCCGCGCCCGTCGGCCTCGTGTCGACGTCGATCGGCGTGGTGGTCGGTTGCGGCGAGATCTTCGGCGGCGGCATCGCGCCGGCGATGGGCGGCTACGTCGCCGCGCACTTCGGGATCCAGAACATTCTGTGGCTGCCGATGGGGGCGGTGCTGCTCGGCATCGTGGTCAGCATGCTGCTGCGGGAGACGGCCCCGGCCGTGCTGCAGCGCCGCGTAGGCGTGCAGCCGGAGCTGTCGGCGGGCAAGCAGCCGTAACGTGCGGCGCGGTCGTACCGGCTCCCGGTGGCCGGCGGCCGGCGGGATTGACACCCGTCCGGTGACAGTGTGACGCGTTCGGCTTGACCCACCCGGCCGGCAGGTGCGGTTAGACTGCCGGTTTGGCTTTCGGGAAAGGTGCGGCATGGACCGGTTTCTGAGCATCGAGGCGTTCGTCAGGGTCGCGGAGGCGAGCAGCTTCGCGGAAGCGGCGCGGCAGCTTGGGGTCACCAGTTCGGTCGTGACGAACCGCATCCAGCAACTGGAAAAGTTCGTCAACGCGCCGCTGTTCCATCGCAGCACGCGCCACGTGCGGCTGTCCGAAGTGGGCGAGACCTTCTACCGCGAATGCGCGGAAGTCGTGGGGCGCGTCAACGAGCTGACCGACCAGATGCGCGAGCTGCGCGCGACGCCGACCGGGCGGCTGCGCATCCAGATGCTGCCCGGCTTCGCGCTCGATCACTTCGGCGTGCCGCTCGCCGAATTCAATCGCCGCTATCCGGGCATCCAGCTCGACATCATCGTCAATGACCGTGTCGTGGACCCTGTCGAAGAAGGGTTCGACATCGCGTTCCAGATCTTTCCGCCGATATCCGAGTCGCTGATCGAGCGGCGCCTGTTCGTGGTCCGACGCCTGTTCTGCGCGTCGCCGGCCTACCTCGACGCGCATGGTGCGCCACAACATCCGCGCGAATTGCTGCAGCACACCACGGCGCTGTATTCGGGTTATCCATCACGTAACCGCTGGACGCTGACGCGCGGCGACGAGGTCGTCGAAATGGAGCTGCCCGGCATGATCCGCTCGAACTCCGTGCACCTGCTGCGCGAGTACGCGCTGACGGGCGGCGGCGTCGTGTGCCTGCCCACGCTGGTCGCGAGCGACGCGCTCGTCGCGGGCCGGCTGGTGCCCATCCTCACCGACTTCCAGATCGCGCCGCTGAGCTTCGCCGCCGTTTATCCCGCAACGCAGCGACAGGCGCTGAAGGTGAAGGCGCTGGTCGAATTCCTCGTCGAATACATCGGCGACGAGTCGCCGTGGGATCGTCCGCTGCTGGAGCGTGGCTGGGTTCGTTGAGCGAAGCGATTATTCGCGAAACGCAAATGCCGTAGTCGCGCTCCGTTGCCTTGTTGACGGGCGTCGTCGCCCCTAAAGTTGAATCCAACAAGCGGTTCAACTCAGGAGACAGCAATGACCGACACGGCATTCCACACCGTCTTTGGCTCGCTCGACGGCTACACGAAGGGCGAGATCGAAATCACCAGCGGCAGCGCAAAACACTACGCGTTCTCGAACGTCTTCGAGATCGCATCGAAGTCGGCGCCCTACGAAAAGGTCGTCGCCGGCAAGAACCTCGAATACGTGATCGAAGTGCTGCGCACCGAAGGCCAGTCGCCGTGGTTCGCGTGCGCGCATGACGAGTTCGCGATCCAGATGGATGGCGAAGTCCGCATCGACTTCATCAAGCTCGACAACCCGCCCGCCACCGGCCGCGGCACCGTGAACGCCGGCACGCAGCCGGCGGGCCGCGAGATGGGCTATGTCGTGCTGCGCAAGGGCCACCAGGCACTGCTGCCGGCCGGCTGCGCGTATCGCTTCGCCGCCGGCAAGCCGGGCGTCGCGCTCGTGCAGACCGTGCTCGGCGAGCTGTCCGTCGAGAAGTGGGCCGACATCTGCCTGCACTGATCGATTCGATCGCGAAGATTCAACTATTCCAGGAGACACGTTATGGCCACCCTCGAGACCCTCGATCTTTCCGCAGGCTTCGCCGCCGATCTGGTGCAGGCCACGCAAGCCGATGCCGTCACCGGTTACCGCCGCTTCCACCTCGGTGAATTCGCGTTCCAGCGCGACGAGTATTTCGTGAAAATCAGCTGGCCGGCGAAAGGCCAGACCCGCACGCACGCGATCCCCGCGGACGCATTCCTGCGCGCGATGATGCGCGACGTCGCGTGGGGCTTCTTCTACGGCTGGGTGAATTTCGATCACGTGTTCGGCACGCGCAACCACTACGGCAAGGTCGACGTCTATGCGGGCACGTTCAACGGGATCCTGAAGGAAGCCGGCGTCGACTACACCGAGACGTTCGAAACGCCGACGATCATGGCGACCTTCAAGGCGATGCTGCACGACTGGACCAACGAAGGCTTCGATCCGTTCGCGGCGCCGGAGGAAACCGGCACGGCGTTCGGGCGCAAGCACGGCGAGAACGGCTCCGCGATCGAACGCACGCGCATCGCGACGCGCCGCATGCCGGGCCTCGAAGGCGACTCGCCGCTGCGCGACGATCTGCCGGTCAACCGCGCGTTTCTCGACGTCGCTCAGGACGAGCCGGAAGTGCACGTGAAACCGGGCTTCGAAGGCGAGCTGCATGCGTTCAATCTGTTCAAGTACCTGTCGCGTTCGGACGTGACGTGGAATCCGTCGGTGACCTCCGTGTGCGGGCGCAGCCTGTTCTGCCCGACCACCGAGGAATTCATCCTGCCGGTATTCCACGGCAACGACCGCGTCGAATGGTTCCTGCAACTGTCCGACGAAATCGTGTGGGACATCGGCGACAAGAACACCGGCGCACCGCGCGCGCGCGTCACGATGCGGGCCGGCGACATCTGCGCGATGCCCGCCGACATCCGGCACCAGGGCTACTCGACGAAGCGTTCGATGCTGCTGGTCTGGGAAAACGCGACGCCGAACCTTCCGCAGCGATACGAGAGCGGCGAGCTGGCGCCGTATCCGATCGAGTTCTGAGCCGCGCCGGCTCGCACAAGCACACCATCGAGGACGATTCATGCAAACCCAACTCTTCATCGACGGCCGTTTCGTCGACGCCGTCGAGCGCGGCACGATCGACGTGCTCAATCCGCACGACGGCTCGCTGATCACGAAGATCGCCGCCGCCACCGCGGCGGACGTGGACCTCGCGGTGGAAGCCGCGACCCGCGCATTCCCGAAGTGGTCGGCGATGCCGGCGGCCGAGCGCGGCCGGCTGCTGCTGCGCCTCGCGGACGCGATCGAAGCCAACGCGGAGGAACTCGCGCAGCTCGAATCGCTGGACACCGGCCACCCGATCCGCGATTCGCGCGCGCTCGACGTGCCGCGCACGGCCGGTTGCTTCCGCTACTTCGGCGGCATGGCCGACAAGCTGCAGGGCTCGGTGATTCCGGTCGAAACCGGCTTCCTGAACTATGTGCAGCGCGCGCCGATCGGCGTCGTCGGCCAGATCGTGCCGTGGAATTTCCCGCTGATGTTCACGAGCTGGAAGATGGGCCCGGCGCTGGCGGCAGGCAACACCGTCGTGCTCAAGCCGTCGGAGATCACGCCGCTGTCGACGCTGCGCATCGTCGAACTGATGGCCGAAGTCGGGTTTCCCGAAGGCGTCGTCAATATCGTTCCCGGCTACGGTCATACGGCCGGCCAGCGTCTCGCCGAACACCCCGGTGTCGGGAAGATCGCGTTCACCGGTTCGACGGCGACGGGCCGCCGGATCGTCGAGGCGTCGCAGGGCAACCTGAAGCGCGTGCAGCTGGAACTCGGCGGCAAGGGCGCGAACATCGTGTTCGACGACGCGAACCTCGACGCCGCCATCAACGGCGCCGCGTGGGCGATCTTCCACAACCAGGGGCAGGCGTGCATCGCCGGTTCGCGGCTCGTGCTGCATGAACGCATCGCCGACGAATTCCTCGAGCGCTTCGTGTCGCTGGCGTCGTCGATCCGCGTCGGCAACCCGCTGGACCCCGACACCGAGATGGGCCCGCTGACGTCGAAGCAGCATCTCGACCGCGTGCTGTCGTTCGTCGACGTCGCGCGCGAGCAGGGCGGCCGCGTGCTCGCCGGCGGCAGCGCGCCGCAGGATGCGGCACTCGCGAACGGTTACTACGTGCGCCCGACCGTCATCGAGGCGAAGAGCGCCGCCGATCGCGTCGCGCAGGAGGAAGTGTTCGGCCCGTTCGTCACCGTGCTGCGCTTCGGCAGCGACGAGGAAGCGCTGTCGATCGCCAACGCGACCGAATACGGGCTCGGCAGCGGACTCTGGACCAACGATCTCTCCCGCGCGCACAGGATGGCGTCGCGGATCGACGCGGGCATGTGCTGGATCAACTGCTACAAGCGCGTCAATCCGGGCAGCCCGTTCGGCGGCATCGGCAAGTCGGGCTACGGCCGCGAGATGGGTTTCGAGGCGATGCACGACTATACGGAAGCACGCTCGGTGTGGGTCAACGTCGACGGCAAGGTGCCGCCGCACTTCAAGCGCTGAGGCCGAGATGGAGCGCTTCGTCTATCAGGGAACGCCGTCCCGCGTCGTGTTCGAATGGGGCGCGCTCGAACGGCTGCCGGACGAGTTGTCCGCGCTCGGCGCGCAGCGGGCGCTGATTCTGTCGACGCCCGAGCAGCAGCCGCTCGCCGAACGCGTCCGGGACGTGCTCGGCGAGCGTGCGGCCGGCGTGTGCGCGCAGGCCGTGATGCACGTGCCGGTCGAGGTGGCGCGCGCCGCGCGCGAGATGGCCGCCGAGCTGGGCGCGGACTGCTGCATCGCGATCGGCGGCGGCTCGACGATCGGGCTCGGCAAGGCGATTGCGCTCGAGTCGTCGCTGCCGATCCTCGCCGTGCCGACGACTTACGCGGGCTCGGAGATGACGCCGATCTTCGGGCTCACGGAAGGCCGGCTCAAGCGCACCGGGCGCGATGCGCGCGTGTTGCCGCGTACGGTGCTGTATGACCCGTCCCTGACGCTGTCGCTGCCGCCGGGGATTTCGGCGGCATCGGGCGTCAATGCGATGGCGCATGCGGTCGAGGCGCTCTACGCGGAAGATGCGAACCCGGTGATCAGCCTGATGGCCGAGGAGTCGATTCGTGCGCTCGGCGAAGCGCTGCCGGCGATCGTGCGCGCGCCCGACGACCGCGAGATGCGCAGCCGCGCGCTGTATGGCGCATGGCTCGCCGGCACGTGCCTGGGTGCGGTCGGCATGGCGCTGCATCACAAGCTCTGTCATACGCTCGGCGGCACCTTCAACCTGCCGCACGCACAGACGCACGCCGCGATGCTGCCGCATACCGCACACTACAACCATGCGGCGGCGCCCGACGCGCTGCGCCGCGTCGCGCGGGCGCTGGGCGGCACCGACGCGGCCGACGCCGGCCCGCTGCTGTTCCGGTTGAACCGGCAACTGGGCTTGTCGGCGGCGCTGGCCGACATCGGAATGCCGGAAGCGGGCCTCGACGAAGCTGCCGACCTCGCGTGCCGGAACCCGTACGCGAATCCGCGGCCGATCGAGCGCGCGCCGATCCGCGAGTTGCTTCAGCATGCGTGGGAAGGGCGCGAGCCGCAGTGAGCGGCCGGCTGCATACAAAGGAGACGAACGTGACGAATGATCATCATGATGACGGCGACACGCGGTTGACCGAGCAGGTCGTCGCCAGCTTCGACGGTACGCCGAACCCGCGCTTGCGCGTGCTGATGCAGAGCCTCGTGCGGCACCTGCATGCGTTCGTCCGCGAAACGGAGCTGACCGAGGCCGAGTGGATGGCCGCGATTCGCTTCCTGACCGAAACCGGGCAGATGTGCGACGACGTCGTGCGCCAGGAATTCATCCTGCTGTCGGACACGCTCGGCGTGTCGATGCTGGTCGATGCGATCAACCATCGCTTCGCCACCGGCGCGACGGAAACAACCGTGTTCGGCCCGTTCTACATCGAGGGCATGCCCGAGCGCGCGTATGGCGAAAACATGGCGTTCACGCCCGGCACGCCGGTCGTCGTGCATGGCCGCGTGCTCACTACCGACGGCGCGCCGGTGCGGGACGCCGTGCTCGACGTCTGGCAGACCGCCGAAAACGGCATGTATTCCGGGCAGGATACGGCGCAGCCGCACGGCAACCTGCGCGGCCGCTACCGGACCGATGCCGAAGGTCGTTACGCGATCACGACGATCCTGCCGGTCAGCTATCCGATTCCGACCGACGGCCCGGTCGGGAAGATGCTCGACGCCACCGGGCGCCATCCGTGGCGGCCCGCGCATTTGCATTTCATGATCGATGCGCCGGGCTACCGCAAGCTCGTCACGCATCTGTTCGACGAGAACGACGCGTATCTGCAGTCGGATGCCGTCTTCGGCGTGAAGCCGTCGCTGATGGTCGCCTATCGGCCGCGTGCGGCGGGTGACGAGCTCGCGCGCCGGGTCGGCTTGAGCGGCCCGTATCGCGAGGCGACGTACGACTTCGTGCTCGACCGGAGCTGACCGACATGGCGCGATTCTTTGCGGTGTTTGCGACGGACCAGCCCGGGATGCGCGAGGTGCGCGACCGCGTGCGGCCGACGCATCGGACCTACCTGCGTTCCGCCGCGCAGCACGGCGTGTATGTGCGGCTCGGCGGGCCGACGCTCGATCCGCAGGGCGATGCGATGAACGGCACGCTGCTCGTCGTCGAGGCGGACGACATCGATGCGGTGATGCAGTTCGTCGGCAACGATCCGTATGTGAAGGAAGGGCTGTTCTCGCGGGTCGAGGTGCGTCCGTGGGACTGGAGCCTCGGCAATCCCGAGCGGAGAGCGTGAGTCATGGGTGCCACGCAACTCTGTCGCTTCGCCGATGTGCCGGATGGTGGCGCGCGGGTCGTCGATGAGGCGTGCATCGGACGCCCCGTCATCGTCGTGCGGCGCGGGGAGCAGGTGTGGGCTTACGTGAATCGTTGCCCGCATTTCTCGGTTCCGCTCGATTTCGTGCCGGGCAGCGTTTCCTGCTATCGATCCCAGGTGCTGATGTGCGCGCATCACAGTGCGCTGTTCCGGTTCGACGACGGTGTGTGTATCGACGGGCCGTGTTCGGGGGCCGGGCTGGAAGCCGTGGCCGTCGAGGTGGATGCGGCGGCGTGGGTGATTTGCCGGAGCGCCTGAATCGGCGGACGGGCCGATCGCATCTGACTGGATGAAATCGGAAATACGCGGGATTTCATTCGTTCAAGTCGATAAGCAAAACTAAATGAATTTTATTGTACCGGCCCGGATGCAAGCCTGATCCGGGTGGGGGAAGGTGTTGTTTCACGAAGCATGAGCGGATCGTTCGCGACGTGGCGGGCGACCGGCTCGAATTTCAAAAAAGACGGAGACGCAATGAAGCTCAGGTTTGGAGTATTCGCGATGCTGGCCATCGCGCAGGGTGCGTATGCACAGAGCAGCGTGACCATGTTCGGTCTGATCGACAGCGGCATCTCGTACGTCAGCAACGAGGGCGGCGGGAAGAACGTCAAGTTCGACGACGGCATCTTCACGCCGAACCTGTTCGGCTTTCGCGGCACGGAAGATCTCGGCGGCGGATATCACGCGACGTTCGCGCTCGTGAACCAGTTCTCGATGGCGAACGGCAGCATCATCGGGACCGGGATCTTCGGACGTAATGCATACGTGGGTATCGAGAGCGACCGGTTCGGCAGCGTCAGGCTCGGGAATCAGTACGACTTCATGGTCGATTCGCTGTTTGCGAAGGGGAATGCGATCTCGATGGACATCTCGGGGCTGTACGGATTCAGGAATGGCCCGTTCCAGCGTCTCGCGCTGCCCGGTAACCCGACCGGCGCGTTCGACTGGGATCGCACGGCAGGCAGCAAGCCAGTCGCGAACTCGGTCAAATACAGTTCGCCGACGATTGCAGGGTTGTCGGGCGGCGTGATGTATGCGTTCGGCGGCGTGGCCGGTTCCATCGGCGCGGACAATGCCATAAGCGCGGGCTTGAACTACGAAGTCGGCGCGCTCGGCATCGGTGCCGCATATACGAACGAGAAGTACGGCCCGGCGCCCGGCACGCCGTCGACCAGCGTGCGCAACTGGGGTGTCGGGATGCACTACGACTTCGGTGCGGTGAGCGCGAAGGCACTCCTGACCACCGTGCACAATTCGTTCAACGATGCCGGCGTGTGGATGGCCGAGGCCGGCGGCGTGTGGCGGATCAGGCCGGACGTGTTTCTCGGCGCGAAGTACATGTACATGAAGGGCAACGAAGCCGTGAACGACAACCATGCGCATCAGGTCAGCGTCGCGCTTCAATACCTGTTCACGAAGCGGACGATGGTCTACGTGTCCGCCGATTATCAACGCGCGAACAGCGGCGCGAACGCGCAGATCAACGGCGTGCTCGATCCGAACGGGGCGTCGAGTTCAGCGAGTCAGGCGGTGGCGCGCGTCGGGCTGCATACGATGTTCTGATGGTGCGGCGGGCGGGACCGGCGTCGCGGTCCGCCCGCCAACCGGCTACCGCGCCGCTGCGGCCGCCTCCTTGGCCTTGTCCTGTTCCGCCGCCAGCGCCGCATCCGCCGCCTGCGCGCGCTGGATCGCCGGGCGCGCCAGCACGCGATCGATGTACGCGCGAATGCGCGGCGTTTCGGGTACCAGCTTGAACATCGTCGTCCAGTTCAGTGCCGAGCCCCACAGCACGTCGACCGCCGTGAAGCGCTCGCCCAGCAGGTAGGGCCCTTTCGCCAGTTGCGCATCGATCCGCATCATCACGGTATCGAAGTCGCCGTACGGCGACGTCGAGTAGGCGGCGGGCGGGCGATTCATCGAGCGGTCGACGATGGCCGGCTCGAGGCACGAGCCATAGAACGTCATCCAGGTCAGATACGGCCCGCGCAGCGAATCGCCCGGCGCCGGCGACAGGCCGGCTTCCGGATACAACTCGGCCGCGTACATGTAGACGGCGGCCTGCTCGGTGACGATCACGTCGCCATGACGCAGCGCGGGCACCTTGCCCAGCGGGTTGATGGCGAGGTAGTCGGCTTCGTGATGTTTTCCGGTGGAGAGGTCGAACGCGTGCAGTTCATAGTCGGCACTCAGTTCTTCCAGCAGCATCCGCGCGCCGGCCGAGCGGCTGCGCGGGGAGTGGAACAGGGTCAGGTGACGGTCTTGCGGCATCGCGGGCTCCGGTGTGCATTCGGGACAGGGCGCCCAATATAGGACGGCCGCGCGGCTTCGTCTTGGAAAAATCCGCTGTGGCGGTGCATCATCACGCAGTCACCTCAACGGTTCGTCACCATGGCCGACTTGCGTAACGTGACCGAGACGCCCAAAGGCGTCGTCGGCCCGAAAGCCTTCAATCAGCGCTTCCGCCTGAATCGCTATTACCCGTGTGCCGACCTGGCCGGCGTGCTGGATCACCACTGGATCGTCGAATGGGATCTGCGCGACCAGCCGCCGTATGTGCAGCGCACGCTGCCGTATCCGTGCGTGAATCTGGTGTTCGACCGGCGGCGGACGGGGATCTTCGGCGTGGTGTCGGGGGCGTTCGAGACGACGTTGGCCGGGGCCGGGCGGGTGATCGGCTTGCGGTTCCGGCCGGGCGCGTTTCGGGCGTTCTTCGGCAAGCCGGTGCATTTGTCGACCGACAAGGTGCTGCCGGTGTCGACGCTGCTCGATTGCGGCGACGCGCAAGCCGAAGACGCCGTGCTCGGTGCCGAGGATGACGCCGGGATGGTGGCGGCTGCCGAGGCGCTGCTGTTGCGGGTGCTGCCGCCGGCCGATCCGCAGGTCGAACGTATTCATGGCATTTTGCAGATGCTGCAGCAGGATATCGGGCTCACGCAGGTGCGCGATCTGGCCGAGCGCGCGGGGCTGAGCGAGCGCACGCTGCAGCAACTCTTTTCCGACTATGTGGGCGTGACGCCGAAGTGGGTGATCTGTCGTTATCGCCTGCATGAGGCGGCCGACAAACTCGCCGGCGGCGAGCCGGTCGATCTCGCGGAACTGGCGCAGGCGTTGGGGTATTTCGACCAGGCGCATTTCACACGCGATTTTCGCAAGCTGGTCGGGAAGGCGCCGGCGGAGTATCGGCGGGAGGATCGGCAGGGGTGAGGTTGCGGATGAGCGGGCGTTGGCCTGCTTTCGGGCTGACAATGAACCGGCGAAGGGGCGCTCAGGGCATCGGTGAATTTCAAACAATGGATGCGTTGCCTATCATTCCACCCTATAGTGCTCGTCGTTGACCGATCCGCAAGAAAATCAGGAGCCTTCGTGTTTCATCGGAAATCCAAGTTGGGGCGTTCGAGCTTCGCGTGCGTCGTCGCTTTGACGATGATCCTGGCGCCGGTCGCGGTGCATGCAGAGGCGGAGGCCGTTGACGGCACGACGCACGTCGCGCCTGCTGCCGATCACGACGCGTCGCCCGCACGACCGATCGTCGGCGACGACCCGGTTGCCATTCGGGATGCCCTGAAGAAGCTGCACATCAGCCCCGCGCCGCCTTCCTTGACCGACCGGGTTCGCGGCCTGGTCTCCGACGCAACCGACCGGTATGCCCCGAATCCCGCCCTGGCGGCCGTCGGCCTGGATCGCGACGTGACGTTCGTGGTGCCGGTGCAGTACGGGCTGCGGTACCGGTCGCAGCGACACCTGTTGACGCTGGACGTCGACCTGTTCGACGCGGAGCACGGCGACCGGACGGGCGTCCTGCTCCGGAAGGTCACGAAGGGGCCACGAGGGCGAGGGCTCGTGATCGCCCCCGAAGCGAAAGCGAAAGGGTACATCCAGCAGATCGACATCATCGAACTCGATTCCGGGCATGGGAAAAAGACCACGGTTCGCAGCCGGATGCGGATTTCGCCTGCCGTGTACGCTCAAGCGCATGGCGACTTCGCGCTCGTCTTTTCCGGGCGGCTGGTTCGGCCTTATCTGACCGAGCAAGTCGAGCATGCCGATCCGAGTATCGACGAGCCGACGGACATTACGACCCGGATCTCCAGGGTGCATATGGATATCAATGCGATCTCGCTGGTGAGTCCGTCGAGCGGGGTTGTGTTGGCGAAAAAGCTGAAGTTGTCGAAGTAGGGTTTTTTCCAGTGCGGGGCGGGGATGCTGTGCGCGCATGTCCTGAGCTTCGATGCCGATCCTCGGCGCGATTGCGTGCGATTGCGGTGTCGTTGGCGTCCGGTCGGAACAATAGTTCCGGTATTTCGCTGTCGAGAGGGGCGTGCGCCGGGTTCGCGACGCGGAAAACTGCAGTTGCGTCCGGGAGAAACAAAAATGTCACTGAAAGATCACAAAAACTTGTTCCGCAAGTATTCGGGGCACAGGCTTGGTTTTCAACACATTCTGATAAGAACGACAGACCATCTCTCGCCGTTTCAGGCGATGACTTGTCCCGAGTTGCCGGCATCCGACCCAAGGGTATGGAACGGGCACTATTACACAAGCTTTTTAACACCGACTGCCGGCCGAAAAGGGCTTGCAAATGCAGCTTGGAGCCCAAAAACGCAGCGAGTCCATATCAGTGAAGTGTGTTCGTCGCATGACGCCGCTTAGCCATCGCCGCTGGATGCATGCACTATTGCTGGTGCGTTTTCAAGCAAAGGTCCATTTGCTCGGAAAAAGTTCCGACTGCCTGCCCGAATGCTTGTGCTAGTTCGCCTTGCTCTTCAGGCGATTTACCTCGAATTACACATACTCGGTATTCCCGCGAGCTGCTCGGCGAAATTTCCGCTTCGGACGGAAGTGCACACTGTGACGACGTCGTAGCCGAGGCGGATGATGCGGCAGAAATCGCTCGTTTCGCTGCGGCAATCGCTTCATCGGACGCTTTTTTCGCTCTTTCGATGATATCCGTTGATGCCAACTGTTGTCCTTGAACAGAAATTGAGGATGCTAGCTGAGAGGAGGCATCAGCCGCCACTTTGGCGGCTGATGCGGCACTGGCCGCTAAGAAGACGGCGGCCTTTTCATCTACCACTTTGGTGTTTTGTATGGCTAGCGATACCTTTGTGTGCAAGTTGGACGTGTATTGGGTGGATTTATTTTGCGCGGCCTTGTAGCTCTGCAGCGAATTCAGTAAGTCCTGTTCTGACGGAGCGCTGAGTGTTACTGCGGTTAGTGCAGCTCGGAGGTCAAGGCTTACTTTTTCAATATAATTATTAGTGAGATGAGGAATGGTGGCATAGAGAGACATTGTCTCTGCGTGGATTTGCTTGCGAGCGTCTGCTGGAAGTGCGTCCAGTAAAGCTGGGTCAATTGGGTCGAGCAAATCCCTCGCGCAGCGCATTCTTTGAGCGGCTCGGTCGAAGGCCAACGACTGTACGCTGGGCTGGTAATGATTATCTAATGCAACGCTGCCAGCAGCTATTCCGGCGCCGACATTTCTCAAGGCGATGCTGCTCGCGGCGACACCGCCAACCGCAAGAAGACTCCCGTAAAACAAGAGCTCGCGCGTTATCATCTTTGCATCATCTCGGTGCCGGCTCGCGGTATTCAATTTTTCAGTGAGTCCGAAAACCAGGTTCCTCGCGTCATCTACCGTCAGAGGAACGGCGGTCAGCTTCGCCCCATCATTAACGAGCGCACGCTGATCTTCGGCATTAAACATCGGATATATCCACGAATCCGATGCGCAGCCGCTAGCTAGGAGTACAACCGAAGAAAGCAGAATAATTTTTTTCATTGCTATCATCGACAAAAAGATGTCGTATAGAAATTTTGGTGTGCGATAGAAATCGCTATATCGTTTCCCACGCATTCTGTACCGTAATTTGAATAGGTTGATTTGCATGTCGAACTATACTGATACGGGTCATCAGCGCGTCAAATGCAACTTTGCTGTTGAGTATCTCGTTTTGAGCCTTCAGTGTGCCAACGAGAATGCAACCCTCGGTGTCCTTCGGAAAATTTCCCGCGTGAATGCGAACCCCGGAGAATCCAGGGACATTGTCTAGTAGAGGTGTATAGTATTGGTCGCGATAAAAATACGTTACTTCGACGTTGTATGTGCCAACAGGAATCGCGGTTGAGCCAAAAACCTTCCAAGCGCTCACTGGCACATTAGGTCGCTCGCGGTACACCGGCTCCAGGGTATAAGAGAAAAAAACTTCGTCAATGAATAACTTTCCTTCCGTGGATTGCGATGTCTTTATGATGCGTTGCAGTAGAAGATTCACTGCAGATCTCCTTTCTCGTTGATATTGGCGAGGACGCGGGTCGCTTGGGATAACGTCCTCGGCAGAATTTAGATATTGATATTTGTTTGGTCAAAGTTGAGAAATCGCGTCCCAAACAAACTGGTCAACAGTGTTGTCGTTAACGTAGAAATGAAGTTCGGTTATATTGTTGCTGTCTGCGGCAGTGGCATATTGTTGAATTTCGTGAGAGCCCTTTACTGAGCCGAGCTCTCCGGCCATCGGGAATATTTTCCCAGCCGCCGCCCCGATATTCCCCCAAGCGCTTAGCGAAGCAATATAGTTGGACGATGGCCCGGTGCCGATAGATATTGGTCCGTGGTCAGTATCAGCGCGCCAGTAGGCTTGAGGGTACACGGCGTCTGAATATTGTAAAAACGTGGCCCAAGGAAGGGCGGGGTACGGCTTTGCTGCCAAGTAGTGCGAGGTGACACCAAACAGCATCGTTGGATTTGCTTGACGGATGGTTGAACAGTAATCGTCTGCTACGGCGGCTAATCCTGGATGGTTCCAGTTGTAGAGTGAGCGGCTATCGCCCTCTGGGTCAACGATAAATCCATCCAATCCTAGTTGAACAATTTGAGCTGTATCCAGCGCCTGTTGATGTGCGGCATGTGGGTCAGTTGGCGGATATCGCCAGCCGAGGACGTCAATGCTATTTTCTTTCATGGCCGGGATAAGGTCCGCAAAGTCAGTGTAGCTCGTACGGACGCAAACCGCTCCGAACCCACATTGCGTTGCTCTTTGAATTAGAGTGTCGATATTCGGTACGTCGATTGCCCATAGAATTTTTCGATAAGTCATTTTATTCTCTCGTAGCGAAATGGTGTTTGTATGAGTGTCGTTAGACTATTGCATGTCTGTCGCATGTCTCAGGATGTTATTTTGAAATTTTTCTGAAGAGTAAAAATTGTAGTGCTGGAACGTCGAAATTCTATTCGGCGAACTGGTCTGGTACCGCTGATATTCTGCGTCGCTTAGTGACTTCGTGGTCTACGCAATTCAACTGCGAAAAACGTGTGTTAACAGGCCTGTTCGGATGGCGAGAATTTAAGTTGTCTCGTGGTTCGATGAAAATTTTAAGATGTATGATGTCCCCTCCATTGGTAATTTGATGGTGGAAATGTTTTGGGTATATTTAATTAAATCTTAAATTTAAATCAGGAAAGTTCTTGGGAGGATGCTGTAAATATAGTTATGACATTCCTGCCATTTTTTCAAGTACTTTTTGCATGGTGGAATGGGGTGTGGGAAGAATTTCCTGCTCTTCGTCGATGTTCGGCTAGCGGCGAAATTTTTGTAATGGATGCGAAGCGCAAATGAAAGAAATCTGGCGGTTGACCTAAATGTCTACCGACTGGCAAGCGCAGCTTCTGATCGCAGAATTTGCAGAATAGAAGGCAATGGGAGCGGCAACCGCAACACTCACCGAAGTTGATGTTCGCCGCGCGATTCAGCGTCAATTGATTGCAAGCGGCTACCTACGTGGGCAGGCGGATGGAAGCATTGGACCGCGCAGCCGCGGAGGTACCACATTTAAATCGGTTTGCTGAAGGAACTACAACCCACGCAAACAAAAAACAACGTGCACGGAATTTCAGCCACTTGATACATCGCCGATTGCCAGTCGGGAGCCAGCGTTAACGGCCGGGCACGGTGCGGTCCTTCCAATTTTCTCCATTTCTCGAGAAATAGAAGACGGCGTTCGAGGGTGGATTGATGTCGCGCCTATAGCAATTGAAGAGAAGGTCTGTCGCTAACGAGAAGAGGAATCCAAGTAAGATGGTGCTCTTCATTCGGATCGCACAGAGTGAATTTGATGCGATTGGCGGGTAGCTCCTCCAGTATTCGCGCGAATCTTGAGTTTGCGCGGGCCTGCCAGGGATTGGGTATCCGGCACAAATTTACGTGGGCGTATCGTCCGCAGACCAACGGCAAGGCCGAACGCTTCATCCAGTCCGCGTTACGTGAACGGGCCTACGCATGGACATACCAGAGCTCCGCCAATCGCATCGAAGCCTTGGCGAGTTGGCAGCGCCACTACAACTGGCATCGTGCCCATAGCGCCATCGGCGGCGTTGCGCCGATGGCCAGACTTCCTGCGTCGAGAAACAACCTCTTGACGCTTCACATCTAGCCGGTTCATCCAACGGTTGACGACATCTAGGATATGGATGAGAACGTGCAGGACTAGGTGCGCGGACACCACTGGAGTTGCCGGATTGAAGGCCGCCGCATGACGTGCGACAGGCCGGACGACGGCGCCAGCGGCGGCGACTTTCGCGACTATGCATCGCGGGCTCGCGGCATGACGCTAAGGGTTCTTTCGGAAGGCGCTTTCCGGACCGCGAGCTAGTATTACTGGACAATATGGGGCCGTCAGGGCGGCTGAGCCACGCGGCGCGAGGTGAACAAAAATGTCACGTCTATCCTGGTTGCGGCGCGATGCCGCAATGTCGACGCGCGAGCTGTGCCGGCTCCTTACGTTGGTGGGGGCCTTCTGCCTGAGTTTGGTCCTGATCGCATGCGACCAACGGCCGCCGCCGGACGTCGCGAGTGCCGCCTCTGCACCGGAGTCGACAACAGCATCGAAAGACCCATTGGCGCTGCCCGCCGACGGACTAGACGATGAAACCATTGCGAACTATCTGCATGCCGCGATGGACTATAAGCGGCCGGACGAGTTTTCCAAGGGCTTTAACGACGCCGCCTTGGTCGGCCGGCACTTCAAGATTTACATCCCGGCAGACAAGGAAGGTGAGCGCGGGCCGACGTATGACTACGATGCGGACAAAGAGCAACTCACTCTCACTGTTCGTCCCGCCTACAGTGTTGGCTCTCTTGACTATCTCACCTTCGTGCAGGAAGTGTCGTACGGAGCGCCCAAGCTGGAATCCAACGCATACAACGTAACCAAGGAAGTCACGCCGGTCTCGTACCGGGTCATTGGCGTAGGCGCCGTGGCGGGCATGTACATGGGCGTCTTTCCGAAAGATAGCTATTCGACGAGAAAAGTCATCGTTTATCGAGACCTTACCAAAACGCTCAAACTCTCACCGGATGCAGCTAAGAGAGCCGTCGAAGGCCTGACGATGGAGGTCGAAGGTACGGTTACCAAGGACCGCAACGGCCACGCGATTGGTTGCATGGCAAGCACTCGAGGGGCCACGGTCGACCACCTGTATGAGGAAGATTGGCTCCAGTGTGTGCTGTTGGTGAATCTCACACGCATCACCGTCAGCTCGCCAAGTGCGGGCGTGCTCGCTCAGTGGGACGCGGCCGGTCGAGTCGAACACCACAAGGGCGTCAAAAAGGTAAAAGCCCTGGCCGCCACGGGGTGACCCCTGCCGAACACGCCCCGGCGTCAGGCCAGCGGTTTCGGCGCCTCGCGCTGGCGTGAGCCTATACAGCTTTCATTTCCAGCGAGCACGAGCCCGGCCCTCCACGATATGCCCTCACTCCACCGTCACCGACTTGGCCAGATTCCTCGGCTTATCGATATCCGTCCCCCGTGCCAACGCCGCGTGATAAGCGAGCAACTGCATCGGCACCGTATGCAGAATCGGCGACAACGGCCCGTAGTACTCGTTGAGCCGAATCACCTCGATCCCCTCACTCGGCATCAACCCGCAGTCCACATCCGCGAACACGAAAAGCCTGCCGTTCCGCGCGCTGACTTCATGCATGTTCGACCTGAGCTTTTCGAGCAGCACGTCATTCGGCGCCACCGCAATCACGGGCATTTCGTTACTGACCAACGCCAGCGGCCCATGCTTCAACTCCCCGGCGGGATAAGCCTCCGCGTGGATATACGAAATCTCCTTCATCTTCAGCGCGCCTTCGAGCGCGATCGGATAATGCATTCCGCGTCCGAGAAACAGCATGTTGTCGCGTCGCGCGAGCAGTTCCGACCAGCCCATGATCTGCGGCTCCAGCGCAAGCACCTTCGACATCGCATCGGGCAGATGCCGGAGCGCACGCAGATGCGCCTTCTCCTCGTCGTCGCTTAACCGCCCGCGCACCTGCGCCAGTGACAACGTCAGCAAGAACAACGCCACGAGCTGCGTCGTAAAAGCCTTCGTCGACGCCACCCCGATCTCGATCCCAGCACGCGTGACGAACTGCAGCGTGCATTCGCGCATCAGCGCGCTCGTCGCGACGTTGCAGATCGCGAGCGTGTGCAGCATCCCGCGCTGCTTCGCGACGTGCACGGCCCCGAGCACGTCAGCCGTCTCGCCGCTCTGCGACACCGCGACGACCAGCGTGCGCGGATTCGGCACGCTGTCGCGATACCGGAACTCGCTCGCGATCTCGACACTCGCCGGCAGCTTCGCGATGCTCTCGATCCAGTACTTCGCGGTCAGCGCTGCGTGATAGCTGCCGCCGCACGCGAGCAGCAACACCGAATCGACGTCGTTGAACGCGCGCCACGCGCCGTCGCCGAACAGCTCCGGCATGATCGACCCGACATCGAGCAGCGTATCGGCCACCGCCTGCGGCTGCTCGAAGATCTCCTTCTGCATGTAATAGCGATACGATCCGAGATCGGCCGCGCCGCTATGCGCGGCCACCCGCTGCACCGCACGCTCGACGCGCTGGCCGGCCGCATCGACGATCCAGTAGCGATGCAGCTGGATATCGGCAACGTCACCGTTCTCGAGGTAAGCGATTCGATCGGTGATACCCGACAACGCGATCGCATCCGACGCCAGGAAATTCTCGCCATCCCCGACACCGACGACGAGCGGCATCCCGTCGCGCGCACCGACGATCCGGTGCGGCTCGTCGCGGCACATCACCGCGATCGCGTAGCTGCCGCGCAGTCGCGCGACCGCGCGGCGCACCGCGTCGAACAGGTCGCCGTCGTACAGGTGATCGATCAGGTGCGCGATTGCCTCGCTGTCGGTCTGGCTTGCGAACACATAACCATGCGCCTGCAGTTCCGCGCGCAGCTGATCGCAGTTCTCGATGATCCCGTTGTGCGACAGCGCGATGCGCGCGTTGTCGTCGCTCGGCGAGAAGTGCGGATGCGCGTTGAGCGTGACGGGCGCGCCGTGCGTCGCCCAGCGCGTATGCGCGATGCCGGTATAGCCCGACAGCGCATGCTCGGCGATCTCGCGCTGCAGGTTGGCGACGCGGTCGACGCTGCGCGCGCGGGCCAGCGCGCGATCGCGATAGACCACGACGCCGCACGAGTCGTAGCCGCGATATTCGAGCCGCTTCAGCCCGTCGACGAGGTTCGGCAGGATGTCCCGCTGGGCAACCGCCCCGACAATTCCACACATAGCGCACTCCGTAAATGTCCTGTCTGGACCCGTGACAGCGATGGTAGAGGCGCACGAATGGAATTAAATTTCAAAATACGTCAACGAATGAAACGGACGGGCGATCGTCTATCATGTTGAAATTAAATTTCACACCCTGACCGGAAGGAGCCGCCCATGGCCGGCATCACGCTCGACGATCTCGACCTGCGCATTCTCGCGATCCTGCAGGACGACGCATCGGTGTCGAACCTGCAACTCGCCGAGCGCGCGCTGTCGTCGCCGCCGACCTGCATGCGTCGCGTGCGGCGGCTGACGGAGGCGGGCGTGATCCGCCGCCAGGTCGCGGTGCTCGATCCGGTCGCGATCGGCACGGCGGTCACGGCGCTGATCGAGATCAGCCTCGACCGGCAGACGGCCGAAGACTACGACGCGTTCGAAGCCTACGTGTGCGCGGAGCCGGCGGTCACGCAGTGCTACCGCGTGTCGCCGGGGCCGGATTTCGTGGTGGTGGCCGACCTGGCCGACGTCGCCGAATACGACGCGTTCGCGCGGCGACTGTTCACCGGCGCATCGAACGTGCGCAACGTGCGGACGTTCTTCTCGACGCATCGTGCGAAGTTCGAGGCGAACGCGCGGGTCGCGCATGCGATGCGCAAGCGTGCGTAATCGCGCGTAAGCGCAGCCGTCACGCCGCGGCGGCTGCCGCGAGTTGCAGCGGCTTGCCGTACCCGAAGCAGTGCGCCGGCTCGGGAAACACGCGCTGCCGCACGTCGTGCGCGTACTGGCGGATCGCGTCGCGCATCACCGCGTTCGCATCGGCGTAGCGCTTCACGAAGCGCGGCGTGTACGCGTCGAATGCGCCGATCATGTCCTCGGTCACGAGCACCTGCCCGTCGCACGCGGGCGATGCGCCGATGCCGATGGTCGGGATCGACAGTGTTTCGGTCAGATGGCGCGCGAGCGCTTCCGCGGTGCCCTCGACGACGACGCTGAACGCGCCGGCCCGCTCGGCCGCGCACGCGGCGTCTAACACCTGCGCGGCCGAGCGCGGGTCCATCCCCTGCGCGCGGAAGCCGCCGGTCGCATTGGCCTGCTGCGGCATGAGGCCGACGTGCGCCATCACCGGAATGCCGCGCTCCGTCAGGAAGCGGATCGTGTCGGCCATCTCGCTGCCGCCTTCGAGCTTGACGCCTTGCGCGCCGGTTTCGGCGAGCAGCCGCGCGGCGGAGCGATACGCTTGCGCGGGCGATTCCTGATACGTCGAAAACGGCAGATCGACGACGACGCACGCCTGCGCGGTGCCACGCACGACGGCCGCGCCGTGCGCGCTCATCATGTCGAGCGTGACGCGCAGCGTATCGGGCATGCCGTACAGCACCATGCCGACGGAGTCGCCGACGATGATCACGTCGGCCACTTCGTCGACGAGCTTCGCCATCGGTGCGGAATAGGCGGTGAGCGAGACGAGGCTGCCGATGCCTTTCGTCGCGCGGATCGCGGTGACGGTCTTGCGGGTGGTGCGGGTATGCGCGCTCATGAACGGAAGCCGTGAGAAAGAAGAGTCGTTACGGTAGCATCGCGATCGTGCATGCAATGACCTTCGGAGGACGTCTTATGTCGCTGGCGGGACAATCGGGTGATCCGTACGCGGTGCCGCCGATGGCGCGCCTGCCGAGGCCGCTGTTCGTGCGCGCGTTCGGGATTCCCGGCAACGCGAGCGTCGACGCGCATAGTCACCCGTGGGCCCAGCTGATGTATGCGACGAGCGGCGTGCTGGAGGTATCGACGCCGTCGGGTCGGCATCTGCTGCCGCCGCACTATGCGATGTGGATTCCGCCGCACGTGCCGCACGCGGTGTCGACGCGCGATTGCGTCGCGTTCCACAGCCTGTATCTCGACGATGCGATCGCGCGCGACGATGCCGCCGACGATTGCATGATCCTCTGCATGACGCCGCTGTTGCGCGAGCTGGTGATCGCGACCGGCGAGTTGCCGGTGAACTACGACGAGTCGGGGCCGGACGGTGCGCTCGTGTGCCTGATCGCCGACCGGATCGCGCGGATGCGGCCCGCGCCGCTGACGGTGCCGCTGCCGCACGATTCGCGTCTGCTCAAAATCGCGCGTGCGTTGCATGCGCATCCGGGCGACACGCGCAGCCTGGACGAATGGAGCCGTCAGGTCGGTGCGACACGGCGCACGCTGTCGCGTCTGTTCCGGCAGGACACGGGGCTGTCGTTCACCGAGTGGCGGCAGGCCGTGCGGCTGCTCGCGGCGCTGCCGCTGCTCGATGCGGGCGAGCCGATCGGCGCGGTGGCCGCGCAACTGGGCTACGACTCGACGTCGTCGTTCATCGCGCTGTTTCAGGCGAAGTTCAACGTGACGCCGGGCGCGTATGCGAAGCGTGAAGCGCGCCGGCCGGCATTGAGCGCATGACGCGGCAACGCGCGCCGCGGATCTTCATTCAGAACGCCAGCGACTGCTGCATCGGATGACGTTCCCCGCGCGCGAACCCGGCGCCTTCGAGCGACAACAACGCGCGTTTGCGTTCGATGCCGCCTGCATAACCGGTCAGGCTGCCCGACGCGCCGATCACGCGATGGCACGGCACCATGATCGACACAGGATTGCGGCCAACCGCGCCGCCGACGGCACGCGCCGCGCTCATCGGCAGCCCGACGCGTTCGGTGATGTCGCCGTATGAAACGAGCTCGCCGAACGGAATCGCGAGCAGTTCCTTCCACACGCTGCGCTGAAACGCGGTGCCGCGCAGATTAATCGGCACCGAGAAGGTTTCGCGCGTGCCGGTGAAATATTCGGCGACTTCCTCGGCGACCTTGCGCGCGAGCGGCGACGCGCCGCGTACGTCCGCGTCCGGCGCGATCGCCAGCGACGGATAGTATTTCTGGCCGACGAAGAACAGGCCTGTGAGCGCATCGTCCTCGATACGGATGGCGATGTCGCCCAGCGGGCTCGGAATCAGATGAGCGTGCGTCATCGCGAAGCGTCTCCATGAAGGTCGAGCAGCCCGTGGCCGGGCGCGAGCTCGGGCCGGCAGCGCATGCACGGCCGAAAGCCGGCCTTCTCGGCGGCCGCGGCGGTCGGGTAATAACTGCAGTTCCGCGCCTTCGGCGGTTTCACCGGGCAAACGGGGCGGCAATACACGCCGGTCGTCGACACGCCGACGAAGAACCAGCCGTCGAAGCGGCGGTTCCGCGCAAGCAGGGCGTCGTAGCAGGTGTCGGGGTCGAGGCGCATGCGACGAATGTAAACCATCCGCGCCGCCGATTCTGGCTGGAATCGGACATGTGTATCGACGCGCCATCCCGCGTCGTGGCCCCGTTTCGCACGCGTGAAAGTCCCGGAAAAACGGTTAATGCCACTCTGCGAAACAGTCATCTCTTTTTGCGCGGCCCATTTTGAGATGACTCATCGAAATCCCCGACTGACACGGCACCGGCCCACGCCCTATCCTTTGAAAAACGTTTTCCAGAACTCGACGGACGAGCGGCCGCGCCACGCAAGGGGCGTGGCCGCCGCCCGCCCCGGCGCCCGTCGTCGGTCACGGACAGCACAATCCAGCGGCGCGACGGGCGCGACCGCGTATCGGAGACATTCATGCAATCCGCCGTCGTCGGTGCCGTGCGCACCGCGGCCAGCCGCTACCGCTGGACCGTTTGTGCGCTGCTGTTCTTCGCGACCGTCATCAACTACATGGATCGACAGATCCTCGGCCTGCTCGCGCCGATGCTGCAGCACGACATCGGCTGGAGCCAGGTGCAGTACGGTCGCATCGTGATGGCGTTTTCCGCGTTCTATGCGATCGGCCTGCTCGGCTTCGGGCGCATCGTCGACTGGCTCGGCACGCGCATCTCGTATGCGGTCGCGATGCTGGTGTGGAGCATCGCGGCGATGCTGCACGCGGCGGTCGGCTCCGTGACGGGCTTCGCGGCGGTGCGCGCGCTGCTCGGGATCGGCGAGGGCGGCAACTTCCCGGCCGCGATCAAGACGACGGCCGAATGGTTTCCGCGCCGCGAACGCGCGCTCGCCACCGGCATCTTCAACTCGGGCGCGAACATCGGCGCGGTGTTCGCGCCGGCGATCATCCCGGCGATCGCGGTGGCCTACGGGTGGCGCGCGGCGTTCGTGATCATCGGCGCGATCGGCATCGTGTGGCTCGCGGTGTGGCTGCTGATGTATCGCACGGCCGACACGCGCGCGCTCGCCGCGGAATACGACGAGCCGCGCGACGAAGCCGAAGCGCTCGACGCGGCGAACGCGGATGCCGGCGCGCCGCGCTGGGGCGAACTGATCCGCAAGCGCGAGACGTGGGCGTTCCTGATCGGCAAGTTCCTGACCGACCCGGTGTGGTGGTTCTATCTGTTCTGGCTGCCGAAGTGGCTCAACGAGTCGCGCGGGATGGACATGCAGCATATCGGCCTGCCGCTCGTGTGCATCTATGCGCTGACGACGGTCGGCAGCATCGGCGGCGGCTGGCTGTCGTCGGCGCTGCTGCGCGCGGGCTGGAGCGTGAACGGCGCGCGCAAGACGGCGATGCTGTTCTGCGCGTGCTGCGTGCTGCCGATCGCGTTCGTGTCGCAGGTGCATAGCCTGTGGATCGCGGTGCTGATCGTCGGTCTCGCGGCCGCCGCGCACCAGGGCTGGTCGGCGAACCTGTTCACGACGGCGTCCGACCTGTTCCCGCGCCGCGCGGTCGCGTCGGTGGTCGGCATCGGCGGGATGGCCGGCTCGATCGGCGGCGTGCTGTTCTCGGAAGTGATCGGCCAGGTGCTGCAACGCACGGGCCACTACTGGGTGCTGTTCGCGATCGGCGCGCTGGCCTACCTGCTCGCGCTGGCGATCATGCACATGCTCACGCCGAAGATGAAGCCCGCGAAGCTCGACGCGTGATCGCGTGCCGGCAAACGAACGCGCCGCCCGGAGGCGGCGCGTTTTTGTTTGCGAAGCGACGAAGCGACGAAGCGACGAAGCGACGAAGCGACGAAGCGACGAAGCGACGAAGCGACGAATCAACGATACGCCGAAGCAGCGATACAGCGGATATCGAACGCGATGCGCGCTTCAACCCACCGCGGCCGTCGACGCGCGCATGATCAGCCGCGGCTCGAACGTCGAATAGCTCGCCTCGGTACGCCCGGCGAGCGCGTCGATCAGCTTCTGCATCGCGAGCTCGCCCATGTTTTCGCTCTGGATGTCGATGGTGGTCAGCGCGGGCGCCGCGTATGCGCCGTACGGCACGTTGTCGACGCCGGCAACCGACACGTCCTGCGGCAGCCGGAACCCGAGCGACGCCGCTTCCTTCATGAAGCCGAGCGCGATCAGGTCGTTGTAGCAGATCACGGCCTGCGGACGCTGCGGCCCGAGCATCACGCGCGAGCATGCGCGCTCGCCGGCTTCGGCGGTCGGCGCGTGCGCGTCGTGCACGTCGAGCGTGAGCCCCGCTTCCGCGAGACAGTCGCGCGCGCCCTGGATCCGTTCGTCGTTCACGCGCGCGGGCCCGAAGCCGAGGTACGCGATGCGCGTATGGCCGAGATTGAGCAGGTGACGCGCAAGCATGTAGGTGGCGAGCCGGTTGTCGATGCCGACGCTCGGAATCGGCAGGCCGGGGCTGCGCCGCAGCAGCACGAGCGGCTTGTGCAGGTCGAGCATCCAGCCGGCCTGGTCGTCGGGCATCCGCGTGCTGACGATCAGCCCGTCGACGCGCTGCGCGAGCGCCTCGATCAGCGAGCGTTCGCGCGCCTGGTTCTCCTCGGTATCGACGAGCAGCAGCGTGTAGTCGTGCTGGAGCGCGACGCGGTTCGCGCCCTTGACGACGTTCGTGAAGTGCGGATTGCTGATGTCGAGGATCACGAGGCCGATGGTGCGCGTGCGCCCGGTGATCATCGAGCGCGCGAGCGGGTTCGAACGGTAGCCGAGCCGTTCGATCGCTTCCTTGAGCCGCGCTTCGACGGTCGGCGAAAAGCGCTGCGTGCCGTTCACGTACTTGGAGACCGTCGCGACCGACACGCCGGCTTCCGCGGCCACGTCGCGGATCGTCGGGGAAACTTTTTTCATCGGAAGGGTAACGTTTTCGTTCGATTGCACCGGATTGTGGCAGAAAAAGCCGGCGTCCGGCCGCCGGACGATATCGGGAAAGTGCGGATGGGTGCGAACAGGTTCAACCATTGACGTTCGGCTTTTGCCCCGCGTATAGTTGGAAAACGTTTTCCGATCGTTTGCCGGCTCCGCCGGTTTCGGGCAACGTCCAGGACACCTCAGAACAGATTCAAGGAGATTCGATGAACGCCACATCCACCGGCGCACGCAAGCCGTTCGGGCGTCTGCTGCTGACCGGCGCGGCCGGCAATCTCGGCCGTCAGGTGCGCGGCGCGCTGGCGAACTGGGCCGACGTCGTGCGCGTGAGCGACATCGCCGCGCTGGGCGACGCCGCCCCGCACGAAGAAACCCGCGTCGTCGACCTGGCCGACCGGCCGGCGGTGATGGAACTCGTCGACGGCGTCGACGCGATCGTCCACCTCGGCGGCATTTCGGTCGACGCGCCGTTCGACGATCTCGTCGATGCGAACATCACCGGCACGTACAACCTGTACGAAGCCGCGCGCAAGCACGGCGTGAAGCGCGTCGTGTTCGCGAGCTCGAACCATGCGATCGGGTTCCATCCGGTCACGGAAGTGCTCGATGCCGATTCGCCGCAGCGTCCGGACAGCCTGTATGGCGTGACGAAGTGCTTCGGCGAGTCGCTGTCGCGCTACTACTTCGACCGCTTCGGGATCGAGACGGTGTGCCTGCGGATCGGCTCGTCGTTCGAAGTGCCGAAGAACCCGCGCATGCTCGTGACGTTCCTCAGCTATCGCGACTTCATCGAGCTCGTGCGCTGCTCGCTGCTGACGAACCGCGTCGGCCACGCGATCGTCTACGGCGTGTCGGACAACCCGGTGAAGTGGTGGGACAACACGAAGGCCGGCTTCCTCGGCTTCCGGCCGCAGGACAGTTCCGAGCAGTTCGCCGGGCTGTTCCCGGTGACGGCGCCGAGCGCCGAGTACGACGATCCCGCGCAGCGCTTCCAGGGCGGCGGGTTCGTCGTCGGCGAGCCGCTGGAGCGCAACGCGAAGTAAGCGAGGCCGGCTCGCGCACGTCGATCAGCGCAGGATGTCGGTCGCCTTGTGCCGCTCGTCCACGCCGTCGATCAGGATCAACGGGCCGCTCGCGTGCCGCGCGCGCAGCGGCTGGATCTGCCGGTACGCGTCCGATTCGTACCACGCGCTCGCCGTATCGAGATCGGGAAATGCGATCGCGATCAGGTCGCCGCGCCACTCGCCTTCGCGCACGTCGGGCCGCGCGCCGTGAATGACGAAACGGCCGTCGAACGGCGCGAGCGTGCCGTCGATGCGTTCGAGGTATTCGACGATGTCGTCGCACATGTGAACGTCGTGCAGGTGGGCGATGGCGTAGGCGGTCATGGCAGGCTCCGGGGTGTCGATGCGATGCGTCGATCGTCGATCGTTCGTCGTTGATCGGTGAAGCCATGATCGATGCGCACGCGGCGCGCGTCGATTACCTGCGACGTAAGCAAATCCGCGCAGCCGTGCGCGCGGGCCGCCCCGCGTGAACCACACCGCAAGACCCGGCGCACGCGTGCGCTCGCCGCGCCTACGCGCGCTTGCGCATCGGCCGAGCGTGCGCCATCGGCGCAGGCGCCGGCACCGACTCGGCTTCCTCCTTGCACAGCTTGTCGAGCATGCGTTGCGCGGCGCCCGCGCAATCCTCGCCGGCCGGCTTGTTCGCGATCTCGTCGATCAGCGTCTGCAGGTTGCGCCGGTTCTGCGCGAGCCGCTGCTCGAGCAACGCGATTTCGTCGACCTTGTGCCGCAACGCCTCCAGCAGTTCGTCGCGCGGCCATGCGCCGAGATCGGGCGGCAGCACCGCGCGAATCTCGTCGAGCGCAAAGCCCGCGCGCTGCGCGCGGTCGATGATCGCGAGCCGCGTCAGCGCTTCCGGCCCGTATTCGCGATAGCCGTTCGCCTGCCGGCGCGCCGGTTCGAGCAGGCCGCTCGCTTCGTAGAACCGGATGCGCGACGCCGCGATGCCGCTGGTGCGCGCCAGCTCGCCGATTTTCATGCTCGTGCTCCAGAGGGGCTTGACCTTGAAGCTGACTTTAAAGTTATGGTTGGGCATCGTCAATCGAGGAAGTCCACCATGAACCTGTTTGCGCCCCTCACGCTGCCCAATGGTGCGGTGATCCCGAACCGGCTCGCGAAGGCCGCGATGGAAGAGAACATGGCCGATGCGGATCACGCGCCGTCCGACGCGTTGCTGCGCCTGTACCAGGCGTGGGCCGACGGCCGGGCGGGCCTGATCCTGACCGGCAACGTGATGGTGGACGGCCGCGCGATGACGGGGCCGAACGGCGTCGTGCTCGACGGCGACGCACATCTCGACCGCTTCCGGCGATGGGCGCAGGTCGCGCGCTCCGGCGGCGCGCACGTGTGGATGCAGATCAACCATCCGGGGCGCCAGATGCAGGCGGCGCTCGGCCAGACGACGCTCGCGCCGTCGGCCGTGCCGCTCGCGCTCGGCGCGCTGTCGAAGCAGTTTCCGGTGCCGAAGGAGATGACGGAAGCCGACATCGCCGACGTGCAGCAGCGCTTCGTGCGCGCCGCGCAGCTTGCCGAGCAAAGCGGCTTCACCGGCGTGCAGATCCACGCGGCGCACGGTTACCTGCTGAGCCAGTTCCTGTCGCCGCTGACGAACCGCCGGCAGGATGCGTGGGGCGGCAGCATCGAGCACCGCGCGCGGCTGCTGCTCGACATCGTGCGCGCGGTGCGTGCGACGGTATCGCCGGCGTTCGTCGTGTCGGTCAAGCTGAATTCGGCCGATTTCCAGCGCGGCGGCTTCAGCGCGGACGATGCGAAGCGCGTCGTCGAACTGCTGAATCCGCTGGGCGTCGATCTCGTCGAACTGTCAGGCGGCAGCTACGAAGTGCCGGCGATGCAGGGCGAGGCGCGCGACGGACGCACGCTGGCACGCGAAGCGTATTTCCTCGAATTCGCACGGGACATCACGGCGGTCGCGGCGATGCCGCTGATGGTTACGGGCGGGATCCGGCGTCGCGCGGTGGCCGAGCAGGTGGTCGCGAGCGGCGTGGCGATGGTCGGCATCGCGACCGCGCTGTCGATCGAGCCGAACCTGCCGCGCGACTGGCAGGCCGGCAAGGACAGCGCGCCGGCGCTGCAGCCGATCCGGTGGAAGAACAAGGCGCTGGGCGCGCTGGCGAACATGGCCGTCGTGAAGTTCCAGCTCGCACGGTTGAGCGTCGGGCGGCGTACGCATCCGGGCGTGTCGCCGCTGCGCGCGCTGCTGTCGCAGCAACTCGCCGCGCAGTGCCAGACGCGGCGGTACCGCAAGTGGATGGCGGGGCGGGCGGCGCGCTAGCCGCGCACGCGGCGCGTCGGGCTGCCCGAGGCTCGCTCACACCGGATACGCGTCGTCGACCTTCAGGTTCGCGAGCCGGAACAGCGTGCGCAGCGTCTGCGGATGAATGTCGCGGTGCGCGGCGAGCGACGTCAGCATGAAGTCGAGGACCTTCGCGTAGCGCAGCAGTACGAGGCAGTGCGCGAGATCCGCGCTGCCGCCGCGCATGGCTTCCGCGTAGCTGACCATCCGGGTCGACAGCGTGCGCGCCATCTCGAGTTCCATCTGCTGCTTTTCAGTCCATTCGGGCTGCGGCTGTTCGAGCAGTTTCGCGAGGAAGATCTGGAACGACGTATCGGACGAATTGGGCAGCGCATCCATGATGTGCCTCGCAGCTTGCGTGGATCGTTCGGGCGTATCCGGGGACGGTCCCGATCCGGGTTCGTGTTCGCGCCGATCGTCGGCGCGGCTGTCACTGCAATGCGAATGCAGGTTCCGTACCAGCCCTCGATCCGATTGTTGAGCACTGTTGACGCGGGGCGCGGCAGCGGTCATCGCGTCCCGCCGGGACTGGCTTGCACGGAAAATCGGGCAGGGCGCCCGTCCGCCGCGCGCGATCGCGCGCGGCCGCGCGACAGGGGCCGGACGGACGAAATGCTTCAGCGATGTAACGTAACGCCGGGTTGAAAACGGTCGAGTGTGTCGATCGACGCAGCGCTGCAAGGTCGCGGAGCATGGGCGTCGGCGGCGTCCCCGCGGCCTCGGGACGGTCTCGTGCGGCGAGCCGCGACGCCACCCGCCGCGCGTTGAAGGCGCGCGTCGCATGCGCCGGATGTTTCATATCCGAGACGTTTTTTTCGCGGCCCGCCGGACGCACGTGCAACCTGCGTCACGCGCGCCCTCCAACTGGCCCAGCGAATAACCCGACAACTGTTCATGGGCAGCGGCGCCGGGTTCGCGAACAATCACCGCATCATCCCCGCGAGGTTCGACATGAGCGTCCACGCCTTCTTCTCGGCCAACCTGCTGCTGGCCTACACGGCTTACTTCGTCGGCACGGCCAGCCCCGGCCCGAGCAATCTCGCGATCATGGCGGTCGCCGCGAACCACGGCCGCAAGGCGGCGCTCGCGTTCGCGCTCGGCGTGATCTCCGGTTCGATGTGCTGGGCGACGGTGGCCGCTTTGGGCGTTTCGGCGGCGCTGCTCGCATGGTCGAAGCTGCTGCTCGCGATCAAGCTGTTCGGCGGCGTGTATCTGCTGTGGCTCGCGTTCAAGTCCGGCCGCACCGCGTGGTCGGCGAAGGCGGGCGCCGCGCTGAAAGCTGCGCCCGAGCAGACGCTGTCGCGCTTCTTTGCGCGCGGCGCGATGCTGCACCTGACGAATCCGAAAGCGATCCTGGTGTGGGTGTCGATCGTCGCGCTGTCGTCGAACGGCGCGGGCGCGTCGCACGGCGCCGTCGTGCCGGGCTGCCTCGCGATCGGCTGCGCGGTGTTCGGCGGTTATGCGCTGGTGTTCTCGACGGACGGCGCGCGCCGGCTGTACGTGCGCGGCCGCCGCATGATGGACGCGTGTCTCGCGGTGGTGTTCGGGCTCGCCGGGGTCCGGCTGCTCGCGTCCAACGTGTGAGCGAACCCGCCGCGGTCACCGGAACCCGAATCCCGGAACCGCGAATCCCCGAATCCGAAAACAGACGATCCGCCGCGCACACACGCGGCGGATCGTCGATCGCGCCGTCCCGGCTTCAGCGCTTCAGAAGATGAAGCCGGTATTGATGAACTTCGAGTAGTGATCCGACACGATCGAATCGAGCAGCTGCTTGCTGCCGTCGGTCTGCTTCGCCGCGACCATCGAGCGGATCGAGAACGCGCGCAGCGCGTCGCTCACCGACAGCGTGCCTTCCGCCGAATCCTTGCGCCCGGCGAACGGGAACACGTCCGGCCCGCGCTGGCACTGGCAGTTGATGTTCACGCGGCACACCTGGTTCACGAGCGGATCGACGAGCGCGCCGATCTGCGCCGGATCGGAACCGAAGATGCTGACCTGCTGCCCGTGCTCCGAGGTCGTCACGTAATCGAGCGCGGTTTCCACGTCGTCGAACGGCGCGACCGGAATGATCGGCCCGAACTGCTCCTCGCGATACAGCTTCATCCCTTCGGACACCGGATACACGACGGCCGGGTAGAACAGCGTCTTGCTGAACTCGCCGCCCGAGTGGTTGACGACCTGCGCGCCCTTGGCCTTCGCGTCGTCGATCGCGTCGGTCATGTACGCGGTGCGATGCATGCCCGGCAGCGGCGTGATGCTGACGCCTTTCTCCCACGGCATGCCGATCTTCAGCTGTTCGAGCGCGGCGGTGAAGCGCTTCAGGAATTCGTCGACGATCGAGCGGTGCACGAGCAGCATCTTCAGCGCAGTACAGCGCTGGCCGTTGAACGACAGCGCGCCGAGCAGGCACTCCTTCACGGTGAGGTCGAGATCGGCGTCGGGCAGCACGATCGCCGCGTTCTTCGCGTCGAGGCCGAGGATCGCGCGCAGCCGGTGCGACTTCGGGTGCTGCTTCTTCAGGTGATCGGCGACCTTGCTCGAACCGATCAGCGCGAGCACGTTGATCTTGCCCGACGCGAGCATGTGCGGCACGACCACCGCGCCCGGTGCGTAGATCGTGTTGATCACGCCTTTCGGGAACGCGTCGCGGAACGCTTCGAGCAGCGGCTCGAACAGCAGCGTGCCGTACTGAGGCGGCTTGAACACCACCGTGTTGCCCATCAGCAGCGCGGGGATCAGCGTCGCGAAGGTCTCGTTCAGCGGATAGTTGTACGGGCCCATGCACAGCACGACGCCGAGCGGCGTGCGGCGGATCTGGCCGATCGTGCCTTCCGCGATCACGAAGCGCGAGTTCGCGTTGTCGAGCTCCTTCAGCGCGTCGATCGTCTGCGTCATGTACGTGACGGTGCGGTCGAACTCCTTCTGCGAATCGGCGAGGCTCTTGCCGATCTCCCACATGATCAGGTTCACGACCAGCTCGCGCTGCGCGACCATCCGCTTGATGAAGTCCTGCATGCAGGCGATGCGCTGCTCGACCTTCATCGTCGGCCACTCGCCGCGGCCCGAGTCGTACGCGCGCACCGCGGCGTCGAGCGCCGCGTCGCTTTCCGTCTCGCCCATCACCGGATAGCTGCCGATCTCCATCTGCGCGACGCTGCCGTCCGGCTGGCGCACGCACACGGGCGACAGCACGGTCTTGGTCGTGCCGTCCCACGGACGCAACTCGCCGTCGACCAGCGACACGCGCTGGTGGATCGGTGCTGCGAGCCGGAACTCGGCGGGGATGTCCTGATAGGCGGGAAACAGCTGCTGCAGGGAAGCGGAATCGGGCATGACGGTCTCGTTTGACGGGGGTGTCCGGTAAGGACGGGCGATGCGGAATCCTGAGCTGAACGATCCTCGATCCTGAATCGGCATGATGACGCGCGGACGACGGGACGTCACGTGTCGGCATGGCCGAAACGCGGAATGGAACCAGTTCCATTAAAAAGGAACGCCGAGCCGATTGCAAGATTTGCCGAATGCCATCGCACCACGCGTAAACAATTTGAAGGATTGTGTCCGAATGGCGGGTATAAGCCGCTCGGTGCATGCGCAAACGTTTCACTTCGGCCGCATTGAGTGGATAATGACCCGGCGCGGCGAAGAAAAAATTGCCCGGAACCTGAGAGAAAACAGACGCAGTGAAGAAACGAGAGAAGGTCCGCCGCGCTGCCGAAGCGAGGTCGGCTGCCCGGAGCGCCGGGTCGGGGTTGCCCGGCTCGGCGCGCACCGGACCTCCGGTGACGCGACGCGATCACTCGACGTCTTCGTCGTCCTCCGCATCCATGTCATCGTCCTCCCTGTCCCGCCCCGGCGCCGCATACGCGCTCGCCTGTTCCAGCAACCACGCCCGAAACGATTCCAGCGGCTTGCTGTGGCTGAACTCCGTCGGATACACGAGGTAGTACGCCGAATCGCCGACCGTCGCCGCGTCGCACGGCACGACGAGGCCGAGCTGCTGCAACTGTTCCTCGACGAAGAACTTCGGCACCAGCGCGACGCCGAGCCCGGCCGCGGCCGCGCTGATCAGCATCGTGTGCAGCTCGTAGCGCACGCCCTGCATCGTGCGGATGTCCTCGACGCCGTGCGTCTCGAACCACTGCGCCCACGCGCCGGGACGCGTGGTCGAGTGCAGCAGCGGATACGCGAGCAGGTCCTCCACGCGTTCGACCGGCCCGTCGAGCAGCGCCGGCGAGCAGATCGGCACGACTTCCTCGCCGAACAGGTAGTCGGACGACGTGCCGGGCCAGGTCGGCTTGCCGTAGTGGATCGCGGCTTCGAAGTGGGTGTCCTCGAACGAGAACAGGTCGGTGCGGCTGCCCATGTTCACGCGCACGTCCGGCGTGCGGTCGTAGAAGCTCTTGATGCGAGGAATCAGCCAGTGCGACGCGAAGGTCGGCAGCACCGCGAGTTCCAGGTAGCCGCCGCCGCTGCCGTGCGCGATGATCGACAGCGTGTCGCGGTCGAGCGCCTCCAGCGCGCGCCGCACCTGCGTGCCGTACAGCTTGCCGGCGCGCGTCAGGACGACGCGCTGCTTCACGCGCGCGAACAGTCGCACGCCGAGGCTCGCCTCGAGCGTCGCGATCTGCCGCGATACCGCGCTTTCGGTCAGGAACAGCTCCTTGGCCGCGTGCGTGAAGCTCTCGTGGCGCGCCGCGGCTTCGAAAGCCACGAGCGCACCCATGTTGGGGATCTTGAATTTGCGCATGATGCTCGTTTTGTCTGACGAACGGACCGGCCCGCGGCGGGCCGTCGGACGCGTGTGGGGACCGCGAATAATTCCAAAAACTCATCACGTGTCAATTTAATCTCGCTTTACGCCCCGCTGCAACCCTTTGAATAATGCATCCCACGCAAGGCCAGGCGCCCGCTGGGCGGCCGGCCAATCGAGTTGCCGGCACGTTTGCCGGCGGTCCCCCGAACACGAGAATCCTGATGCGCAATCCGAATATCGAGAGCTTGCTGACCAAGCTGCTGGGACAGGCGAAGACCGACGCCCTGTTCGCGACCCTGAACATGCCGGCCATCCTCGACGAATGGGAAACCGACGTCGTCACGCGCGCGGAAATCGCGCAGGCGATGAACATGGCGCTGTTCGAAGGGCTGCTCGAACGTTCGGCGAACGGCCGCGCGTACACGGCCGATGCCATCGAAAACGGCGGCTCGGTCTACTTCGACCACGGCGCGCTGCGCACGGTGCGCTGGCCGCACACGGGCGCGCTGCCGCCGGGCGAAGCCGCGTTCACGCGCATCCTGCGTCCGCTCGGCTTTCGCCTGAACGGCCGCTATCCGCTCGACAAGCTCGGCATGACCGGCCGCGCGTATGCGCACGAAGACGCGCCGGACGAGATCGCGCAGTTCTTCGTCAGCGAACTGCATCCGGAGCGCTTCTCGAAGGAATTCCAGCAGGCCGTGACGAACGTCGTGAGTTCGTCGCGCGATCCGCTGTCGCCGGCGGCCGTCGCGCTCCTGTGGGAGATCGAGCGCGAAGGCTGGCTGTCGCTCGACGCCGCGCACGCGCTGCTGCCCGAGATCGTCGGTGCGTTCGCGCGCCAGCACGACCTGCCGAACGAACTCGACTACGAAACGCTGCTGCTCGAATCGGCCGAGATGGCGTGGATCGCGACCGAAGGCAACGCGTTCAACCATGCGACCGATCGCGTGGCCGACGTGTTCAAGCTGTCCGACGACGAGAAGGCGAAGGGGCGGCCGATGAAGCCGGAAGTCGAGCGCTCGCGTTCGGGCCGTGTGTTCCAGACCGCGTATCGCGCGGACATCGTCGAGCGCGAGTTCCGCACGCGCGACGGCGGCACGGTGAAGCGCAACGTGCCGGGCTCGTTCTACGAGTTCATCACGCGGCGTCGCACGTTCGACCAGGCGGCGCGCCGCTGGGTGACGGACCTGCGTTTCGATGCGGGCAACGCGCAGGGCATCTTCAAGATGACGGCGAACGCGGCGAAGTAAGCGCGACGCCGCACGAAAAAAACGGGCCGGTGGCTGAGCATAGCCACCGGCCCGTTTGCGTTCAATGGGCGCCGCGATCGTCAGAACAGGTGCGTCACCAGATAGAACAGCAGCAGCACGCCGATCGGTACGCCGAGCAGCCAGGCGATCAGATACTTGCCCATGTCGTTGTCCTCTTCATGGCCGCGACGCGGGATGCGTCGCGGCGGGGTGAGACGACCGGCGCGTTACAGCTCGCGATCGAATTCCTTCAACTGCTTCTCGGCTTCGTCGCGCGCAATCCCGTAACGCTCCTGGATCCTGCCGGAGAGGTAGTCGCGGTTGCCTTCGGCGACCTTCAGGTCATCGTCGGTCAGCTTGCCCCACTTCGCCTTCATCTTGCCGGTCAGCTGCTTCCATTGACCCTTGATCTTGTCCTCGTTCATGATGCGCTCCTGTCATAAGGGGAGAAAAAAGTGCGGCACGCGGCCGCGTGATAGCTCAGGCCTTCGCCTTCAGGCCGGCTGCGTCGACGTGCTTCACGCCCTTGATCGAGCGCGTCGCGGCGACGGCCTTCTTCACCGCGATCCTCGACGGCAGCACGCCCGTCAACGTGACGACGCCGTCGACCGTCTTCACGCTGATGTGCGTACTCTTCACGCCCTCGGTGGTCGCGAGTTCGCTCTTCACCTTGGTCGTGATCCACGTGTCGGTCACGGGCTGGTTCGATTCCGTCTTCATGCCTTCGTCGGACGACGATGCCTGTGCGTTCGTGAGCGGGGCGGCGCAAAGCAGGAACGCCGCGCTGACGGCGAGCAACGCCGACAGGTTCGAGGTCTTGTTCATGGGATGTGCTCCTTCGATTGACGTGATGGATGGGCGAGTCGGTGCAGGCGCGCCGCGCGTCATTGCGCGATCGGCGTGTCGTAGCCGGGCTCGCGCGGCGGCATGTCCGGGCGCGGCACGTCGGGCGGCAGCGGCACCGGCGGATCGGTGCCGGGCGACGGTTCGGGCGGATTGTCCGGAGCCGGCTCGGGCCGCGTCGGATCGGGTGTCTGATGCAGCTTCATCAGTTGGTCCTCCTCTGCGGTATGGAAGGGCAGCGCGTGAGCGCCGATGCAGTACCAGCGTACCGGCGCGAACGCACGCGGGCATCGCGCAAATTCACCGGATCGGCTAGTGCGTTTGCACGGGGACGGAACGGGGAAGCGGGAACGGGAAATGCGTCGTGACACGCGCGATGCGGGACCACAGGCGCGGGAGGCGCGCCGCGCGCCGCTTGGCGGGACGGCGCACGCAGGCGGCGCGGCATGCGAATGTACTATTGCGCAGGGTGCATCCGTGCCTCTCGACCGCGTCGACCGCACGCGATCATCGCGGCGCGCGCCGGCCCGCGCATGTCGGGGCTTATCGGCGCTTATCGGCGCTTATCGGCGCTTATCGGCGCGGCGGCGACCCGCCCGGCAACAATATCGACCACGTGGACCACCGATCAATGGACGAACGAGTCAACGAACAGGTGCTCAAGTCGCATACCGACCGGCGCCAGTTGCATCAGATCATCGCGGGGCTCACCGAGGGCGTGATCCTCATCGAACCCGACCAGCGCATCGTATGGGCGAACGAGGCCGCGCTCGCGATGCACGGCGTGACCGAGCTCGACGCGCTCGGCGCGGACGTCACCGAGTATCGCGAGCGCTTCCGGCTGCGCTACCGGAACAACCGTCCGGTGCGCGACGGCCACTATCCGATGGACCGCGTGATCGCGGGCGAGGAGTTCAGCGACGTGACGGTCGAAGTCGAATCGGCCGCCGACGCGAACGTGAGCTGGGTCCACCGGATCCGCAGCCTCGTGCTGACGAACGCGGCCGGCGAGCCCGACTGTCTCGCGCTCGTGCTGCACGATGCGACCGAATGGGCGAGCGCCGAGGACCGCTTCGAGCGCACCTTCAACGCGAACCCGGCGCCGGCCGTGATCTGCCGACTCGACGACCTGCGCTACGTGAAGGTCAATCAAGGCTTCCTCGAGATGACGGGCCATGCGCGCGACGACGTGCTCGGCCGCTCCGTCTACGAACTCGACGTGCTCGAACAGGCCGAGCGGCGCGAACTCGCGATCGAGCGGCTGGGCGAGGGCGCGACGATCCCGCAGATGGAGGCCGTGCTCAAGCGCGCGGACGGCGGCACGAAGGCGGTGGTGGTCGCCGGGCAGCCGATCGACATGAACGGCGAGCCGTGCATGCTGTTCACGTTCATGGATCTCGAGCCGCGCAAGCAGGCCGAGCTCGCGCTGCGGCAGAGCGAGGAGCGCTTCGCGAAGGCGTTCCGGATGGCGCCGGTCGCGACCGCGATCGTCACGGCCGACGGTTTCGTGCTGCTCGACGTGAACGACGCGTTCGTCGGGATGGCCGGCCATGCGCGCGACGACCTGCTCGGCAAGTCCGCGGACGAGATCGGCCTGTGGGCCGAACGCGGCGCACGGCAGTGCATCGACACGCAGCTCGCGCGCGACGGCAACGTGCGCAACGCAGATGTGCAGATCCGGACGCGCGACGGCGACGTGCGCGATTGCGTCGTGTCGGCCGAGCCGGTCGCGATTCACGGGCAGGATTGCCTGCTGATCGCGCTGCTCGACATCAGCGATCGCAAGCGCACCGAGATGGAACTCGTCTATGCGATCGAGACCGCGATGCAGGATGCGTCGTGGTTCAGCCGCACGCTGATCGAAAAACTGGCGAACGTGCGGCGCGCGAATGCGCCGGACGCGGGCGCGCAGCTGTCGGACCTCACCGCGCGCGAGCGCGACGTGTTCGACCTGCTGTGTCACGGCCTCGCCGACAAGGAGATCGCCGGCCGTCTCGGGCTCGCGCCGAACACGGTCCGCAATCACGTCGCGACGATCTACGCGAAGCTCGACGTGCATAGCCGCGGCGAGGCGATCGTGTGGGCGCGCGAGCGCGGGATTGTCGGCACGTCCGACGCGAACGGTGCGCGCGGCGAGAAAGCTGCCGACAAGGACGGCAAGAACTGACGCCGGCCGTCGGGCCATCGGTGCGAATGCACCATGCAGGCTGGTGCATCCGCATCTGCCGCGCGCCGCGCGCGGCTGCGATCCTGTCCACTCGGCGGTGCGGCGCGGGCTGCCGTGCCGTCGTCTCTCTCCCCAACTCATCGCAGGAGACGACCATGGACAGGAATCGCATCGAAGGCAAGCTCAAACAGGTGAAGGGTTCGGTCAAGGAAGCGCTCGGCAAGGTGACGGGCGACCGCGAGACGGAAGCGGAAGGCGTGGCGGAGCAGCAGGCCGGCAAGCGTCAGGAGCAGGCCGGCGAGGCGGCCGATGCGGTGCGCAAGCAGACGGGCACCGACCGGCATTGAGCGGCACCGGGCGCCATTGATCGAATCGCGCGAGGTGCGCTGCGTTGCCGCCGTGTGGCACGGCGATGATTCTCCATCGGCATGACCCGACGCGGCCTTGGGGCAACGGTACGTGCGCGCATCCCGCTCGATGCGTTTGCTTCCAGGCCGCCGTCGCGCGGGCCGCGGATCGGTGGCACGGGCACTTGATGACAATTCCTCACAACATAGTTCCGATATTTCGTTTGCTGCACGCGTATTGGCTACCCACAATCGGTTCACCTCTTTCGCGCTGACAGGTTCCCCGGAGACGGAACCGCGGTGATCGACCGGCAGGCGATGCGCCCTTGCGCGACGACGCTTCCGGCGACCGAAAAAATCACCGGCACGCGAGAGGTCGCCGGCGCGCGATGGTCGCGCGTCGCATCCCGACCTACAGAAGAAGGATTGGCCGATGACGTTCCGCATTCGTTCGCTTTCCGGCATTGCATTGACCGCTGCGATTCTCGCGTTCCAGACGGGCGCGGCCCACGCGCAGGAAACCGTCGTCAAGGTCGGCGTCGCCGTGCCGCTGACCGGCGGCGGCGCCGCGTATGGCAAGGACATCGAGAACGGCGTGCGCATGGCCGTCGACGAGGCGAACGCCGCGCACCCGACGATCGGCGGCAAGCCGGTGAAGTTCGTCGTCGCGTCGCAGGACGACCAGAGCGATCCGCGCATCGGCGTGCAGGCCGCGCAGCAGTTGACCGACGCGCAGGTGGCCGTCGTGGTCGGCCACTTCAATTCGGGCACGACGCTGCCCGCGTCGAAGATCTATGCGAAGGCCGGCATTCCGATGATCACGCCGTCGGCGACCAATCCCGACATCACGCGCGCCGGGCTCGGCACCGTGTACCGCGTGATCGCGACCGACGCGCAGAACGCCGGCAATGCCGGTGCGTATGCGGCGAGCGTGACCAAGGCGAAGCGCATCGCGATCATCGACGACCGCACCGCGTTTGGCCAGGGCGAAGCCGACGAATTCGAGAAGGCCGCGAAGGCGAACGGCGGCACGATCGTCGCGCGCGAATTCACGAACGACAAGGCCGTCGACTTCAGCGCGCAGCTCACGAAGATCAAGAGCACGAATGCCGACCTGGTGTTCTTCGGCGGCCTCGACGCGCAGTCCGCGATGCTGGTCAAGCGCATGCGCCAGCTCGGCATCCGCGCGCAGTTCCTGGCCGGCGGCGGCGTGATGAACGCGAACTTCATCAAGCTCGCGGGCAATGCGGCCGAAGGCGCGTCCGTGTGGGAATACGGGCAGCCGCTGTTGCGTCTCGCGAAGGGCAAGCAGTTCGAAACGAAATTCAAGCAGAAGTACGGCGTCGACATGCTCGCGTATGCGCCGTTCGCGTACGACGCGACGTGGATCGCGATCAACGCGATGCAGAAGGCGAACTCGACGAAGCCGGCCGATTTCAACGGCGCGCTGAAGGGCACGCGCTACGATGGCATCACCGGCACGATCGCGTTCACGAACACGGGCGACCTGAAGAACCCGAGTTCGACGCTGTATGAAGTGAAGAACGCCGCATGGCAGCCCGTCACCACGCAAACGGCGGACTGAGTACCTGAATTACCCGAACGCGCGCGGACTTTCGCGGCGAGCCCGGACGTGCTGAAATAGCCAGAGCGATCGGATCCGATCGCGGCGCATGTCGGGGCGATTCGCCGGGTGGTCACGGTCTGCCGCGCACGGCGCCGCGCGCGACGCGGCACGAACAACCTTCGGGCGCGGCCGGCCGGCCGCGCCTTTCACGTGCAACTGGAGTCAGTCGTGAGTTCTCAAGTCGTCATCGTCGGCGGTGGTGTGATCGGCAGCTCGATCGCCTATTTCCTGCGTGCTACCGATCCGACGGTGTCCGTCACCGTCATCGAACGCGATCCCACCTATGCGAAATCGTCGTCGGCGCTGTCGGCCGCGTCGATTCGCCAGCAGTTCTCGACGCCGCTGTCGATCGAGATGTCGCTGTTCGGGATCGACTTCCTGCGCACGATCGGCGAGCGGCTCGAAGTCGACGGCACGCGGCCGTCGATCGATCTGCATGAAGGCGGCTACCTGTTTCTCGCGACGCCGGCTGGTGACGCGACGCTGCGCGAGAACCACGCGCTGCAGACGAAGCTCGGCGCCGATATCCGGTTGATGGATCGCGACGCGCTGCGCGCGAAGTTTCCCTGGCTGAACGTCGACGATCTCGTGTCGGGCGCCTATGGCGCGAGCGGCGAAGGGTGGTTCGACGGTTACGGGCTCGTGCAGGCGCTGCGCAAGAAGGCGCAGGCGCTCGGCGCGCGGTATGTGCCGGCCGATGTGACCGGCGTCGTGCGCGATGGTCGCAAGATCACGCACGTGGTGACGAACGACGGCGAGCGCTACGCATGCGACACGCTCGTCAACGCGGCCGGTGCGTGGACGCGCACGCTGTCGTCGATGATGGGCATCGACATTCCCGTGTACGCGCGGCGTCGCAGCATCTTCAATGTGTCGTCGCCGGCGAAGCTCACCGATTGCCCGCTGCTGATCGATCCGACGGGCGTGTATTTCCGGCCGGAAGGGCGCACGTACATCTGCGGGACGTCGCCGAGCCCCGATCGCGACCCCGACGACCTGCCGCTCGACGAGGTCGATCACGACCTGTTCGACGAGGTGATCTGGCCGACGCTCGCGAATCGCGTGCCGGAGTTCGAGGCGCTGCGCGTGGAGAACTGCTGGTCCGGGTACTACGAGTACAACGTGTTCGATCACAACGCGATCATCGGGTATCACCCCGAGCTCGACAACGTCGTGTTCGCGAACGGGTATAGCGGGCACGGGCTGCAGCAAGGGCCCGCAACCGGGCGTGGGGTGAGTGAACTGATCCTGGGCGGGCGATATGAATCGCTCGACCTGTCGTCGCTCGGCTGGGAGCGGGTGCTCGAAAACCGGCCGATCGTCGAAAAGAACGTCGTGTAGCGCGGCGTGACCGCCCGGTGTGGGGTGGGCGGGATTCTCCTTGTGTCTCAATCTGATTGGCCCGGCTTTGCCGGGCTTTTTTTTGGTTCATCGCAGATTACCGGGGAACGCGGCGCGGATCTTGAGGAAGACGTACGCCTCGTCGCGGTACCCGTAAGCGTATGCCAGCCCAGGTCGTAGAAGGCGGCTACCGCCTGCACGCTAGCCGCTTGCAGCAGCTTCTCGCAGGCCTTGGCGAATCGCTCTGTCACCCGCTGGTAGCGGCCCGGCCAGTCAAGCTTCTCCAGCGTCGGCCCACCGCAGCGCTCGCACCAGACCCGGCGTCGGGGCACGTGCAGCACCACCCGGTACTCGAACAACGGCAGATCACGTACCCGCCGTACGGTCGTTTCATGAATCTGCTGGCAACGCGCACCACATTGCTCGCAGTACATGACCTTGCTGACCGGCTTCAGGTAGAGCGACAGCGTGCGGCTATCGCCGACCAATCCTTTCAATTTCGCGGTTCCATTCGTCGGAATTGTGGACGACGGAGTGCTGGTTCCGATGGCGTTGCATTTGATGATCCGATGTCTTCCGACCCAGCTACAACATCTACACCACAGATGAGGCATAAAACCGGTCAGTCGGCATCTGGCTATCGTCAACAATCGGCAGGCCTCATCGGATTTCCTCTGTCGCCCTTTGTTTGGTGGAAATTTTTAGACCATCGTTAACGGATTTTAATTCCACCAATGAGTAACAATGCCTTTATTGCTAAAGTCAATGAACAACTGGCGCGCATATCCATTTTCTTTCGCTGCCTTTCCATCCTGAGCGGAAGTCGCGACTGTCTTGGCACCGTTAACCCTTCTATTTGCGCCATTAACTTGATCGCTAACGGCGCCCACTGTATTTTGAGCCGTAGATAAGCCCATTTGAGATAAACCGGAAGTAATTCCACTAAGCATCCCTCCCATGCGTTCCATTACATTTGGAGTCGATGCGGTACTTTCATTGTAATACCAAGTTTCTCTGCCATCATCTTTCGTTTGCTTGGAATTTGAATCTCCATATAGCGCAACTACATCGGCCTTCGTGGTTTTTCCTACAACAATGTGTTGCCTAACATAGCTCGGTGAAAATTTATCCATTTGATTACCACTGCTTGACGGCATTTGCGTACAGGCTGTGGTGCTTGCCAGAATTGAAATTGCAAAAAGCGAAATCAACGTTTTCATATATTGGACCCTGAATGGTTCATTCAACCATCATAATGGAAGTGAAATTTGTCTTGCGCCAGACGGTTGCATGAAAATACGAACGATAATTTGATCGAACGTCGGGGTATTAGACCCCTGGATAGTATCGGCCCCAGCCATTTTGCATGTGGTCTCCCGTAATTATTATTCTCGATCGACGAATCGTCGACCGACATCAACTTCATCACCGGTACGACAGATCTAACGCCATGGCAGTAAGACAGAAATTGCTCACCCCAATTCGAATTAAGAAGTTGTTATTTCTAAAATGAAAGAGGGTAATTCGCGGCACCCTCTCTTTGATAAGGTATAGCACTACGTAAGATAGGTGCAATGAAATCGACGGGTACTTTGCAATCCTTGACATTTCACAATAGCTCCCTCGTCGAGCACAAGCTCAATCGATTTCGCCGTTGATACATGCTGCAATGCCGCGCTGGTACATATGAAAAGGTGAAGGACTGCGGTTCTACAACCGGCCACGTAGGGCCAATGGCCCGGACGCTGATGACTATCGGCCTTCGTCCATCTATGCCCATGGCTACCGGCTTGAACGAGTCTGAAAGGGAGGTCGCGCTATTCAGCAACGGGGATCGGAGAGGCGCTGCCGAGCTTAATGACGTGTGTCAGCCGCGATCATGCGTCGACCAATCGGGATTTCGCTACGGCCGCCATTTGTGCATCGTGCTCGATCACAACCCGCTCAAGCGCGATCCGCTCATGCTCGCTCGGTCGCCCACACTCCCCCCTTTGCATGCGAGCGACGATGGCGTTCAGAACATCTCCTGCTTCACGATAGCGAGACAGATCGACGTCGTCTGGATCTCGAGGAAAGAAGGCGAGATACACCACATTCAAAACGTCGCTATCGAATCGACGTCGGTACGACGCGTTAGGAGCGTAGCTAGTGCCCGGTGATGCTTGAGCGACAAGCGCTGCACATCCCGAGTCGGTAGCGGGAGAAGTTGTGCTTTCGTCAGGCGTCGACGTACAGCGCGTGGCTTCGTCGCGTTCATTCGTTTCGCGTGGTGACCTGCTCCCCGCGTTTAGTACGGTGACGGTGTAGAGTTCGTTCCAGCCACTGACGCAAGTCGGCAACGATCTTGGCATTTTGCGCGGGCGACACCTGTATGCAAGGCGACACGGTTTCCTGCGATGAACCTTTTTTTATCGGAGCGGGGGGCCGGACGCGTCGTTCCGGCGCGAGCGACTCAGGCCAGCAAGCAAGCGATCAGATCGTGCGTCGTGCGCACCTCGTACTTCCGCAGCAAGCTTGCACGATGAATATCGACCGTGCGCGGGCTGATGTTCAGCTCCTTGCCGATTTCCTTGCTGGTGAGCCCGTGAACCAGGAATGCCGCGACGTCGCGCTCGCGATCGGTCAGCGTGCTGGCGACGTCGGGATGCTTCGCGTCGCCCGACAGGTCGGTGAAGGTCCAGACGGCCAGCTCGAAAGGCCGCTTCGGGTTGTAGCCGAAGCCGCACACGGTGACCCAGAAATGGCTGCCGTCGACGCGGCGCATGATGCGATCGTCGCTGAACCCCGCACGCTTCGCGAGCAGCGGCGCGAGGCGACGGCCGGTCGTCGCGAAGTCCTTCTGCTGCGGATACAGCTTCGCGAACGACTGGTCGATGATGTCGTCGCGGGTCGCCCTGAACAGTTGCAGCGCCTTCTCGTTGCAGTCGATCATGATGCGCTCTTTCGCCACGATCGCGGCGACGGGAAGATGCCTGAAGAGATCTTCGTAGTCGAGGCTTGGCATCGTGTCGGTCATGTTCGGCATCGGGTCGGCGGCTCCGAACCGTGTTCGGACCCAGGCTATCGGGCAGGTTCGCTCCTGTCGGATTGTAGCCGTAGCGCTTGCAGCACATTCAACCGACGTGAAAGACGCAGCAGTCGTGCCCTTCGCCCGCGCACCGGAGTTCGGCCGAATGCGCACGCGGGCCCCTGCTCGCCGTGTCGGGCGCGGTGTCGTTGACCCAGTCCATTGCGCCGGCGAACCAGCCCGCGAACATGTAGCAGAGCTTGCCGTGCTTGTCGGGCTGGGCCAGCACGAAGGACGAGTGATGCAGATGGATGCGCGCGTGCGACGTCGCCGGATCGGCTTCGGCAATGCTGAACACGCCCCAGCCGCGCTGCGACAGCCGCTTCAGATAATGTTCGAACACGGCCATGCCGGCGATGCCGTGCTGCTTCGCCTCCTTGTCGCACCAGTGATAGGCCGACTTGTAGCCGGCCTTGTAGAGAATCGACGCGTAGGCTTCGCGGCCGAGCGCCTCTTCCACGGCGACATGATTGTTCGTGAAGAAATGGCGCGGCACGTACAGCATCGGCAGCGCGTCGGTGGTCCAGACACCGGTGTCCGGATCGACGTCGATCGGCAATTGTGGCTGCATGGCGGGTGCGTGGCGGGTTCGTGTCGTGCGATCAACCGTTCCAGACTTCGCCGAACACCCGCAGCCAGTTCTCGCCCATCACCTTCCTGATGCGCGACTCGCTCCAGCCGGCGCGTTGCATCGCGGCCGTCAGGTTCGGGAATTCGCCGATCGTGCGGATGCCTTCCGGATTGACGACCTTGCCGAAGTCCGTCAGGCGGCGATAGCGGCCCTTGTCGTGCGTGATCCAGTCGAAGAACTCGGTGCTGTAGCCCTGCGTGAAGTCCGTGCCGATTCCGACCTTGTCCTCGCCGATCACGTCGATCACGTATTCGATCGCTTCGAGGTAATCGTCGATGGTCGCGTCGGCGCCGCGTCGCAGGAACGGCATGAACATCGTGACGCCCACGAAGCCGTTCGCCTCCGCGATCTCGCGCAGTTGCTCGTCCGTCTTGTTGCGCGGATGTTCCTTCAGCGCGGACGGGCAGCAGTGCGAGTAGGTGACCGGCTTCTTCGAACAGGCGATCGCGTCGGACGAGGTTTTCGCGCCGACGTGCGAGAGATCCACCATGATGCCGACGCGGTTCATCTCCTGGATCACTTCGCGGCCGTAGCCGGACAACCCGCCATCCGGTTCATAGGAACCCGTGCCGACGAGGTTCTGCGTGTTGTAGCAGAGCTGCACCACATTCACGCCGAGTTCCTTGAACACTTCGATATAGCCGAGGTTGTCCTCGAACGCATATGAGTTCTGGAAGCCGAGGATGATGCCGGTCTTGTTCTCCTTCTTCGCGCGCAGGATGTCGTCCGTCGTGCGCACCAGCGTGAGGATTTCACTGTATTCGCGGATCTGCTGCTTCATCTCCGCGATGTTGTCGATCGTCTTCTGGAAGTCTTCCCACACGGAGACCGTGCAGTTGACGGCCGTGACGCCGCCCTTGCGCATGTCTTCGAACACCGATCGCTCGAAGCGGGAGATGTTCAGGCCGTCGATGATGATGCTGGTGTCGTGAAGGCTCGTCATGGTGTTTCTCCATGCGTTGGTTTAGTCGGCCCCGTTTGCATGAGCGGGGCGTGTACTCAAACCGCGCCTTCGACGCCGCGCTTCGCGGACTGGCCGGTTCTCGCGGTTGCCGGACCTGCATCTTCGAGCGCCGTCTTCGACGTTTCCGGCAGGGACAGGCCGCCGATCATCGCCAGGATCGACACGGCGATCAGGTAATAAGCGGGCGACAGGTTGGTCCCCGTCGCCGAGATCAGCCACGTGGCGACGAGCGGTGCGGTACCGCCGAAGATCGTGTACGCGAGGTTGTACGTGATCGCCGATGCGGTATAGCGCGTTTTCGTCGCGAACACTTCCGACATCAGCGGTGCCGTCACGACGCCCGAGAACACCGCGCCGATCGCAAGCAGCGCGACGCCGGCCAGCGATTGCGACAGCACGCCCGAGCCGCCCAGCGAGAACGCCGGATAAACCGACACGATGATGAAGAGGCCGGTCGTGGCGATCGTCGCGCGGCGGCCGACGAGATCGGAGAAGAAGCCGGCGACCGGGCACAGGGCCGCGGCGAAGAAGAGGGCGAGCACCGTCACCAGGAGCGACGTGCCGCGAGACAGGTGCCCGGCCACTTGAAGGTAGGTCGCGAAATACGTCGTGAACGTGTAGAACGACAGCGCCGTCACGGACACGAACGCACCGAGCTTCAGGATATTCAGCGACTGCGAACGCAGCGTTTCCATCAGCGGCGCATGCGCGATGTCGTGCTTGCCTTCGAGCGCCTGGAACGCGGGCGTTTCATTCAGGTTGACGCGCAGGTACACGCCGATGAGGCCGACCGGTGCCGCGATCAGGAACGGCACGCGCCAGCCCCATTCGACCATCGCCTGCGACGACAATGACGATTCGAGCAGATAGGCGACCACGGCCGCGCAGGCGAACGACGAGAAGGTCGACACCGGCACGAAGCTGCCGAAGAACGCGCGGCGGCGGCGCGGTGCGTGTTCCATCACGTACGCGCATGCGCCGGCGTATTCGCCGCCTGCCGAGAACCCCTGGACGCAGCGGATGATCGTGAGCAGCAACGGGGCCCAGTAGCCGATGCTCGCGTAGGTCGGGAGCAGGCCGATCAATGTGGTCGAGCCGGCCATCATCAGGATCGTCAGCGCAAGCGTGCGCTTGCGGCCGATCCGGTCGCCGATGACGCCGAAGACCAGGCCGCCCAGCGGGCGGAATGCGAAGGCCACCGCGAAGACGGCGAAGGTCTTCAGGAGACCGACCGTGGGGTCGCCGCTCGGAAAGAATTCGCGCGTCAGGATGGTGGCGAGAAAGCCGTATGCGGCGAAATCGAACCACTCGACGAAATTGCCGATCGAGGCTGCGGCGATCACGCGTCGTAGCGTGCTGGTATCGACGTCCTGGGTGGTCATGGTCGTGTCCTCTTCGTAGGTGTGGTTCGGTTCGCGTCGAAAACATCGTAGGGACGCCAATTACGTAGGTCCATACGTGTCAATTACCTAGGTAATCGGGGGCGGGGCGGGGGGCGGCTGCCGGCCGGCATTGCCGGAGTTGAATAAGGGAGCGTGGAGGCTAGACTGGAAGTTCCCCATGCACACCATGGAGGGAGACATGACGACCATCTATGTCGTGAAGACCGGGCTTCAGTTCCTCTGTACCGGCGAGGACGGCGACATCGGCATGGCACCGGAAATCGAAGAAGCGATGTCCTTTCTTTCGTATGAAGAAGCGAAAAAGGTGGCGAGCGAGAACGCCGATCCGGGGTACGAGATCCTGGCGGTCGATATTGTGTGCCGCTGATGGGGAGTTTCGCGGCGAGGGCTCGATGACGGAAGATGCCTCGGGGTCGCGCGCATCCTGGGGCTAGGTGCGGCGTCGCTTCCGTGCGGCCATCAACGCATGTAGTAGATCCGGCGACACACCGCGACACACCGGTAGTCACCTTTGACAACTGCCACGGCCGCGAACCGCCGTGAGGCGCCAACACGTACCTGTCGAAACTCTCCAACGTACTCTATCCATCCGCGCGGCACGGCCGCATCACGTCTCTTAAATCGATGATCGAACCACAAGACCGTGATCGATGGATATCGTTTGTCGATATCGACCGCGGTTAGCCAATCATGTAGCCCTTGGGCTACATCGGTGCCTGTTTTATCAGTTTTTGTATCCCTGAGGATACAAAATCGCAGGTGGCAATTTGTGCCTCTGGGGCTACAATTAAGCCAGGTTCACTCATTTTTGATGCCCCGGGGCTACAAATGACCACATTGTCCGATGTCGGAGAGATGCTGAAAGAAGCGCGCAGCGCGGTGGGGCTTTCCCAGAGAGAACTCGCGGAGCGCGCCGGCATCGCCCGTACGACGCTTGCCCGTATGGAAACGCTTGCACGAGGCGACATGAGCGTATCCGCGCTGGTGCGCCTGCTTGAGGCAGCCGGCTACGATCTGCGCATGGTTCGGCGCGGACATCAGCGCACGCTGGACGATGTTCTGGCCGAACAGCGCAAGACCGAGGACTGACGAGATGCGCCTTAACGTCTATGTCAAAGGCAAGCTTGTCGCTCATCTCAATCGTCAGGCGGACGATTATGCGTTGCGCTACACCGACGATGCGACCGCCGACAACTTTGTCGGCTTGACGATGCCCGTTCGCGAAAATGCATGGGTGTGGCCTCGCGACTTGCATCCCTTCTTTCGCCAGAACTTGCCGGAAGGTTTTCTCCTTCAGGTGATTCGTGAGCAGTTCGGTCCTTATCTGGACGGAACGGACCTTTCGCTACTGGCTGTTATCGGAAGCTCGGGCATTGGCCGCGTGACCGTCTCACCCGAAGGAGGCTCACCAGGCGGCGAGCTCGAACCGGTCGATCTCAAGCGCCTGCTGCACGAGGACATGACGACCGATCACTTCGCAGAACTGGTGCGGTACTACGCTCGCGCGGCGATTTCCGGAGCCGTGCCCAAGTTCCTGGCACCTGAATCCTCATCGTTGCAGACGCCTGTTGGCAAGCAGACACTGCGCACGAGCAGGCACATCATCAAAGGCTCCGATGAGCAAACGCCGTATCTGGGCTTCAACGAACATTACTCGATGCAGGTGCTGGCAAGGCTGGGCGTCGCCCGCGTCGCGAATACCACGATGTCGGACGATGGTCGCGTGCTCGTCGTCGATCGTTTCGACGTGGACGAGCAAGGCAAACCGGCATATGGCGTGGAAGACGCGTGCAGCCTGCTTGGCCTGCCTCCGCACGAGAAGTACCGTCCGTCAATGGAACAGGTTGTCAACGCAACGAAACCATACGTCCACGCTGCAAATTGGAGGCGGCAGGCCGAACAGCTAGGCTGGCTGATCATCACCAACCATGTGGTGCGCAACGCAGACTGCCATGCCAAGAACATCGCTCTCCTGTACTCGGGCATCGATGATGTCCTCTACACCCCCGCCTATGACATCGTCACCACGGAGGCTTACCCGCGCTTTGCGAACAATCCGCCCGCGCTGAGCATCGACGGTCGCAAGACATGGGCGCCGGGAAAGACGCTGGAGCGCTTCTTCAACACCCGGCTCGGCATCCCGCCGAAGCAATATCGCGAGATGGTCGAGGCGATCTGCGATTCGGCCGTGTCCACCGGGAAGGCAGTCGCCGAAGCGGCAAAAAACGACACGCGGTGGCACTGGGTGGCAAAGCAGATGCTGCATGCGTGGAACGAAGGGATGGCGTCGCTACGGAGTGCCAAACCGCAGGCGGCACTGAGGGCGCTCACACCGGTGATTGATGCCGCCGGTTTCTCGGACGCGGACAAGGCCGACAATGGAAGAGAAGTGATCGGGCGCTCGGAATTGCTTGGAGAGCGCGGGAAAGGCGGGTGATGTCGGGTCACCGAGCCGCCGACAACCGGAAACCGGGGGAGTCTGCCGACCTCCCGAGAAGCGGCGAGCGCCGCCCATTTGATGACCAAACCGCAAGACCTAGTGCATAGATATCGTTTGCCGCAGCGTTAATGACTATCGACAATCGTGGCTCGAATTCCCGCTGTTGGCGCCAGAAGTGCCTTGGCGGGCGGCACCCGTCGGCTATCCCGGCCGTCGCTGCCATCCAGCTCACGACGACATGTACGCGTTCACGCCTTCATTCCAGAATCCTGCCGGTTCGCCGATCCGCGAGCTGTTCAAATACCTCTCCGAGCCGGGGATGATTTCGTTCGCCGGCGGTTACCCGGCCAGCGACCTGTTCGACGTCGACGGCCTGAACGCCGCCGCCGAACGCGCATACGCCCAGCCGGTCCGCTGCCTGCAATACGGCCCGACCGACGGCCTCGCCGAACTGAAGCAGCAACTGATCGCGTTGATGGCGCGCCGCAACGTGACGTGCACGCCCGCCGAACTGCTCGTCACGACCGGCTCGCAACAGGGCCTCGATCTGCTATTGCGCGTGATGGTCGGCCCCGGCGACGTCGTGCTGACCGAACAGCCGGCGTACCCGGCAACGCTGTCGGCGATGCGTCTGCAACAGGCGCGCATCGTCACGATCCCCGTCGACGGCGAAGGCCTCGACGTCGACCGCCTCGCGTCGCAACTCGCGTCCGGCGCGATCGCGCAGCCGAAGCTGCTCTACACGGTCCCGACCTTCGCGAACCCGACCGGCGCGACGCTCACGCGCGAACGCCGGCTGAAGCTGCTGCGCCTCGCGGTGCAATACCGTTTCCTGATCGTCGAGGACGATCCCTACGGCGACCTGCGTTTCGCGGGTGAACCGGTGCCGTCGATGCTTGCACTCGCGAACGACGTCGAAGGCGCGCGCGACTGGATCGTGCATTTCGCGAGCCTGTCGAAAATCGTCGCGCCGGGGCTGCGCGTGGGCTGGACGATCGCGCCGGCCGAAATCGCGCGGCGCTGCGTGATCGCGAAGCAGACGGTCGACCTGTGCAGCACGCCGTGGACGCAAGCCACCGCCGCCGAGTATCTCGCCGACGGCGCACTCGAACGCCATCTGCCGCGCATCACGGCGGCCTACCAGCGCAAGTGCGACGCGATGTGCGACGCGCTGCGCGACGGTCTCGGCGACGCGATCACGTTCCATCGTCCCGAAGGCGGGATGTTCGTGTGGGCGCGCATCGGCGCGGTGTCGTCGGACGTGCTGCTGCAGCAGGCGATCGCGAACAAGGTCGTCTTCGTGCCGGGCAAGGCGTTCTTCGCGGACAACGTCGACGCGGCATCGCTGCGGCTGTCGTTCGCCGCGCCCGATGTCGACGCGATCCGGGAAGGCGTGGCGCGCCTCGTGCGCGCGTATGGTGCGGCGCTGGCCGCGTGAGGAGACACACATGAACATGATCATCAACCACACCGCATGGATGGACGAAGCGCCGGGCATGGCCGATATCCGTCCCGTCGCGCACAAGTCGTCGCAGATCAGCGCGGGGCCGCAGTACGTGGCCGACGTACTCGGCCGCTTCGGCGCGGAGTCGACCGACACGCGCGACGCCGCACCGGCCGTCCTCGGCTACAACTGAACCGCGCGGCGGCGGGCCCACAAGGAAAGCCCGCCGCCGAAACGGTTAAGCTGTCGCGATCGAATCGCGCAGGATCGCCACGCCATCATGTCCGACACCGACACCCCCTCCGAATCGCTGACGGAAACGTACGACCGCCTTTGGTCCTGCCTCGAGTCCGGCGTCGGCGCGCAGCGCTCGCCGTTCACGATGCTGCAGGCCGCGACGCTCGGCCTCGATGGTGCGCCGAAGGTGCGCACCATCGTGTTGCGGCAAGTGAGCCGCGCCGATCGCCTGCTGTCGTTCCATACCGATGTACGTTCGGAGAAGGTCGCGGAATTGCGCCGTGACGCGCGTATCGCCATCGTCGCGAACGATCTCGATTCACTCGTGCAGATTCGCGCGGAAGGCGTGGCATCGATCTGCGACGACGAAGCGCAACGTCGCGCGGTCTGGCAATCGAGCCGTCCGCATACGCTGCTGCTGTATCGCGCACCGCTGCGCCCCGGCACGCCGATCGAGTCGCCCGAAGAGGCGCACGTTGCGGCAGGCGCAACCGCAGGCACATCGGCCATCGACGACGGGTACCGGAACTTCTGCCTGCTCCACGTCACGGTGACGCGCATCGACTGGCTCGAACTCGCGCGCAGCGGCCATCGCCGCGCGGTGTTCGACGTGAACGACGACGGCTACGAAGGCCGTTGGGTCGCGCCCTGACGGCCACGTCCGCGTTTTTGCTACAAACGCGTACAAGTCAGACAAATCCCCGATACATCAGATCTTTCAAATGGGCAACGCCGCGTGACCGGCGCGCGCCCGAATGAAAGCGAAGGCGCGCTCCGACGCGCGGCATGTTCACTTTCCACTTCACGAAAGGAGATGCCGAACGATGTCTTCCACACCGTTTTCCCCGACGCGTCGCCACCTGCTGGCCACTTCCGTGGCCGCCGGGGTATCCGCGATGCTGCCCACCGCCGCGCTGCGTGCGGCCACCGGCGGCAACGGCATACGCCCGTTCACCGCCCATATCCCCGACGACGCACTGGCCGATCTGCGCCGCCGCCTTGCCGCGACGCGCTGGCCGGGCCGCGAGACCGTCGCCGACGAATCGCAGGGCGTGCGGCTCGCGCGCATGCAGGCGCTGCTGCGTTACTGGGGTACCGAATACGACTGGCGCAAGGGCGAGGCGCGCCTGAACGGCTTTCCGATGTTCATCACCGAGATCGACGGGCTCGACATTCACTTCATCCACGTGCGCTCGCGGCACGCGAACGCGATGCCGATGATCATGACGCACGGCTGGCCCGGTTCGATCTTCGAGTTGCTGAAGGCGATCGGCCCGCTGACCGACCCGACCGCGCACGGCGCGAGTGCCGACGATGCGTTCCACGTCGTCGTGCCGTCGCTGCCGGGTTTCGGTTTCTCGGGGCGTCCGGCGAAAACGGGCTGGGGCTCCGACCACATCGCGCGTGCCTGGGGCGAGCTGATGGCGCGCCTCGGCTATACGCGCTTCGTGTCGCAGGGCGGCGACTGCGGCTCGGTGATCTCGCACCGGATGGCGATGCAGCGCGTGCAGGGCCTGGCCGGGATTCACGTGAACATGCCGGCGACGGTGCCGCCGGACATCGCGACGCTGCTCCAGACCGACGCGCCGGCACCGGCGTCGCTGGCGCCGAAGGAGAAGGCCGCGTACGAGAAGCTCGCGACGTTCTATCGCGATAACTGCGGCTACTCGGCGATGATGGTCACGCGGCCGCAGACGGTCGGCTACGCGCTCGCCGATTCGCCGTCGGGGCAGGCAGCGTGGATGTACGACAAGATCTCGCAGTGGACCTACAGCGGTGGCGTGCCCGAACGGTCGATCCCGCGCGACGAGATCCTCGACGACATTTCGTTGTACTGGCTGACCAACACGGCGACGTCCGCCGCGCAGATCTACTGGGAGGATCACTCGAACAACTTCAACGCGGTGGACATCTCGCTGCCGGCGGCGATCACGGTGTTCCCCGGCGAGATCTACCAGGCGCCGCGCAGCTGGGCCGAGCGCAGCTATCACAACCTGATCTACTTCAACGAAGTCGACAAGGGCGGGCATTTCGCGGCTTGGGAGGAGCCGGAACTGTTCGCCCGCGAAGTGCGCGCCGGGTTCCGGCCGTTGCGTCGCGCGTAAGCGTGGTTTGACGGGAAAACGCGGGCCGGTAGCGATGCCGGCTCGTGTCGCGCGTCGCGCGCGGCCGACCGCGAACACCCGTTTCCGCCACGATTTTGAATCGCTGTATGTCGTACCCGAACACAGATACGTTGGGATACAAAGCGTCCGGACGGTTCGGATATAAAACCGGTGAAGCGATTCACACGGCGGCGCGGTGCGATGCGCCGCCGCCGTGAATGGCGATACCGCATCGCCCGCACGTGCCGCGGGCCCCTTTCTTACCGATCGACAATGGAGAACGCGTCATGCCTGATACCGTCAACACCCGCCGCCGCCTGATTCTGGGCACGACACTCGCCAGCCTGAGCCTGGCCGACCTCGGGTTCGGCTCGCTGGCGCGCGCGCAGTCGGCGCCCGATGCGTCGACGCCGAAGCGCGCGGCCGGCGCGGCGTCGCTCGGCAAGATCCACCAGATCGACGCGGGCGTGCTGAACGTCGGGTATGCGGATCTCGGGCCGAAGAACGGTCCGGTCGTGTTTCTGCTGCACGGCTGGCCGTACGATATCTACAGCTACGCGGACGTTGCACCGCTGCTCACGGCGGCCGGCTATCGCGTGATCGTGCCGTACCTGCGCGGCTACGGATCGACGACGTTCCGCTCGGCCGACACGGTGCGCAACGGCCAGCAGGCGGTGACGGCCGTCGACATCGTCGCGCTGATGGATGCGCTCAAGATCGACCGCGCGGTGTTCGGCGGCTACGACTGGGGCGCGCGCACGGCCGACATCATCGCGGCACTGTGGCCGCAGCGCGTGAAGGCGCTGGTGTCGGTGAGCGGCTACCTGATCGGCAGCCAGGAGGCGAACCGCAAGCCGCTGCCGCCGCAGGCCGAATTGCAGTGGTGGTATCAGTTCTACTTCACGACCGAGCGCGGCGCGCTCGGCTACGCGGCGAACCGCGACGCGTTCAACAAGCTGATATGGCAGCTCGCGTCGCCGAAGTGGCAGTTCTCCGACGAGACCTTCGCGCGCAGCGCCGCGTCGTTCCAGAACCCCGACCACGTAGCCGTCGTGATCCACAACTATCGCTGGCGCCTCGGGCTTGCGCAGGGTGAAGCGCAATACGACGACATCGAGCGGAGGCTCGCGGCCGGCCCGGCGATCACCGTACCGACGATCACGATGGAAGGCGACGCGAACGGCGCGCCGCATCCGCAGCCGGCCGCGTATGCGAAGAAGTTCACGGGCAAGTACCAGCACCGGACGATCACCGGCGGCATCGGCCACAACCTGCCGCAGGAAGCGCCGCAGGCGTTCGCGGATGCGATCTTGCAAGTGGAGCATCTGTGATGCGGGCACGTACTGCTGGTGTTGTGCATCGCGGCGCGCGCCGTGCACTCGTCGCGGGTGTGCTGCTGGCCGGCGCGCTGGCAGCGAGCGGCCCGGCGGCGTTGGCCGAGCAGCCGAAGCCGGCCGCGTCGCCGATCTACGGCGTGACGATTCCACCCGGCTACCGGAAGTGGGAAATGGTCGCGCCGGCCGAGGAAGCGGCACCGCTCGACGAATTGCGCGTGGTGCTCGGCAACCCCGTCGCGATCCGCGCGCTCGAACAGGCGACGCTGACGTTTCCGGACGGCGCGATCCTCGTGAAGCTCGCGTACAAGCGCAAGCAGTCCGACGAGTTCGCGTCGGCGACGGTGCCCGGCCAGGCGACGACCGTGCAGGTGATGGTGAAGGATTCGCGTCGCTATGCATCGACGGGTGGCTGGGGCTTCGGGCGCTTCATCAACGGCGTGCCGGCCGATATCGGTCAGCATCAGACCTGCTTCGCGTGCCATCAGGCGCGCGTGAAGAATCACGACTATGTGTTCACGCGGCTTGCGCCTTGAGGGGGCGAGCGTGGCGGAACCGGCGAATGCGTGTCGTGTGGGGTACGCCGTTCGCCATTCACCATCGTTCTGATCGCCGGTGCCGAATTGCGGGTGGCGCGGCGGAGCGGCCGAGCGAACCCGGTCGCCAACGATTGCGCCGCCGCGTAGTTTGCGTCACCACGAATAGCCTTGCATGCCGTAATCGGTGTCGTGTCGACGACCCCACCAGGGGAGGTACGCGTTGTTGCCGCCGCGTGCGCGGAACCAGTCTTTGGCGGGATCGATCGGGGTGAGCTTCGATGGTGGTCTGACGACGACGGCGACGGGGTGCTCGGGGTCGGTCGTGCCTGCGACCAAGGCGTTGCCGCCAAAGTGGTTGATCCGGCCGATTGCGAGTGCGACGTCGGTCAATGCGCTGCCGGTTCCCATGTCGCCGAGCAGGGCGGCCGTGTTGAAGGTCTGATTCCTGGGGTCGTATTCCGGAAGGGTTTCAGTCAAGGTCTGCGCGAGCGAGACAACGCGTAACGACGCTGCGTCGTTGGGTACACCTGCGTCGTGGACGATGTAACTCAGGTCCGTAACCGCGACGCCGGCGTTGCGTGCTGCTTCGTCGATCGTGGCTTTCCATGCCTGCACCGTTCGCGTCGTGCCGACCTTCGGCGAAAAATCGTGCGTGTTGCCGGTTGCGGCCTTGCCGATCCATGCGAGCGGTTCGCGCTCGGTGTTGAAGTTCGGGCCGGCGAGAAAAAGCACGACGAGGTTCTCGTTGATCTGCGCATCTGTGGGCGGGAAGTTCGGGGCGTCCCAGTTCATGGCCCATACGGTCTTGTCGGGGTTTTTCTGTAAATAGTCCAGCGCGTTGTTCAGCGATGTGAAGCCGGCGTTTGCACCGCCTTGAGTGATTTGCACGTCGGGAGGTGTGTCGCGGCTCCAAAGCGTCTTCGCTGATGGCGGGCCAATCTCGAAGAAGTTCATCATCCGATCGACCATGCGCGACTTGGCAAAGGCCGGATCGAGTCGGGGCGGAACGGCAGCTTCGACGCGTATGCCGGCGAGTTCGCGCCAATCTTTCTGGCTATCGGATTTCACGGTGTAGAAGTATTTCACGTTGCTGAAGTAACGAGCGCGTAGAAGCAGGATGAATTTGTCGATGTACTTGGCATAGAAGCCGTCGAACGTTTCCTCGCCTTCGTTGCCATATGCGATCCCCGCTACCGATTGCAGGGTGGTAAAGGACTTCGGATCGGTGCGGACCATGTCATCGTTTTTGTTCGGTGTCGCAAGCCCTTGCGTCCACAACGATTGCCATTCGGTCGGGTAATCCATACGTTGCAATGGATTCAACCAGACCAGGCCGACAACCTGAGCGACGAATGGCTTGGCCGATTCTGCGGATCCGACTGCTGTACCTTCCTTCGGATCCCCGATAGGTGCGCCTTGTGCTGAACGCATCATGGCCGTAGTGAACGCAAAAACCATAGCCGCAGTCAGTGCGGGCACGACAAAAAAGCGTTTCATCCAATCTCCGATTTCCAAATGCGCAGGGTCAGGTTGTTCTACGTGCGCCATCAGCCAGGCCATGAGAGCGGTGGTGATCAGCCAGACACAAATAGCGATAGCGATACGTCGCGGCCATGTAGCGATCAGCATCTTCATACGGCCCCCCCAACCTTTAAGTAAAACCGACCTTCACGCTCATTCGAGATTGCGGCCGGCATCTCGCCTTCGCTTTTCTCTGCGTGTACCCATTCCTGGAGAGGCGTTCTAGCGAAAGAGCCAGACGCAAAATAGTCGGCATACTTCTTGTTCGGGGTGTCTTTGGGTATCCCATCGCCCATCCGCCAATCAGCCTCAATGCGCAGCGATTTGAGCTGTTTTTCCGTCAAGTAGCACAGGCCCACGGCCACGTCATACGCAAGCGCCTTTTCGGCATGCTCGGGGTTGGTCATCGTCGTTGAGTGATTCGTCGGGCTGTTGGTCGCGCCGCGATCGAGCCAATCGACAATCTGTTTGTCGCGCCATTCCTTGTAGCCTTCGGGCATCGCGCTTTTGCCGTCCTCGCCGATCACGTGGCCGTCGCCGTCGAGCCATTCCCTGTTCAGCGTTCGTCGCGCTTCCATCCGCATCAACGCGCGGTCCTCATAACGCTGCCCGGCCTCCGTGCCTGCCGTACCCTGCGCGACGCTATCCGTGTTCTTCGGCTGGTACTGGTCGTACGGATCATCGGCCCGCTTGTCTGCGTCGCTCTTGTTCGCGTCGCGCCAAGCAGCCGGCGGATCGTTGCCTTCGTTGAAGTCGCTTGTCGCATCGCCGTCCTTCGTCTCGACGGGTTTACCGAATCGCATCGCCTTCGGCGGGAACGGCTCGTCGAGTTCCGGCGCATCCGCCACCACCGTCCAACCCTTCGGCGGGTCAGCGTTCACGCGGAGCATGTTCAACGCCGAACTGATGCCAGTCACGACGAACATGAGCGGCGCGGTCGCCAGCGTTGCGGCTATCCCCAGAACGCTTTCGTTTCCTTTGAGCGCACCGATCAGATTGAATTTGGCCGGCGGTGACGGCGGATACCAGAATCCCGGCTTCGTTCCCTTCTTGTCATATCGCCAATCGTCTTCCCAGTACCGGTAGGGTTTCTGAACGCCGACCGGAAAGCCGGATGCGAATACACGCTGAGTCAGGATGCCAGCGGCACCGATATCGTCGAGTTCGTGCTTGCCGATACCGCGCCAGCCGATGCCTTGAACCGTCACCGCCGAAATCACCTGATCGTGCGGACAGCAATACGCGGTGACGCGGCCATACGTCGATTCATTCAGCCCGTGCCTCGCGCGATCCTCTTGCGCCGCATAAGACCGCTTACTCGTCGGCGATACCCGCTCGTTCTCCATGTCCTCATCGATTTTGTGGGCAGGCTGTTCGTAAGCCTTTCGAGCGCCGATAATCGAGAGGAATTTGCCGAATGTCTTCGTGCGCGCGGCGTAGGTTTGTCGTCCACGCCGGCCGCTGCCGTCTTTCGTCGCGCGCTGCGACCATGTATCCATGAATGTGTCGGACTTGTTCGGGCCGTCGGCATTGGCGAGACTGTACGGCGCGTTCGCCAGCACGTAGGCGTCTGCCACGCAGTGGCCCGTGCGCCCCCACGGATCTTCGACATCGGGAAACGCGTCGCCGAAGAACGCTGCCGTGAGACCGACGATGTTGCCCTGGCTGTGACACACGACGGTAATCGGCACGTCGGCCTGCATGCGGCGGATCGACTCGATCAGTCTGGCCAGTCGCAGCGCCGCGAGCACGCCATACGCACGCGGCGGCGCGCGATACAGCGGCCGATTGGTTGGGTTGACGCCTTGCACGGTCATCCACCCCATCGTTCGATCATCCAGCCCGCCGTGCCAAAGATCGGGCAGGCTGGCACAGCCGTTCGTGAACGGGCCGCCGCCCCAATAGTCCTTCTCGTTCAGGAAGATCTTGTCGCCGTACTCCTTCAATTCCGCAGCTGTCGCGCGATAGCCCCAGCGGAAATGAATGACGGGCGAGAACGACGGCTCGGGCTTGATGTAGTTGCCGGACCAGAGCTTCGGATTGAGAAACCCATCCGGCGTCACACTCTCCGTGTACTTCGCGGGCGTCAACTGTCCGGCATCGATACCGTGATACATCATCTGATCGTCCAGACGTCCGAGCCGGCGATTCAGACCGGCGCACAGCCCTTCCTCCGAGGCCTCGAACCATTCGCCCTCCGAGTTCACCCCATGCACGAAGATCACGATACCGGGCAAGGGCAATTGCTTGATGCAGATGAGCGGCGTGTTCTTCGCAAACATCGTCACGCCTTCGCCCCGGCCGACGACGATCGGCGGCGGTGCCGGCCGATATGCGGGCGCGTCCGGCGCAGCCGCGTGCGCGACGGGTTCGTCATTACGCGTTTTCGCTTCCGATCGAGAATCGAAAATTGAATCGGTCATCCAGACTCCTCAACATGCGGGATGCGTTCCACCACCATCGGACCGACACGGAGTGAAAAGATAAGTGTCCGAATCAAGAGGGAAACATGATCAGGCGGCGAGCATACTGAATCGGCGCGCGTGAAAGACGCGGTCGCCCGAAAACTCCGCGCGGAGGCCGTGATAACGGACACGGATTGTCAGAATGTGTTTCAGGCCCGAATCGGTCGCATGGCTTCGTTGTTGACGTAGTGCGTGGCCTTGCGATCCGCTGTCATCCGACAGGCGACCATCCGGCGAATCAGCCTCATGACACAGCTGCGCATGACATCGCGTCCGTACTTGGAAGCGCTCGAATCGCTATCGTCCGTATGTACGTGGCGATGCTGGCGAATTTGTATCGCACTGTATCTATCGAGGCTCCGGAAACATCGGATTGCACTGAAGGCGGGTTTCGGAAACAAGCCGGATACGTGAGCGGGTTCTACTGTCGACATGCAGCAAACGTTCGGTGCCAAGCGTTCGCACCGGATGCCGAGTGATCGATACCCCCCACCTTCCTTCAAGGAGCAATCTCATGAAAGCCGCTCGAATCCTCGCAGTTGCCGTACTCGCTTCGATCCCCGCCTTGTCGTTCGCCGATGCCGGCCACGGCCTCACGCGCGCCGATGTGCGCGCCGACCTCGTCCGGCTCGAGCAGGCCGGCTACAACCCGGCCGGCAGCGACGCGCACTACCCGGACGATATCGCCGCCGCACAGAACGTCATCGCAGCGCAGCAGGTCGCGCGCTCCGACCAGAACGGCCCGTCGAAGTCGCAGGACGACAACGTGGCTGCCGCGTCGGCGCCGGCCTCCCGCTACGCCGCGGCCGACCAGCGCGCCGCACGGAACGCGCGCACGGACGCGGACGATCTGTACGCGCACTCGTGATCCGCGGCCGCGCCCGGGAGACGAGCGGCGCGGCCGCATCGGAAACACTTCAGATGCACAACACGATGAAAAGGAGCATGACGATGGTCGGTTTGACGAAACGGGTTCTGGTGTCCGCGGCGGTGCTCGGCGGGCTGTTCGGTGCGGTCTCGGCGCAGGCGGCGCCCAAGGAAGACCTGAAGGGCACGAACGTCGTGCTGGTGCACGGCGCGTTCGCCGACGGGTCGAGCTGGAACCGCGTGATTCCGCTGCTCGAAGCGCGCGGCCTGCATGTCGTATCGGTGCAGAACCCGCTGAGCTCGCTCGCCGCCGACGCCGCCGCGACGAAGCGCGCGATCGACGAGCAGAAGGGGCCCGTCGTGCTGGTCGGCCATTCGTGGGCCGGTGTCGTGATCAGCGATGCAGGCAACGACGACAAGGTGAAGTCGCTCGTCTACGTCGCCGCGTTCGCGCCGGACAACGGCCAGTCGATCGCCGACGTCACGCAGGGGCTGCCGGCACCGTCGTGGGCCGGCGAGTTGCGCAACGATGCGGGCGGTTTCGCGACGCTGTCGGACAAGGCGATCGCACAGGATTTCGCGCCGGACCTGCCGCCCGCGCAGCAACGTGTCGTCGCGGCGACGCAGGGGCCGTGGTACGGTGGCTGCATTTCGGAGAAGGTCGCGCAGGCCGCGTGGCATGCGAAGCCGTCGTCGTTCGTCGTCGCGACGCAGGACCGGATGATCGATCCGAAGCTGCAGGAGGCGATGGCGAAGCGGATCGGCGCGACGGTCACGCGTGTGAACGGCAGCCACGTCGCGATGCTGAGCCAGCCGAAAGCCGTGGCCGACGCGATCATCGCGGCCGCGGAACGTGCGAAGCAGGATGCGCAGTGAGTGAAGGCGGCGGCGCGGCGTGCTTGACGCGCGGCGCCGTCGGTGATTGTGAAGTCCCTTGACGAGAAGAATTCATGACGCAGCAACTCTGGCAACTGTCGGCGACCGAAATCGCGCAGCGCGAGCAGCAACGTGAAGTGTCCGCGCGGGAAGTGGCGGATGCCGCGCTGGCCCGCCTCGAAGCGGTGAACCCGGCGATCAACGCGGTGGTCGAGCATCGTCCCGACGACGTGCGTCGGCAGGCCGACGAGGTGGGTCGCGCGATTGCCCGCGGCGACGATCCGGACCGCTGATGCGGTGACGGGCGTGGTGCGTCGGCGATGCACCGCGCCGGCCGCTTGCCATTCGCCGATTCATCGAAGCGTGCACCGTTCGACCCGGCGCACGATTCCATCGCGGATTCCATCACGACGTGCGGCGCGCGTCACATGCGGCATCGTCCCCGGCTTCGCCGCCGCCGATCCTTTCAAAAACCTTCGATGCGCGACATCGAACGGCCATCGCCCCCCGTCCTCCGCACGAATCCGCCCCAATTGCGCGCGTCTGCTATTGCATTTCACGCGCTGCTGATTAGGAAATGAATTTTTATTGGTTCTGCTTCCCCGAGCGCGCTCGCATAGTGGGGCTGACGGCTATAGACAGCACGCAAGCTGCACCGGCCGCATTCCCGGCATGTTTGATCATACGAATCTGCGAGAACAAGGAAGCGTGATGACGTTTGCATTGGAAGAACGAACCGCCGCCCAGCAGGCGCTCGAAGACGCCCGCGCGGCGGCCGCAGCGGCGGGCACGCCGTACGCGGGCGGCGTGGCGCCGGAAGCCGCGTGGGCGCTCTTTTCCGCCGGCGACGCGTTGCTGGTCGACGTGCGCACCGCGGAAGAACGGAAATTCGTCGGCCACGTGCCGGAGTCGCTGCACGTGCCGTGGGCGACCGGCACGAGCCTGACGCGCAACCCGCGCTTCGTGCGCGAACTGGAAGCAAAGACCGGCAAGGACGCGGTCGTGCTGCTGCTCTGCCGCAGCGGCAACCGCTCCGCGCAGGCGGCCGAGGCCGCGGCCAAAGGCGGCTTCACGCAGGTGTTCAACGTGCTCGAAGGGTTCGAGGGCGACCTCGACGAACAGCAGCATCGCGGCGGCAGCAACGGCTGGCGCCATCGCGGCCTGCCTTGGGCGCAGGACTGAGTCACGGCCGTTACGGGGAGAAGTCAGCATGGCCGCATTCGATATCGACGACATCGTCCAGTCGCTCCAGACCGTGCGCCGCGCGTGGCGCGAGAAGCAGCGCCGCTCGCTCGAACCGGGCGGGCGCGACCTGCCGGCGCGCGAGGCGCTCGCACAGATCATCGGCGCGCTCAAGGGCGTGCTGTTCCCGATGCGGCTCGGGCCGCCCGACCTGCGGCAGGAGAGCGAGAACTTCTATGTGGCCCACGCGCTCGACGCGGCGCTGAACGCGCTGCTTGCGCAGGTGACGCTCGAGCTGCGCTACGCGGCGCGGCAACGCAACGCCGACGCGCAGATCGACGAAGCGGCCGCCACCGCCGTGCAGGCCTTCGCGGCACGCCTGCCCGACATCCGCCGGCTGCTCGACAGCGACGTGCTGGCCGCGTTCCACGGCGATCCGGCGGCGGGCAGCGTCGACGAAGTGCTGCTGTGCTATCCCGGCATTCTCGCGATGATCCACCACCGGCTCGCGCACGAGCTGTACCGGCTCGGGCTGCCGCTGCTCGCGCGGATCATCGCCGAGCAGGCGCATGCGGAAACCGGCATCGACATTCACCCGGGCGCGCGGATCGGCGGCGGCTTCTTCATCGACCACGGCACGGGTGTCGTGATCGGCGAGACCGCGATCATCGGCGAGCGCGTGCGCGTGTACCAGGCCGTCACGCTCGGCGCGAAGCGCTTCCCGCGCGATGCCGCCGGTCATCTGGAGAAGGGGCTCGCGCGCCACCCGATCGTCGAGGACGACGTGGTGATCTATGCGGGCGCAACGATCCTCGGCCGTGTGACGATCGGCCGCGGCGCGGTGATCGGCGGCAACGTGTGGCTCACGCAGGACGTGCCGGCGGGCGCGAACATCACGCAGGCCGTGCTGCGCAGCGAGGCGAATGCCGCGCCGCGCGCGCGAAGCGAGCCGGCCGAGCCGGTGCCCGACGCGCAGGTGACGACATGAGCGACCTGATCCAGCACTTCGGCGCCAACGTGCGCAAGCTGCGCGAGGCGCGCACGTGGTCGCAGGAGCAGCTCGCCGAACACGCGGGGCTGAACCGCTCGTACGTCGGCGAGATTGAGCGCGGCGAGGCGATCGCCTCGATCGTCACCGCCGACAAGATCGCGCGCGCGTTCGACGTGTCGATCTCGACGCTGTTGCCCGGCGTGTCCGTCGCCTGACGCATTCCGCTTCCTTTCCCGTTCGGTGGTGCCGCGTGACGGCTATAGCATGTTGAGCCGGCAGGTGCGTGCTTCCGATAATCACCCAGCGTCATAAGCAATCCCGTTTTTCATCTTAAGAACCCGGAGCCACACATGTCGACCGTTGCAAGCGGCACGGCCGCGCTGAGCGATCACGCCGCCCGCCAACTAGCGAACGCTACCAAGACCGTCCCGCAGCTTTCCACGATTACGCCGCGCTGGCTGACCCATCTGCTGCAGTGGGTGCCGGTCGAGGCCGGCATCTATCGCCTGAACCAGGTGAAGAACCCGGAAGCCGTGCGCGCTGCGTGCACGCAGCTCGAGGACGAAAGCGTGCTGCCGCAGACCTTCGTGCCGTACGAGGAGCAGCCGCGCGAGTATTTCCTGAACGCGGTGAGCACGGTGCTCGACGTGCATACGCGGATCTCCGATCTCTATAGCAGTCCTCACGACCAGATCAAGGAACAGCTGCGCCTGACGATCGAGACGATCAAGGAACTGCAGGAAAGCCAGCTGATCAACAACCCGGACTACGGGCTGCTCGCGAACGTGACCGACGAACAGCGGATTTTCCCGCTGACGGGCGCGCCGACGCCGGACGACCTCGACGAACTGCTGACCAAGGTATGGAAGGAACCGGCGTTCTTCCTCACGCACCCGCTCGCGATTGCCGCGTTCGGCCGCGAATGCACGCGGCGCGGCGTGCCGCCGCCGACGGTCAGCCTGTTCGGCTCGCAGTTCCTCACGTGGCGCGGCATTCCGCTGATCCCGTCGGACAAGGTGCCGGTCGCCGACGGCAAGACCAAGATCCTGCTGCTGCGCGTCGGCGACAAGCGCCAGGGCGTGGTCGGCCTCTATCAGCCGGGCGTCGCGGGCGAGCAGGGGCCGGGCCTGTCGGTGCGCTTCATGGGGATCAACAACCAGGCGATCGCGTCGTACCTGATCTCGCTGTACTGCTCGCTCGCGGTCCATTCGCCGGATGCGCTGGCTGTCCTCGATGACGTCGAAATCGCCAAGTACCATGACTATCCCGACACCTACCGTTAATCCCGGCTCGGCCGGCAGCGACGCGCTCGCGTTGCCGCACGCGCCGCTGCCGGCCGGCCTGCCCGACCCGGCGGCGCTCGCGCGGCTCGCGTCCGAGTTCTTCGCGACGCCGCCCGGGCAGGCCACCGCGCCCGGGCTGTCGGCGGGCAGCGGGGCGGTCGGCGGCGTGCCGTCGGCGCTGCCGGCTGCCGCGCCGATCCTCGCGTCGGTGAGCAATCCGGCGCCGGGCGGCTCGCCGCTCGCGGGGCCGGGCGGCACGGGCACCGGCGTGCCGGGCCTCGCGCTGCCGCAAGGCAAGGCGCCCGGCACGAACCTCGCGCCGTCCGCGCCGACGCACGTGCTGTCGCTCGGCAATCGCGTGCCCGCGCTCGCGCCGCACGCGGCCGCGCAGAACGGGCTGCCCGACAACGCGGTGTCGATCGCGCCCGCGTTCGAGCCGCGCGTCGGCGGCGCGGCGCTCGGCGTGCCGCAGGCGCAGGCGGCGGTGTCGGAGGGCGCGGTGCAGGCCGCGCCGGCCGCGTCGCCGTTTTACTTCACCGACGGCTCGCGGCAGGGCTGGCAGGCGACGCCGCAGGACATCGTCGTGCCGTCGAACGGCCTCGCGTCGCCGGAAGCGTTCGGGCTTCCGGGGGACGATGCGCTGCGCGAACTGCTCGCCGTGCAGCGCGACGTGCCGGTGTCGCGCGCATCGGGCGGCGAGGTGCCGCGTTACTTCATCGACGATACGCGCGCGGCCGAGCCGCAAGGTCAGTTGTATCGCGGCGCACACCCGCCGTTCGACGTGAACGCGATCCGCCGCGATTTCCCGATCCTGCAGGAGCGCGTGAACGGCAAGCAGCTCGTCTGGTTCGACAACGCGGCGACGACGCACAAGCCGCAGGCCGTGATCGACCGACTCGCGTATTTCTATGCGCACGAGAACTCGAACATCCACCGCGCGGCGCATGCATTGGCCGGCCGAGCGACGGATGCGTACGAGCATGCGCGGGAAACGGTGCAGCGCTTTATCGGCGCGTCGTCGCCGGACGAGATCGTGTTCGTGCGCGGCACCACCGAGGCGATCAACCTGATCGCGAAGTCGTGGGGCGTGCAGAACGTCGGCGAAGGCGACGAGATCATCGTGTCGAACCTCGAGCATCACGCGAACATCGTGCCGTGGCAGCAGCTTGCCGCACTCAAAGGCGCGAAGCTGCGCGTGATTCCGGTCGACGATTCGGGGCAGGTGCTGCTCGACGAATACCGGAAGCTGCTCAACGACCGCACCAGGATCGTGTCCGTCACGCAGGTGTCGAACGCGCTCGGCACGGTCGTGCCGGTGAAGGAGATCGTCGAACTCGCGCATCGCGCGGGCGCGAAGGCGCTGGTCGACGGTGCGCAGTCGATCTCGCACATGCGCGTCGACGTGCAGGCGCTCGATGCGGACTTCTTCGTGTTCTCCGGACACAAGATCTACGGGCCGACCGGCATCGGCGTCGTGTACGGCAAGCGCGCGATCCTCGACGACATGCCGCCCTGGCAGGGCGGCGGCAACATGATCGCGGACGTGACGTTCGAGCGCACGGTGTTCCAGCCGCCGCCGAACCGCTTCGAGGCCGGCACCGGCAACATCGCGGATGCGGTGGGGCTCGGCGCGGCGCTCGACTACGTGAGCCGCGTCGGCATCGAGAACATCGCGCGTTACGAGCACGACCTGCTCGCGTATGCGACGAGCGTGCTCGCGCCGGTGCCGGGCGTGCGGCTCGTCGGCACCGCGCGCGACAAGGCGAGCGTGCTGTCGTTCGTGCTGAAGGGCTATGAGACCGAGGAAGTCGGGCAGGCGCTGAACGAAGAGGGCATCGCGGTGCGCTCCGGGCATCACTGCGCGCAGCCGATCCTGCGGCGCTTCGGGCTCGAGGCGACGGTGCGGCCGTCGCTGGCGTTCTACAACACGTGCGATGAGGTCGATGCGCTCGTGAGCGTCGTGAGAAGGCTGGCGGCACGGCGCTGAGGCGCGCGGCGTGCGGAAAGGCCGCTTGCGACTCCCGGCAACGGGGCGTCGCAAGCGGCCTTTTTTCGTGGCGATGCGGCAGCGCGACGGCGCTCAGCGCCCGGCCAGCATGCGCCCGCCGAGCCCCATCAGCAGCAGCCCGGCCGTCGTGTCGAGCACGGCCTTGCGCCGGATCAGCAGCCGGCGCACCGACGGATGCGATGCGAGCAGCGCCATCGCGCAGTACCACGCGCCCGAAATCCCGATCGACAGCACGACGACCGTGAGATCGAGCCACACCGGCGTATGCGCCGGCACCATCAACGCGAAGATGCTGCCGTAGAACGCGACGGATTTCGGGTTCGTCATGCTGACCACGTAGCCCTTCTTCGCGGCCTGCCAGCCGGAGGACGCGGGCGGCGCGGACACGGCGAGCGGCTTGCGTGCGCTCAGCACCATCTTCAGGCCGAGCCAGATCAGGTACGTGGCGCCTGCCAGTCGCAGCGCGGTGTGCACCCAGGCGACGTGGGTCACGAGCAGGCCAAGGCCGGCAATCGCGATCGCGGCCCAGGTGCCCGATGCGGCGGCGAGGCCGAGCCCGGTCATCACGCCGGCGCGGCGCTGTGCGAGCGCGGTGGACGTGACGATCACGAAGTTCGGGCCGGGGCTGGCCACGCTGAGCAGCAGGACGCCGGCGAGCGGCAGCAGGGTGTTGATGGTGGTCGACATGGCGCGGGCGGCGAAGCGGCGGAAGGAGCGTTCATCTTACCCCGGCGTGCCGTCGATGGCGCCGCGCGGTCGTTTCGGCACCGGCCGGCTAGCGTGCATCGCACGCCGCCGTCATTGTTGAGCGCGTTGGAAAGGTGCAATCCGGAATCGGCAATAGGTGTCGCGAATATGACCGATTATTCTCCCGAGCGCAGTACCGTCCGCCAGCCGCAAATGCTGTCGGACTGCTTACAAAATCAATCGCTCAGGGAGGCCTTTCATGAACCGCATCGTCGTATCCGGTGGTGTCGGCGCGGTGTTCGCCGTAGCAGCGGCATCACCCGCCTTTGCGCAGAGTTCCGTCACGTTGTATGGCCTCGTCGATACGGCGATCCGCTATCAGACTAACGCCGGCCCCGACGGCCGGGACCTGGTCGGCATGACGGTCGGCCCGGAAACGCACAGCCGCTGGGGCTTGCGCGGCAGCGAGGATCTCGGCGGCGGCCTCGCGGCGATCTTTCGTCTCGAGAACGGCTTCGAGCTCGGCGACGGCAGGCTGCACGTCGCGAACACGCTGTTCAGCCGGCAGGCGTACGTCGGCCTGGCGAGCGACCGGTACGGCTCGCTGACCTTCGGCAACCAGTACGCGCCGCTGTACGACACGATGGGCGACGTGTTCGACCCGATGACCGTCGGCGACTACTGGCAGGACAGCTGGGCGTACAACGGCATCGGCAACTACCTGACGGTGGCGAACTCGGTGAAGTACAAGTTCTCGACCAACGGCTTCAGCGTCGATGCGATCTACGGGTTCGGCAATCATGCCGGTGCGATGGGTCTCGACAGCACGTACGGTGTCGAGCTGACCTACGCGCAAGGGCCCGCGTCGATCAACGCCGGCTTCCAGCAGACCTCGGTATCGTCCGTGAACGGCAGCGCGGTCAACGGCGCGAAGGTGAACTTCCTGCACGTGAGCGGTGCGTACCAGGTCACGCCGTCCGTGCGCCTGCTGGCCGGCTGGCTGCACGGGCAGGACAAGACGGGCACGACCGACTTCAACATGCAGCAGGCCGGCGCGCCCACGCTCGGTGGCGGCAGCCCGAATCGTATCGACGATACGTTCTACGTCGGCGCGAACTGGCAGGCTACCGCGCCGCTGCTGATCACGGTGGCCGGCTATTACGGCCACGCGCGCAATGCGGAGCGGCTCGATGGCACGCTCGGCTCCGGGATCAACTACTCGGCGACCGTGCTGGCCGAATATGCGCTGTCGAAGCACACCGAGGTATACGGCACGGTCGATTTCGCGCGCGGCAACGGCGCGTTCGCGGCCGACTATCCGGGCGCCACCAACCGGCTCACCGGCAAGGTCGACCAGATCGGCAGGACCAACAACGTCGGGGCCGCGATCGGCCTGCGCCAGATGTTCTGACGACGGCGCGCGCGGCGTTCACACATGAAAAAACGCGTGGCGACCGGTGCCGCCACGCGTCGTGGATCGAAGCGCGGTTGCCCGGTTCGGGCGGCCGCGCACAGCGATGTCAGAAATCGAACCCGGGCCCGCCCGCACCCGGGCCGCCCGGCACCGCGGCCGGCGCCGCATCCTTCGGCGCTTCGAACACGGTCGCGTCGGTCGTCAGCAGCAGCCCCGCGACCGATGCCGCGTTCTGCAGCGCGGTGCGCGTGACCTTGGTCGGATCGAGCACGCCCGACTCGACGAGGTCGCCGTATTCGCCGGTCTGCGCGTTGTAGCCGAAGTTGCCCGTGCCTTCCGCGACCTTCGCGACGACCACGCTCGCTTCCTCACCCGCGTTCGTGACGATCTGGCGCAGCGGTTCCTCGAGCGCGCGCAGCACGATCTTGACGCCCGCGTCCTGGTCGGCGTTCGCGCCCTTGAGTGCGCGGATCGCTTGCCGCACGCGGATCAGCGCGACGCCGCCGCCCGGCACGATGCCTTCCTCGACGGCCGCGCGCGTCGCGTGCAGCGCGTCGTCGACGCGGTCCTTCTTCTCCTTCACTTCGATCTCGGTCGCGCCGCCGACCTTGATCACCGCGACGCCGCCCGCGAGCTTGGCCACGCGTTCCTGCAGCTTTTCACGATCGTAGTCGGAGGTCGCTTCCTCGATCTGCACGCGGATCTGCTTCACGCGCGCCTCGATGTTCTTCGCGTCGCCCGCGCCGTCGATCACGGTCGTGTTTTCCTTGCCGACCTCAATGCGCTTGGCCTGGCCGAGTTCGGCGAGCGTCGCCTTCTCGAGCGTGAGGCCCGTTTCCTCGGCGACGACCTGGCCGCCGGTCAGGATCGCGATGTCTTCCAGCAGCGCCTTGCGGCGATCGCCGAAGCCCGGCGCCTTGACCGCGACCGTCTTCAGGATGCCGCGGATGTTGTTCACGACGAGCGTCGCGAGCGCTTCGCCTTCGACGTCTTCCGCGATGATCAGCAGCGGCCGGCCCGACTTCGCGACCTGCTCCAGCACCGGCAGCAGGTCGCGGATGTTCGAGATCTTCTTGTCGTGCAGCAGGATGTACGGGTTCTCGATCTCGGCGATCTGCTTGTCGGCGTTGTTGATGAAGTACGGCGACAGGTAGCCGCGGTCGAACTGCAGCCCTTCGACGACGTCGAGCTCGTCGGCGAGCGACTTGCCGTCCTCGACGGTGATCACGCCTTCCTTGCCGACGCGGTCGATCGCCTCGGCGATGCGCTGGCCGATCGATTCCTCGCCGTTCGCGGAGATCGTCGCGACCTGCGCGATTTCCTTGCTGGTGGTGGTCGGCTTGCTGATCTTCTTCAGCTCGTCGACGGCCGCTGCCACCGCCTTGTCGATGCCGCGCTTCAGGTCGAGCGGATTGAGCCCTGCCGCGACGTATTTCTGGCCTTCACGCACGATCGCCTGCGCGAGCACGGTGGCCGTCGTCGTGCCGTCGCCGGCGGCGTCGCTGGTGCGCGACGCGACTTCCTTCACGAGCTGCGCACCGATGTTCTGCAGCTTGTCCGCGAGTTCGATTTCCTTCGCGACCGACACGCCGTCCTTGGTGACGACGGGTGCGCCGAAGCTGCGTTCGAGCACGACGTTGCGGCCCTTCGGCCCGAGCGTGACCTTCACCGCGTTCGCGAGAATGTTGACGCCTTCGGTCAGCTTCGCACGTGCGACGTCGCTGAAAATGATTTCCTTCGCTGCCATGATTTGCACTCCGTTATTGATTGACGACCGCGACGATGTCTTCCTCGCGCAGCACGAGGAATTCATTGCCGTCCACCTTGACCGCCTGGCCCGCGTACTTACCGAACAGCACGCGTTCGCCGACCTGCAGGTCGGGCACGATGCGCTGGCCGTCCGCGTCCTTGCGGCCGGGGCCGACGGCGATCACTTCGCCCTGGTCGGGCTTTTCCGCGGCGCTGTCGGGGATCACGATGCCCGAGGCGGTGGTGGTTTCCTGGTCGAGTCGTTTCACGATGACCCGGTCGTGCAAGGGGCGTAGGCTCATCTGTCCGTCCTGTTCTGTTGTGTCGAAATTGGCTGGCACTCTTTAGCAGAGAGTGCTGACGAGTATAAAAACGCGTGGCGGCGCGATCCAATAACGGATTCCGAAATGCATTTGCGTGGATGCGCTATGGACGATCACCCGAAAGCGCTGCTGAACGCTGTGTGTTCTTTTCCGCGTTCTCCAACGTTCGCCGCAACAGCGTCAGTTCGATTAGCTCGAGTTGGTAAGCGAAGCGCGACTGGACGCGCTTCAGCATCATCGAGCCGACGGACAGACCGAAAACCAGCGCGATACCCCAGAGAATCGCCGTATTGCTGAAGTTTCCGGAGACGAATCCGTTCGACAGCGTGTTCCGCAGCCACGGCAATCCGCCCGCATCTTTGATATTGGTGAGCGTGATGGCAAGAAGCGCATAGGCCGCCGTACCTCCGCCGAAGAATGAAACGACGCGTGAGTCGAGGCGCTTCACCTTGAGTTGCAGGCAATGCTGCGCGTATTTCAGTGTGTTGTCGGCATAGTTGTTCAGAAGCCGGGCGCTTTTCTCATCAGTCTCTATCTCGCGAATGAGCGTATCCAGCGCTTCCTGTTTCCAGCGAAACATCTGCATGACGCCGACGATGGGCTCAACGATGAGAGAGAGAAGGCTCAAGACCACGGTGAACGCATAGAGCGCGAAGGCCGGCGTCTTTTGCCACTCTGCAGGCGCCAGTTTGTGCCATGCCACCATCAAGAGGAGCAGCAGGAAACAAATGCCGCCGCCAGCAAGCAGAAGTATCGAGCCCTTCCGCGCTCGCTCAATCGACAATGCTTTTGCCGGCCGGTAAGGCTCGAGCGTAGAGAGGGTTTTCAGTAGTTCCTTGATTTTCAACATGAGGTCTCCGATGAACATTTCACGGTCGGGTGGCATACAGCGTTGTGCTTTCGACCGACAACGATATGCGGTCGCACGCTTTCATCGCGGTATGCGATCGGATTATGCGTTCGGGATTTCATTTCCTATCTCGATATCGGGGATGAGCAGCACGGGCCAGCGTGGGCCGCCGTGCATATTCCTGCTCCCCGTTAGCATGTGACGAATCCGACTTTGGGCGCCGCGCGAGCGCCGCTAAGATCGCCGATCCGTAGATCGAGCGTTCGACAAAATGAAAAAGTCCGCGTCGCCGTTGCATGCCTTCCGTTTCCGTGTCGTCTGCGCCGCGATTGCCGGCGCGTTGTCGCTCGCATCATGCGGGGGCGTCGACAGCGATGCGCCGTCGCAGTCCGCCGCGACACCGCCGCAGGCCGCGAAGCGCCCGAACATCCTGTACATCATGGCCGACGATCTCGGCTATTCCGACATCCACGCATTCGGCGGCGAGATCAACACGCCGAACCTCGACGCGCTCGTCGCGTCGGGCCGCATCCTGTCGAACCACCACACGGGCACCGTCTGCGCGATCACGCGCGCGATGCTGATTTCCGGCACCGATCACCACCTCGTCGGCGAAGGCACGATGGGCGTGCCGACCGACGAGCGGCGCGGGCTGCCCGGCTACGAGGGCTACCTGAACGATCGCGCGCTGTCGTTCGCACAACTACTGAAGGATGCCGGCTATCACACGTACATCGCGGGCAAGTGGCACATCGGATCGGGGATCGTCGGCAGTGCGACGGGCAGCGGGCAGACGCCCGACCAGTGGGGCTTCGAGCGCAGCTACGTGCTGCTCGGCGGCGCGGCGACGAACCATTTCGCGCACGAGCCGGCCGGCTCGTCGAACTACACGGAAGACGGCAGCTACGTGCAGCCGGGCCAGCCCGGACAGGCGGGCGGCGCGGGCGGCAATCCGGCCGTGTTCTACTCGACGGACTTCTATACGCAGAAGCTGATCTCGTACATCGATGCGAACAGGCAGGACGGCAAGCCGTTCTTCGCGTACGCGGCCTACACGTCGCCGCACTGGCCGCTGCAGGTGCCGGACCCGTGGCTGCACAAGTACGCGGGCGTATACGACGCCGGCTACGATGCGATCCGCAACGCGCGGATCGCGCGGCAGAAGGCGCTCGGCCTGATCCCCGCCGACTTCAAGCCGTTCGACGGCCTGCCCGAAACGACGGCCGCATCGCCGGCGACGGCGAACAACGGCACCGCGAACGCGAAGTACATCAGCGCCGTGCATTCCGCCGCCGACGGCTACAGCGACTACGGCACCGGCAAGGTCGACAAGCTGTGGGCGAGCCTGAGCCCGGCCGAGCGCCGCGCGCAGGCGCGCTACATGGAGATCTATGCGGGGATGGTCGAGAACCTCGACTACAACATCGGCCGCTTGATCCAGCACCTGAAGGACATCGGCGAATACGACAACACGTTCATCATGTTCCAGTCGGACAACGGCGCGGAAGGCTGGCCGATCGACTCCGGCGCGGACCCGACGGCGACCGACACCGCGAACGGGCAGGAGCCGGTCTATTCGACGCTCGGCACCGACAACGGCAAGCAGAACGCGCAACGGCTGCAGTACGGGCTGCGCTGGGCCGAAGTGAGCGCGACGCCGTTCCGGCTCACGAAGGGCTATTCGGCCGAAGGCGGCGTGTCGACGCCGACGATCGTGCGGCTGCCGGGGCAGACACGCCAGTTGCCGACGCTGCGCGCGTTCATGCACGTGACCGACAACACGGCGACCTTCCTCGCGGTCGCGGGCGTCACGCCGCCGTCGCAGCCGGCGCCGCCGCTCGTGAACACGCTGACGGGTGTCGACCAGAACAAGGGCAAGGTCGTCTACAACAACCGCTACGTCTATCCGCCGACGGGCCAGTCGCTGCTGCCGGTGCTCACCGGCTCGGCGACGGGCGAGGTGCATACCACGCCGTTCGGCGACGAAGCGTACGGCCGCGCATACCTGCGCAGCGCCGACGGCCGCTGGAAGGCGTTGTGGACCGAGCCGCCGCTCGGGCCGCTCGATGGCCACTGGCAGCTGTACGACCTTGCGGCGGATCGCGGCGAGACGACCGACGTGTCGGCGCAGAACCCGTCGGTCATCAGCACGCTCGTCGACCAGTGGAAGACGTACATGAGCAACGTCGGCGGGGTGGAACCGCTGCGTCCGCGCGGCTACTACTGAGGACGGCACGATGCGGTTCCGCTTCCGGACACTCGGCGCGGCGCTCGCGGCCACGCTCTTCGCGGCTGCGTTCGCCGTCGGCTACGCGAGCCCGTCGGCGTCGCCCGCCGGCGCCTTCGACGACGCGAATCGCGGCCGCCCGCTCGTGCCGCTCGGCTCGGAGCGGCAGTGCGAGCGCTACTCGGGCCTGCCCGCGAAGTGGCGCGACGACCCGAAGGCCGGGATGGTGCACCTGAGCGGCGGCGCGTTCGTGTTCGGCAGCACACGCGGCTATGCGGACGAGCGTCCGGCGGGCGACGGCAAGACGCGCGTCGGCGGCTTCTGGATCGACCAGACCGACGTGACGATCGCGCAGTTCGCCGCGTTCGTGCAGGCGACCGGCTACGTGACCGAGGCCGAGCAGCAGGGCGGCGCGGCCGTGTTTCACGTGCCGACGCGCGACGAGCTGAACGCGCGCGACCTCGCATGGTGGACCTGGGTGAAGGGCGCATCGTGGCGGCAGCCGCGCGGCCCCGGCAGCAGCGTCGACGGGCTCGGCAACCTGCCCGTCACGCTCGTCACGCAGCGCGACGCGCTCGCGTATGCGCGCCGGCTCGGCCGCGATCTGCCGACCGAAGCCGAATGGGAATATGCGGGCAAGGCCGGTCGCGACGACGCGTCGCTCGATGCGGCGCCGCGCGACGCGCAGGGTAAGCCGGCCGCGAACTACTGGCAGGGCGCGTTCCCGGTGCTCGATACGGCCGAGGACGGCCACGCGGGCCTGGCACCGGTCGGCTGTTATGCGGCGAACGGTTTCCACCTGTACGACATGATCGGCAACGCATGGGAATGGACGAAGGACACGTACACGGGCCCGCATCAATCGCACACGAACGGCGACACGGCGGCCGTCGCACCGCCGACGCGCCGGCACGACACGCCGATGGTGATCAAGGGCGGCTCGTTCCTGTGCTCGCGCGATTACTGCGTGCGCTATCGCGCGTCGTCGCGCGAACAGCAGGAAGCGGATCTCGGTGCATCGCATATCGGGTTCCGCACGATTCTGAGGGATGCGTCATGAAGCGGGTGATGCATTGCGTTGCCGCGTCGCTGATCGTTGCATGCGGTGTCGCCACTTCGGGCTGGATCGTTGCGGCCGAATCCGTCACGTCGACGATCCGCGTCGGCGTGACGCGCGGCGTGCATGCGGACATCCTGGACGAGGTGAAGCGTGTCGCCGCCACGCGCGGGCTGAGCGTCGACGTCGTCGAATTCGACGACGCGTCGCGCATCGATACTGCACTCGCCGACGGCAGGATCGACGCGGCGAGCTTCGAGGACGCGCAGCGCCTTGCCGCGACGCGCACGGCGAAAGGTCATGCACTGAACGCCGTCGCGCCGACCGTCACGCTGCCGATGGCGCTCTATTCGCGCAAGATCAGGAGTCTGAACGACCTGCAGCCCGGCTCGACGGTCGCGATCCCGGCCGATTCGCGCGGGATGGCTCGCGCGCTCGTGCTGCTGCAGAACGACACGCTGGTGACGCTGCGCGACCAGGCCGGCCTGCATGCGACGCTGCGCGACGTGACGGGCAACCGGCTCGCGCTGAAGTTCGTCGCGCTGCGCCGCGACCGGCTGCATGCGGCGCTCGACTCGGCCGCGTTCGTCGCGATCGACTACGAGGACGCCGCGCGCGCGGGGCTGCAGCCGGCGCGCGACAGCATCAATCTCGAGGATGCGCGCTCGCCGTATGCGAACGTGCTGACCGTGCGCGACGCCGACCGCACGAAGCCGTGGGTCGCGCAGCTCGTCGCCGCGTATCACTCGCACGACGTCGCGCATTTCATCCTGACGCGCTATCAGGACTCGGTGCGGCGGCCGTGGTAGACGACTATCGCCTCGCGTGCAATGCGTGCGGCCGCTGCTGCAACAGCGCGCCGACGCTGTCGTTGCGTGAACTGTTCCGGCATCGGCACCGCTTCGTCGGCGCGCTGACGATCCATCGTGTGCCGAAGCGGCGCATCGGTGAACGAACGCGCGCGGGCGGACGCGACCATGCGCTCGACGCGGACGACATCGCCGCCTGCGATGCGCTCGCGAACGCGTTGTTCCACCGCGCGCGCGGCGCGAGCGACGAATGGATTGCGCTGACGCTTCAGGGCTACGACTATCCGTCGCTCGGGCGCTGTCCGGCATTGGCCGACGACGGCCGCTGCAGCGTGCATGCGGACAAGCCTTCGATCTGCGGCGCCGTGCCGCTCGATCCGATGCTGCCGGACCGCCTGCAATCCCGCGTGCTCGCCGGGCGGCGCGACGAGACGGCGTGGCTCGGTGCGAATTGCATCGTCGGCGCGGACGGCGGCACGGCTTCCCTCGATATGGCGTCGGCGCTGCCGCTCGTGACGGCAGGGCAGGTCGCGGACCGCGCGGCGCTCGACACGTTTCGCGATGCGCTCGCGTTCGAGCGCGCGGTATGGCGCGACGCGGTATTCGCATCGCTGATCGACGGCGGACCGCAGGTGCGCGCGGCGTTGGCGCGGCTTGCGCCCGGCGGCTACTTGACGATGTCGATCGTGCCGGTGCTGCTGGCCGTCGCATCGGTGTCCGCGCATTGCCGCGCGTTGTGCATCGACTTCATCGACGCGCAGCGCGCGTTGATCGACGCACGTATCGAGGCGGCGCTCGCACGCCGTCGTCTCGACGATCGGCCGGCGACGGCCGAATTGCGCGGCTTTGCGCAGGCACTCGAACGTGCGGGGCACGCACTCGCCGCCATGCCGGCCGCCAAGGCGGGCACGCGCACCGACGCCCCGCGCATCGACGCGTGGCTCGACGATCGGCACGCTTCCACCGCGCTTACCGCGTGACACCGGCGGCACGCCGCGCGTGCCTTACACTTGGCGCTCTTTCAACCGTCTCCGATGGGGCGCGCATGTACGCATCGACCTTCATTTTCCGCGCGGGGGAATACGACGACGAATTCCACCGCCTCGACCGGCAGATCGCCGACATGGCGCGCGCGACGCCCGGCTACCTCGGCGAGGAGACGTGGGAGAACGCCGAGGCGGGGCTGATCCAGAACGTCTACTACTGGGAATCGGAGGCGGCGCTGCGGCAGTTGATGCAGCATCCCGCGCATCTGGAAGCGAAGGCGAAGCACGCGCGCTGGCTGGACGGCTATCGCGTGGTGATCTCGCAGGTGCTGCGCGAATACGGCGACGGCAAGCTTGCGCAGCCGCATGCGCGGCAGCCGGCGTAAGCCGATCGCCGAACGGGCGCGTCAGGCGCCGTGCGTGATCCGCCCGGCATCCCCACACCACATCAAAGCGCCTCGACCAGCAGCCGGTTGCTCTTCTCGCAATACTCGTGACACGCGGCGCGCGCCGCGATCGACGCGCCATGCACGAACTTCGGCGCGTCCGCCCGCCGCGACATCGACACGACGATCGACGGCGGCGACGGCTGCAGCGGCAGCTCGACGACCTCGCCGCTGGCGATCAGCGCATCCACGAACAGCACCGGAATCGCGGCGACGCCGAAGCCGTCGCGTACGAGCTGCACGATCACCGAGATCGACGGCGAGCCGGTGATGCGCGTCTCCGACAGCGGCACGCCATGCGCGTGCGCGAGCGTGCGCACGATGTCCTCGAGCGCGCGGTGCGGCGCGGTACCGCGCCCGTAGGTCAGGATCGGCTGGCGCAGCACCTGCCGCGCGAGGCCGGTGCGCGCAGTCGGCAGCAGCCCCGCGCGCGCGATCCAGCGCACCGGATAGTTCGCGAGCGCGTCACAGACGACCGACGCCTCGTCGCTTCCCTCCACGCGAATGATCAGGTCCAGTTCGCCGGCCATCAGCCGGCGCTGCAGCACGACGCTGACGTCGACGGTCAGGTCGATCTCCAGTTGCGGATAGTCGGCGGCGAGGCGGCGCAGGTAATGCGGCAGCCAGCTGTGCACGACCGTCTCGATCACGCCGAGCCGCAACTTGCCGCGCAGCGCGCTTTCGCCGGCCGCGGCGGCCTGCAGCTCGTGCGTCGCCTCGACGACGGCCTTCGCATAGCCGAGCAGGTACTCGCCGTTCGGCGTGAGCCGGAATTCGCGGCTGTCGCGGTCGACGAGCACGGTCTGCAATTCGTCCTCGAGCGCCTTCAGGCGCTGCGAGATCGCGGCCGGCGTCGCGTGCAGCGCGGCGGCCGTCGTGCGGAAGTTGCGCAGCTTCGCGAGCGTGACGAAGGTTTCGAGGAAACGCGTGTTCATGGCGGTCGGCAAGGCGTTGGGCGCGCAGCTTGCCCCGCTGAAAAAATGAACGGGACTGGGGAAAACCCGGCTTCGTGTAAAGAAATTCTATACACGCGGCGCAAAAAAACTCGTTGGCGACAAAATTTTTTCTTTTCTATTCTTCGCCGTATCCGCTGACGCAACCGTCATTCCGACGACCTATCGATCTGCCCGCGACCATCATGACGCCTTCCGAATTCCGCCAGTCCGTGCGCAACGGCACGTTCCGCAGCCCGACGGCCGGCCAGTGCGGCCCGTTCGCGCAAGCGAATCTCGCGATCCTGCCGAACGCGTACGCGCACGATTTCCTGCGCTTCTGCCAGGCGAACCCGAAGGCGTGCCCGCTGCTGGGCGTCGGGGAACCCGGCGCGTTCCGGCTCGACGTGCTCGGCGAGGATCTCGACATCCGCACCGACGTGCCGAGCTACAACGTCTACCGCGACGGGCGCCTGACCGAGCGGGTCGAATCGCTCGAAGCGCTGTGGCGCGACGATTTCGTCGTGTTCGCGATCGGCTGCTCGTTCTCGTTCGAGGACATGCTGGCGCGCGAAGGGATCGGGCTGCGCCACATCGAGGAGGGGCGCAACGTGCCGATGTACCGTACGACGATTCCGAACCGGCGCGCGGGAATCTTCGGCGGCCAGCTGGTCGTGTCGATGCGGCCGCTGCGCGGCGCCGATGCGATCCGCGCGGTGCAGATCACGAGCCGGTTCCCGGGCGTGCACGGCGCGCCGGTCCATATCGGCCATCCGCAGGAACTGGGCATCGCCGATCTCGGCGCGCCCGATTTCGGCGACGCGGTGACGGTGCGCGACGGCGAACTGCCGGTGTTCTGGGCGTGCGGCGTGACGCCGCAAACCGCGCTGATGGACGCGAAGCTGCCGCTCGCGATCGCGCATACGCCCGGCTACATGCTGATGACCGACATCACGAACGCGTCGCTGGCCGTGTTCTGACCCGACCGACGCCGGCGGCCCGCACGGGCGCCGGTCCGGCCCCGACGCGGCGGCATGCCGCGAGCGCAGACGATCCGCCCGGCCGGAGGGTGATGTGCAGCCGCAGCGCGACGCGCCCAAGCAACACACGACGCAAGCAACGCACGACGCCGACACACCACGCGAACACACGACGCAAGCAACACACGACGCAAGAAGCGCACGACAAACACGACACGCACCACCCGCACCACACGCACGGTCTCGACCGCATATTTCGACAGGAGCTTCACCATGGAAAGCAAGACCCTCGCGGCGCCCGCCGCCGACCCCGCGGGCCCCGCACGCAACGGCCTGTTCGGATGGTATGCGGACGCGCAGCCGCGCGAGCGCCGCGCGTTCTGGAGCTGCAAGGTCGGCTACATGCTCGACGGGATGGATACGCAGATGCTGTCGTTCGTGATCCCGACGCTCGTCGCGACCTGGGGCATCTCGCTCGCGGACGCCGGCTTCATCGGCACGATGACGCTGCTCGCGTCGGCGCTCGGCGGCTGGATCGCGGGCATCCTGTCCGACCGGATCGGCCGCGTGCGCACGCTGCAGCTGACGGTGCTGTGGTTCGCCGTGTTCACCGCGCTGTGCGGGCTCGCGCAGAACTATCACCAGCTGCTCGCGGCGCGCGCGCTGATGGGCTTCGGCTTCGGCGGCGAATGGACGGCCGGCGCGGTGCTGATCGGCGAAGTGATCCGCGCCCGCGATCGCGGCAAGGCGGTCGGCCTCGTGCAGTCGGGCTGGGCGATCGGCTGGGGGCTGTCGGCGCTGCTGTATGCGCTGCTGTTCTCGGTGTTGCCGGCCGAACAGGCCTGGCGCGCGCTGTTCCTCGTCGGCCTCGCGCCGGCGCTGCTGGTGGTCGTGATCCGCCGCTACGTGAAGGAGCCGGACGTCTACGAGAAGGAGAAGGCCACGCAGGCGAAGGTAGCCGACGCGCCGCGCCTCACCGAAATCTTCGCGCCGAAGCTGCTGTCGACGACGCTGCGCGCGGCGCTGCTGACCACCGGCGCGCAGGGCGGCTACTACGCGATCACGACCTGGCTGCCGACCTTCCTGAAGACCGAGCGGCACCTGACCGTGATGGGCACCGGCGGCTATCTCGCGATGATCATCTTCGGCTCGTGGGTCGGCTACCTGACGAGCGCGTACCTGACCGACCGGCTCGGCCGCAAGCCGAACTTCATCCTGTTCGCGCTCGGCTCGATGGTGATCGCGTTCGCCTACACGTCGCCGGTGCTGCACCTCACGAACGCGTCGATGCTGTGGCTCGGCTTCCCGCTCGGTTTCTTCGCATCGGGCATCTTCTCCGGGATGGGGGCGTTCCTCACCGAGCTGTTCCCGACGCGGGTGCGCGGCTCGGGCCAGGGCTTCTGCTACAACGTGGGCCGCGCGATCGGCGCCCTGTTCCCGTTCCTGATCGGCGCGCTGTCGAAGCACTACGGGCTCGGCGCGAGCATCGGGATCTTCGCGGTCGCCGCCTACGGCGTGTTGATCGTCGCCGCGCTGACGCTGCCCGAGACGCGCGGCCGCGAACTCGACGCCGCATAACGCCGCATGGGCGGGCGCCCGCCCGCCGCCTTTCTACCGCTCCCTTTTCATCGAAGCCCTCACGCGGCGCGCGACGCGCGCCGTGCGGCGGCGCTCGTCCTTCGTTCAACGACGCATCGAGTTCATCGCCATGACTGACCGACACACTTTCCCCGTTTCCTCCGACGCCGCGCGCTGGCAATTCTGGATCGACCGCGGCGGCACCTTCACCGACATCGTCGCGCGCCGGCCCGACGGCTCGCTCGTCACGCACAAGCTGCTGTCGGAGAATCCCGAGCAGTATCGCGATGCGGCCGTGGCCGGCATCCGCCACCTGCTCGGCCTCGCCGACGGCGAGCCGATCACGCCCGAGCGTGTCGACATGGTGAAGATGGGCACGACGGTCGCGACCAACGCGCTGCTCGAACGCAAGGGCGAACGCACCGCGCTCGCGACGACGCGCGGCTTTCGCGACGTGCTGCGCATCGCGTACCAGAACCGGCCGCGCCTGTTCGATCTCGACATCGTGCTGCCCGATGCGCTGTACGAGACCGTCGTCGAGGTGGACGAGCGGATCGGCGCGCACGGCGACGTCGTCGTGCCGCTCGACGCGCAACGCGCGGAAGCGGCGTTGCGCCGCGTGTTCGAATCGGGCGTGCAGGCGCTGGCCATCGTGCTGATCCACGGCTATCGCTACACCGCGCACGAGCGCGCGCTGGCGGATCTCGCGCGCCGGATCGGCTTCACGCAGGTGTCGGTGTCGCACGAGGTGTCGCCGCTGATGAAGATGGTGTCGCGCGGCGATACGACCGTGGTCGACGCCTACCTGTCGCCGATCCTGCGCCGCTACGTCGAGCAGGTCGCGCACGAGATGCCCGGCGTGAACCTGCAGTTCATGCAGAGCAGCGGCGGCCTGACACGCGCCGACGCGTTCCAGGGCAAGGACGCGATCCTGTCCGGCCCGGCCGGCGGCATCGTCGGGATGGTGCGCGCCGCGCGCGCGGCCGGCTTCGAGCGCGTGATCGGCTTCGACATGGGCGGCACGTCGACCGACGTGTCGCACTACAACGGCGAATTCGAGCGCGTGTTCGAGACGCAGGTCGCCGGCGTGCGGATGCGCGCGCCGATGATGAGCATCCACACGGTCGCGGCCGGCGGCGGTTCGGTGCTCGGCTTCGACGGCGCGCGGCTGCGCGTCGGGCCCGAATCGGCCGGCGCGAACCCGGGGCCGGCCGCCTACCGGCGCGGCGGCCCGCTGACGGTGACCGACTGCAACGTGATGCTCGGCAAGATCCAGCCCGATCACTTCCCGCGCGTGTTCGGCCCGCATGCGGACCAGCCGCTCGACCGCGACGGCGTGGCCGCGAAATTCGCGGCGCTCGCCGACGAGATTCACGCGGCGACCGGGCGGCGCGACACGCCCGAGGCGCTGGCCGAAGGGTTCCTGGAAATCGCGATCGGCAGCATGGCGAACGCGATCAAGAAGATCTCGGTGCAGCGCGGCCACGACGTGTCGCGCTACGTGCTGACGACGTTCGGCGGCGCGGGCGGCCAGCACGCGTGCGGCGTGGCCGACGCGCTCGGGATGACGCAGGTGTTCGCGCATCCGCTCGCGGGCGTGCTGTCCGCTTACGGGATGGGGCTCGCCGACCAGACCGCGATGCGCGAGCGCGCGGTGGAAGCCGTGTTGTCCGATGAATCGTTGCCGGCGCTGAACGCGGCGCTCGACCGGCTGGCCGACGACGCGGTCGGCGCGCTGCTCGAACAGGGCGTGGCGCCGGAGCGCATCGCGACCGAGCGGCGCGTGCACCTGCGCTACCAGGGCACCGATTCCGCGCTCGACGTGCCGGCCGGCAGCGTCGCCGCGATGCAGCAGGCGTTCGAGGCCGCGTACCGGCAGCGCTATGCGTTCCTGATGCCCGGCACGCCGCTGGTCGCCGAGCTGGCATCGGTCGAGGCGATCGGCCGCTCGGATGCGCCGGTCGAGATCGCGCCGCTCGTGCCGCGCGACGCGGGCGCGGCGCCGCGCGCGCACAGCGCCGTGCGTTTCCATTCCGGCGGGCAATGGAACGACGCGGCGCTGTACGTGCGCGACTCGCTGCTGGCCGGCGACACGATCGACGGCCCGGCGATCGTCGCGGAGAAGAATGGCACGACCGTCGTCGAACCCGGCTGGCGCGCGCAGATGACCGCGCAAGGCAACCTCGTGCTGACGCGCACGACGCCGCTGCCGACGCGCCGCTCGCTCGGCACCGATGCCGATCCGGTGCGGCTCGAGATCTTCAACAACCTGTTCATGTCGATCGCCGAGCAGATGGGGCTGCGGCTGCAGAACACCGCGTATTCGGTGAACATCAAGGAGCGGCTCGACTTCTCGTGCGCGATCTTCGACGGCGACGGCAACCTGATCGCGAACGCGCCGCACATGCCCGTGCATCTCGGCTCGATGGGCGAGAGCATCCGCACGGTGATCGAGCGCAACCGCGGCCGCATGCGCGACGGCGACGTGTTCATGCTGAACGACCCGTATCACGGCGGCACGCACCTGCCGGACGTCACCGTCATCACGCCGGTGTTCGCGGACGGCTCGGACACGCCGCTGTTCTACGTCGGCTCGCGCGGCCACCATGCGGACATCGGCGGCACGACGCCGGGCTCGATGCCGCCCGATTCGACGCACATCGACGAAGAAGGCGTGCTGATCGACAACTGGCAGCTCGTGTCGGCGGGCGTGCTGCGCGATGCCGACACGCGCGCGCTGCTCGCATCGGGCCGCTATCCGGCGCGCAACGTCGAGCAGAACATGGCCGACCTGCGCGCGCAGATCGCGGCGAACCAGAAGGGCGTCGACGAGCTGCGGCGGATGGTCGGGCAGTTCGGCCGCGACGTCGTGCTCGCGTTCATGGGGCACGTGCAGGACAACGCGGAAGAAGCGGTGCGGCGCGTGATCGGCGCGCTGCAGGACGGCGCGTATCGTTATCCGCTCGACAACGGCGCCGAGATTCGCGTCGCGATCCGCGTCGACCGCGCGGCGCGCCGCGCGGAGATCGACTTCACCGGCACGTCCGCGCAGCTCGACAACAACTTCAACGCGCCGAAGGCCGTCTGCATGGCCGCGGTGCTTTACGTGTTCCGCACGCTGGTCGGCGACGACATCCCGCTGAACGCCGGCTGCCTGAAGCCGCTGACGGTGATCGTGCCGGCGCGCTCGATGCTGAACCCCGAGTATCCGGCGGCCGTGGTATCGGGCAACGTCGAGACGTCGTCGGCGATCACCAACGCGCTGTACGGCGCGCTCGGCTGCGTCGCATCGAGCCAGGGGACGATGAACAACTTCACGTTCGGCAATGACCGCTACCAGTACTACGAGACCATCGCCGGCGGCAGCGGCGCGGGCGACGGCTTCGCGGGCGTCGGCGCGGTGCAGACGCACATGACGAACTCGCGGCTGACCGACCCGGAGGTGCTCGAATGGCGCTATCCGGTGCGGCTCGACTCGCATCGGCTGCGCGCGGGTTCCGGCGGCGCCGGGCGCTGGCGCGGCGGCGACGGCGCGGTGCGGCGGATCCGCTTCCTCGAGCCGATGACCGCGTCGATCCTGTCGAACAACCGGATCCACGCGCCGTTCGGCGCGGCGGGCGGCGGGGCCGGCGCGCTCGGCCGCAACACGATCGAGCGGGCGGACGGCACGGTCGAGACGCTCGAGCATATCGGCCGCGCGCAGATGGCGCCGGGCGACGTGTTCGTCGTCGAGACGCCGGGCGGCGGCGGGTACGGCGCGGCGGGCTGAGCGGCAAGGGGGCGCACGGAAAGCGGTGCGGCGGGGCGCTCGCCGCACCGCTTTCTATGGATTCCGGGCCGCGATCGCACCGGTTCCATGCATGCTGCTGCATCGGCTGCGCGGTCCGGCGATCTATTCGCTCGCATCGATAGACGCGATGTTGCAACAGCGCTGGGAATAAGGGCGCGCATTCACGCACGAACGGGCAACGAGAATCCCCGATTCCGCGCGCGGCGCAATGCGATCCGACCCCGCCGCAGCGCCGTGCCGACACATCGCTGCCGGGATGCCTCGATTTCCCGCAAACCGCCGTCCGGCGGGGCGCTCCGGCGATTCCACCGGCCGGGTTCTACGCGTTCGCCACCGGCTTCGCGCCTCCCGCCGATCGCGAAAAATCCGTCATGCCAATCGAGTTCCGATTCCTTGACACCTCGTTCCAAATGTGAGTGCCAATCTTCTTCGTCATTTGATAAGATGGGTTCCATCATTCGTTTGGAAAACCTGCGCGCGAGATGCGCGAACGCCGGTTCGCATTGGTTGGAAACAAGTACGGAACGAGGGCCACTGGCACGGTCATCACGACTGCCCCACCGGGTACGCGCACTGCGCGCGCGGGGATCGGGGGCGGCCGGCTCGCCTCCGTCTACACTGTGCGTTTTTTCTGGATCGGGGCGTGTCCATGGATGACGAAAACGATCGCGCCGTGCTCGAAGCGCATCTCGGTACGCATAGCCCGTGCTGGCGGCTCGGCAGCGACAGCAATGCACTCGAGCTGGCCGCCGTTCGCGGCCTGACCAATGTCGCGGTGGCGCTGACCGGCGAGCAGGCCGCGCGGATCCGCGCGCTCACCGGCGTCACGTCGCACCTCGTGCTCGAACTCGCGCTGTTCGGCGATCCGGTCAGCCTCCATCTGGTCGGCAGGAAGGTCGACACCGCCAATTGGGCCGGCACCGCCTCCGCCTATTCCGATACCGCGTCCGTCGCGGGCGACCTCGCGCACGGGCTCGCGTTCGCCGAGCAGGTCGTGTCCGAGGTGAATTCGCTCGTCGTGATCCTCGACCGCAACGGCATGGTGCAGCGCTTCAACCGCCTGTGCGAGGAAGTGACCGGCAAGCGCGAGGTCGACGTGATCGGCCGCAGCGCGTTCGAGCTGTTCATGAGCCCCGACCAGGGTGCGCAGTCGCGCAGCAACATCACCGGCTTTTTCGCGAGCAACCGGGCGTTCGAGGTCGAGCGCTACATCAACACGGTCAACGGCCCGCGCCTGTTCCAGTTTCGCAACAAGTTCGTGCAGAGCGGCAGCGGCGCCGACGAGCAGTTCCTGATCTGCTCGGGCGTCGACGTCACCGAGGAGCGCAACGCGCAGCAGCGGCTCAGCGAACTCGCGAATTCCGACGTGCTGACCGGCTTGCCGAACCGTCATGCAATCAGCGAGCGCATCCGCGTCGCGCTGGCCGCGGACCGCACCGACGTGCGCGGCCAGGTCGGCATCCTGTTCCTCGATCTCGACAACTTCAAGCGCGTCAACGACCACTACGGGCACATCACCGGCGACCGCCTGCTGCAGGACGTGTCCGCGGTCATCGGCGGCTGCCTGCCGTCCGGCGCGACGCTCGCGCGGCTCGGCGGCGACGAATTCCTGGTGCTGTTCGAGCACGGCACGCGGCCGCTGCTCGAGGCGACCGCGCAGATCATCCTCGAGCGGCTGCGTACGCCGATCCACCTCGGGCTGGTGGAGGTCTACACGAGCTGCTCGATCGGCATCGCGATGTATCCGCAGCACGGCGATTCGCTCGAAACGCTGATCCGCAGCGCCGACACCGCGATGTACGTCGCGAAGGAAGAGGGCAAGCATACGTACCGCGTATTCTCGCTGGAGATGAACCAGAAGGTCGCGAAGTACATGTGGCTCGACACGAACCTGCGCAAGGCGCTCGAGGAAGAGCAGTTCGTGCTGCACTACCAGCCGGTCGTCGACATCGCGACCGGCGACGTGCACGCCGTCGAGGCGCTGATCCGCTGGCAGTCGCCGGATCGCGGGCTCGTCGCGCCGATCGAGTTCATCCGCTTCGCCGAGGAATCGGGGCTGATCGCGCCGCTCGGGCGCTGGGTGATGCGCACCGCGGCCGCGCAGGCCGCCGCGTGGAAGGCGAAGGGACTCGACGTGCGGATCGCGGTGAACGTGTCCGCGCGGCAGTTGCAGGACATGAACATCGTCGATCAGTTCGCGTCGATCCTCGACAGCGCCGGGTTGAAGCCGAGCCTCGTCGACATCGAGCTCACCGAAAGCAGCTTCATCGAGGACGAAGAAGCGGCGCACGAGCTGATGAAGCAGTTCCGCCAGCTCGGCGCGGAGGTTCACCTCGACGATTTCGGCACCGGCTATTCGTCGCTGTCGCAACTGTCGCGGCTGCCGCTCGATTCGATCAAGCTCGATCGCAGCTTCATCACGGGCATCGACCGCAACCCGCGCTCGCAGGCGCTGGTGCGCTCGGTCGTGTCGCTCGCGCGGGCGCTGAGTTTCTCGGTGGTCGCCGAGGGCGTCGAGACGCACGCGGAAGCCGAATTCCTGAAGCAGATCAACGTCGACCACGCGCAGGGTTTCTACTTCGCGCGGCCGATGCCGGCCCAGGCCTTCGAGGCCTGGCTCGCGGAAACGAGAAAGCTCAGGCTGATCGCCTGAGCCTCCCCGCATGACGGGCGCCGCCGCTTGCGCGGCGGCGCGCCGCTCACGTCACACCGTGCGCAGCTTCGACACGCGCCGGTTCTGCAGCATCACCAGGCGCTCCATGTACGCGAGATCCTTCGGCTCGATCGTGAACGCCGCGTGCACCCATTCCTCGGTGATGTCCATCAGCTCGGAACGCGTGAGATGGAACACGCGTTCGCGGGCGCGCAGCATCGCGCGCACGCCGTTCAGCTTCGGCTTCATCACGTCGATGAAGGTGCGTGTCGCGAGATATGCGTCGCCCGCGTCGAACGTCTGGTCGACCAGCCCGCGATCCTCGTACCACTCGGCCGCATGCGCCTCGCCGGACGAGATCAGCGATTCCGCGAGCCCGCGGTCCGCCTTGCGCGCGACCAGCGAATAGCCGCCCATGCCCGGGAACAGGTTGAACGCGATCTCGGGGAAGCCGAGCTTCACGCCCTTCTGCGCGAGCATGTAGTGGTGCGCGAGGGCGGCCTCGAAGCCGCCGCCCAGCGCGCTGCCCTCGACCATCGCGATCGAGATCGCCCCGGTGCCGAAGCCCGTGTAGATCTCGTATACGCCGTCGATGCACGAGCGCGCGTAGGCCATCAGCTGGTCGCGGCGGCCGCTGCGGATCGCGTCGACGAAGAAGCTCAGGTCGCCGCCGACGTTGAACAGCTCGGGGACGAGCGAGCCCGTCACCCAGAAGTCGAACGGCAGGCCCGAGTCGCGAGCGACGCGCGCGAGATGGATGATGTCGGTGACGAGTTGCTGGTTGAAGCACGGCCGCGGCTCCGATCGCAGCATCATCCACATGACGTTGCGGCCTTCTTCGTAGAACGCGGTCAGTTGCGTGAGTTCGCCTGCTTCGTAAAACGGACGGCACGCCGGATGGGATTGGAGTTGCATGGTATGTCCTCGAGAGATGTGGTTTTTCAGAGACCGACGCGGCCGGCGACGTGGAAACCTGCCCCCGCACGGCGCCGGCCGCGAGGCACCGCCATTGTTGCGCGCGCACAAATGTCGAATTGCGGGGAACAACGCATGACGGGGGCGCGGGCGGGCATCGCGTCCGGCGCGAACCGTGCGGGTCATGCGGGCGATGCGAACGATGTGGTCGATGTGATCGCCCGGCGGGAGAACCGTGATGAGAGGTGGGCGGGATCGGGCCGGTGGTCGTCCGGGGCGGTGAAGGCGGTGAAGGCGGTGAAGGCGGCGAATGCGGCGAACGCGGCGAACGCGGCAAGGGCGGCTGCGATGACGATGCCGTGCGCGATCCGCGCGATCCGCGCGATCGGCCGGCGGGCGGTACGGGCACGCCGCTTCGGCCGACGCGCGGCGTGCCGGCCGCTTACGCGGTGAAAGCGACGCCGTGCCGCCGACCACGTCTCATGGATTGTGCGGACTGGTGCAGCGGCCGGGCGTCGGCTAGCTTTAGAAGATGACGCCGCCGCGCCCGGCGTCCCGGGAGGGGACCGTGACCGCATTCCAGAAGATGTGGCAGCTGCTCGTCGGAAAGCCGCTGGACCCGCTCGATCCGCGCACGCGCCATGCGATCGCGGTGACGCCGTTGCTGGCCTGGGTCGGACTCGGCGCGGACGGCCTGTCGTCGTCGTGCTACGGCCCGGAGGAGGCGTTCCTCGCGCTCGCGCACCACACGCCGCTTGCGCTGTTCCTCGCCTGCGCCACCGCGGCGACCGTATTCATCATCGCGCTCGGCTACAACCAGGTGATCGAGCTGTTCCCGACCGGCGGCGGCGGCTATCGCGTCGCGACCTCGCTGCTCGGGTCGAAGCCGGGGCTCGTGTCGGGCGCGGCGCTGCTGGTCGACTACGTGCTGACCGTCGCGACGTCGCTCGCGAGCGGTGTCGACGCGTTCTTCAGCCTGCTGCCGGTCAGTGCGCAGGCGTTCAAGCTCACGACCGAGATCGTGCTGATCCTGCTGATGACCGGGCTCAACTTCCGCGGGATGCGCGAATCGATCATGGTGCTGCTGCCGATCTTCATCGGCTTCGTCGTGCTGCATTTCGGGCTGATCGTGTACGGCGTCGCGGTGCACGGCAGCGCGCTGGCGACGATCGTGCCCGACGCGGTGCACGAGGCGCACGGGATGTCGCAATCGCTCGGCGTGTTCGTGATGCTCGCATTGCTGATGCGCGCGTTCTCGCTCGGCGGCGGCACCTATACCGGCCTCGAGGCCGTGTCGAACAACGTGAACATGCTCGCCGATCCGCGCGTGCCGAACGGCAAGGCGACGATGTGGTACATGTCGACGTCGCTCGCGTTCACGGCCGGCGGCATCATCCTGCTTTACATGCTGTGGCACGCACGGCCCATCGAAGGCGAGACGCTCAACGCGGTCGTGTTCGGCAGCGTGATCGATCATCTCGGGCTCGGCTCCGCGTTCGCGCGCCACGCGCTGCTCGCGGCGGTGCTCGCGTTCGAGGCAGGGCTGCTGCTGGTCGGCGCGCAGACGGGTTTTCTCGACGGGCCGGCGGTGCTGTCGAACATGGCGTCGGACTCGTGGGTGCCGCGCCATTTCCGCGACCTGTCGACGCGCCTCGTGCGGCAGAACGGCATCATCGTCGTCGGCCTGTCGGGCCTGCTGATCCTGCTGTGGACGCACGGCAGCGTCGACGTGCTCGTCGTGCTGTACAGCATCAACGTGTTCCTCACGTTCAGCATGTCGCTGCTGGGGCTATGCACGTACTGGTGGCGCCATCGCAGCGAGCGCGGCTGGTTCAAGCACTTCTTCCTGTCGGCGCTCGGGTTCAGCGTGACGTCGACGGTGCTCGTCATCACGCTGGTCGAGAAGTTCACGGCCGGCGGCTGGCTGACGGTGCTCGTGACGAGCGCGGTGATCGCGCTGTGCGTCATGATCAATCGCCACTACGCGTACACGCGCGCGCAGCTCGCGAAGGAAGACGCGCTGTTCTCGGGGCCGCCGCCGGCAGTCGACGAGGCGACGGCGCCGGGCAAGCCCGACCCGTCGCAGCCGACCGCGGTGCTGCTGGTCGGCAAGCATCGCGGCGCGAGCATGCATGCGCTGCTGTGGGTGAACCGGCTGTTTCCCGGACACTTCCGCAACGTGATCTTTCTCGCGGTGGGCGAGGTCGATGCGAAGGCGTACGACGGGCACGAGCATCTCGAGCGGCTGCGTCACACGATCACCGAAGCGCTCGACTATTACGTCGCGCACTGCCGCCGCAACGGCATCGCGGCCGACTACCGGATCGCGTTCGGCACGAACCCGGTCGTCGAATTCATGAACCTCGCGTCGTCGACGCTCGATGCCTATCCGAACGCGGTGTGCTTCGCGAGCAAGCTGATTTTCAGGCGCGTGAATTTCCTGACCGCGTGGCTGCACAACCAGACGCCGGTCGAGTTGCAGGCGCGGCTGCACGTCGAGGGGCGGCAGATGGTGCTGCTGCCGATGAACGTCGGGTAGCGATGCACGCGGGAGACACCCGCGCACGCTTGGAAACGATTCAACATGACGTGGTGCGTCAGAACGTTCAGTATCCGAAAGCTTTTGCCCGTTTTCCCGGAAAGATTTGATAAGATGCGCGCGCTTCGACGCCATCAACAGAACGACAAATCCTTTCCGAGGGGCTCAATGAAGAACGCAGCATCGTCCGTATTCCATGTCGCGCGCCGTGGCCGCAACGCACTGTTCGCCGCCGCGCTGCTGTCGCTTTCGTCGCTGGCGAGCGCCGGCGGCGACAAGCCGGGTGCGAAAGATCATCCGTTGCTCACGCGTTTCGCCGGCGCGACCATCACCGCATATTCGCAGACGCCGTTCGACGAGGCGTTCCTGCCGAACCAGCCGATCGACGACGAGAGGACCGCCAAGGGCCTGAATCTCGAAGGCAAGATCACGCGGATCTCGTACGCGATCGACGGCGGCCGGTCGACGCTGGAAGTCGAGCGCAACTATCTCGACGCGCTGCAGAAGGGCGGCTTCCAGATTCTGTTCCGCTGCACGGCGGAGCAGTGCGGAAAGAGCGGCGGCAGCGACTTCCAGAGCGTCGTGATCAATTCCGGCCGGCTGCGGCAGGCGGGCGGCGGCGACGCGAACTTCGGCGACAAGCACCGCACGATCCTCGCGAAGCTGCCGCGAGCGTCCGGCGATGCGTATGTGTTCCTGCACATCATGGACAGTTCGGCATCGAACAAGCGCACGCTCGTCTACGAGGAAGTCGTCGAAGTGAAGCCGATGCAGACCGGGCAAGTCAAGGTGCTCGATTCCGGTGCACTGCAGAAGGGCCTCGCCGCGACGGGGAAGATCGCGCTGTACGGCATCTACTTCGACACCGACAAGGCGCAGGTGAAGCCCGAGTCGAAGCCGCAGCTCGACGAGATGGCGAAGCTGCTGACGGCGAACCAGGCGCTGAAGGTGTACATCGTCGGCCATACCGACAATCAAGGGCAGTTCGCGCACAACGCCGACCTGTCGCAAAAGCGTGCGGAGGCCGTCGCGCAGGCACTGGCGACGACCTACAAGATCGCGCCGGCGCGGCTCGTCGCGAAGGGTGTCGGGTCGCTGTCGCCGGTTGCGTCCAACGGCGACGACGCCGGCCGCGCGCAGAACCGCCGCGTCGAACTCGTGCAGCAATAACGCACGCCGGACCGGACGCACGCGCTGCGCGAACGAACAGGGCCGCGGCAACGCGACCGTGACGGGCGATGTGACGCCGACGCGCTACGACCTCAACGGGCAATTGCACGGGCAGCATGCACAGGCCGGCGCATACACGCTCGCGTGGACGTGGCGCGGCAAGCACGTCGGCGATTGCCATTGAACGCAACGACGCTCGACGCGCAAGCAGCCGGACCGCGAGCGCCCTTCGGCGCCCGTTGATGTCCTCGAGAAACATGTGCCGCCATTCCGGGGCTGTACGCTTGAAGGGGCTCGACGTGCGCGGCGCGCTTTCCGCTTACGAATGGTGATGCGTATGCGAGCGTGCCGAGCGCTGCGACGAGCGGTGCAGCAGCCGGTCGCGCGTGCGGTCGCGGCTGCGCCGTTCCGCGAAGAACAGCACCGCGAACACGAGGACCGCGAGCATCAGGATGATCGCGACGATAGCGTTTTCCATGTCGCCTCCGGCAGGTAGGGGCCGGTGCTCGTCGTTCCGACCCCCGGCCGCGAACGCGCACGGCGCGGCGGAAACGGGGGCAAGAACGAAGGCCAGGCCGCGTTCACGTCAGCATCGGCATCGCTTCGATCAGCGCGATTCCGAGCCGCGCGCCGATCGCGGCGCCGACACGTTCAGGATGCCACCGTTCGAGATGCAGCGCACCGATCGGGATCACGCCCGGCAGCGCGAACGCGATCACGAGATAACCGATTTCGAATTCGTGTCGATCGGCACGATGTCTCCATCCCCATGTCGGCGTGTCGAATTCACCCGATCGTCATGCGTTTCAGCGACCTCGCACGCGCGCGTTACGCGCCCAAATAATATGTCGCGACATGACATAAATGGCGATCGCGCAGCCAGCAGGGCGCGAAAGTGCGACAGTCTGCCGGCGTGACGCATGCGCGCTTCCTCGTGCGCCCGGTGCATGGCGGCGCGGGCCGCCGCCCCGTGGCTTGACGCTCGCGGGCACGTCACCCACACTGGGTTGAACGACGGGGCGCGGCGCGCGCCAATGCGTGCCCGTTGCGTCCCGACCTGAACACGAACGCGCGGAGAGCTTCGACGTGGTGCGTTTTCCGTTCCGATCGACCGGCAGGCTGCCGGGTCGCGCCGCAACGCTCGCGGTTGCCGTGACCGCGATCGCGCTGGCGTTCGTGCGTCCCGCGTTCGCCGACGCGGGCGACGCCGCGCCCGTCACGCTCGTCAGCGACGTCCATGTATTCGTGATCCAGCACGACGGCTCGCTCGACGAGGACGACGATTCGACACTGCGCGCGAACGATGCGAACGGGATCGATGCGATCGCGCAGCGCTACGTGTGGTTCGACAAGAACCTCGAGAAGGTCGACCTGGTCGCGGCCGAGACGATCGATCGCGACGGTGTCGCGCATCCGGTCGGTCCGGAAGGCATCCGCGATGTGCAGGAGCCGCGCTCGGCCGGCGCGCCGACGTTCCAGGACGGGCTGCTGCGCGCCGTCGTGTTTCCCGGCGTCGAAGCCGGATCGAGCACGCGCATCGCGTTCCGCAAGTCGCGCACGAAGCCGGTCAACGCAGGTTACTTCGGCTACTACGTCGAACCGTCGCGCGAGCCGGTGGAGAACCAGCGGCTGATCTTCGACGTGCCGGCCGACATGCCGCTGCATGCGGACGCGCGCGGTTACGTCGCGCTGCCGCCGGTGACCGCGAACGGCCGCACGCGCTACGCATTCGAATACCGGCACGGTACGTACGACCGGATCGAGAGCGGCTCGGTCGGCTATCCGACCTACGGCGACCGGCTCGTGGTGTCCACGCTGCCCGACTACGCGGCGTTCGCCGCGCGCTACCGCAACGCGGCCGTCGACCCGGGCGCGAACGATCCGGCCGTCGTGCAACTGGCGCGCGCGCTCACCGCCGGCACCGCCGATCCGCGCGATCGCGCGCGCGTCCTGTACGACTGGGTGCAGGCGAACGTGCGTTACGTCGCGCTCTTTCTCGGCGAGACGGCCGCCGCGCCGCACCGCGTGACCGACATCCTGCGCAACCGCTACGGCGACTGCAAGGACCACGTCGCGCTGTTCGGCGCGTTGCTCGCGGCGGCCGGCATCCGCAGCGAAGCGGTGCTGATCAATCTCGGCTCCGTGTACACGCTGCCGTCGGTGCCCGGTTACGGCGGCGGCGCGATCAATCACGCGATCACGTGGCTGCCCGATCTCGGCGTCTACGCGGACACCACGACGGCCGGCATCGCGTTCGGCTACCTGCCGCCGATCGTGATGGACCGGCCGGCGCTGCTCGTCGACACCGGCGTGCTGTCGCGCACGCCGGCCACGCAGCCGAAGCACCGCGCCGCGCGCGTGGAGATCGATGCCGCGCAACCGGGCGCCGCGCGGTTTCATGCGCGCGTCGAGGACGACGGCTGGACCGCGGAACTCGAACGCACGCTGTTTCGCCGGGCGGCGCCCGACCGCATCCGGCAGCTCGCGAACGAACGCCTGCGGCAAAGCGGGCTGCGCGGCCGCGCGCAGATCGCGACGAGCGATCGCCGTGCGACGGACGGGCCGTTCGACGTCACGTATGCCGGCACGCTCGATCACTTCGTGTGGCCGGACGGCACGACCGCCGTGCCGGCGCTGTCGAGCCTCACGGGCGGCATCGCGACGCAGGTCGAGGGCTGGCTGGCCGAGCCCGTGCGCACGCAGCCGTGGGCATGCATCGGCGGCACGTTCGACGAGACCGGCCAGGTCGCGCTGCCGGCCGACGTCGCGGTGACCGACCTGCCGGCCGATACGGCCGTGCACGACCGTTTCGTCGAGTTCACGTCGCATTACGTATTCGATGCGGCCGCGCAGGTCGTGCAGGTCACGCGGAGGATGAAGGCCGAATTCGGCCGCCAGGTCTGCACGCCCGACGAGTTCACGGCACTGCGCGCGTCGCTCGAACGCATCGAACGCGACACGCAGGCGCAGATCGTCGTGCGGGCCAGGCAACGTTGAAGGTCGGGCGCGGCGCACGCGGCGCCCGGTGCAATCGCGCGTGCGGCCGAAGCCGGCCGGCGCGCAGGAGACGAACATGACGGAACGGGAACACGAGATCGCCGACCTGTCGAAGGAATTGCTGGGCCGGATCGTGCAGGGTGCGGTGACGAACGGCGCGCCGGTGGATGCGCAACAGTGCGCGGCGCTGGCCGTGAAGTGCGCGACGGCGCTGATCGACGAACTCGACGCGCGCAGCGGCTGAGCAGAATCGTCACGCGCGGCGGCCGATCGTGCGATGCCGGGGCGACCCGGCAGGCGTTCGCTGCGCCGTGCGTTGCGCGTGACGCGTTACACGTCACGCATCGGCGTGCGTGTCGCCTTCGGCACGCACCGCGCCCGGCGGCCGGCCGACCACGCGCTTGAACGCGCGGCTGAACGCGGCGAGCGACCCGTAGCCGAGCCGGTACGCCACCGCTTCGATCGTCTCGCCCTCGCGTGCGATCCACTGCGCGGCGAGCCGCATCCGCAACTCGGTCAGGTAACGCACCGGCGTCATCCCGGTGGCCGCGAGAAAGCGCTCGGCGAATACCGAGCGCGACACACCTGCTTCGGCGGCCAGTTCCGCGACGCTCCAGTTGCGCCCCGGATCGCGATGCAGCGCGACGATCGCGCGGCCGAGCTTCGGCTCGCGCAACGCCTGCACCCAGCCCGTCGCGTCGCCGCATCCGCACTCGACCCAGCCGCGCACGATGAACGCGGCGACCACGTCCGCGAGCCGCGCGAGGATGCCCGCGAAGCCCGCGCGCTCGGCGCACGATTCGCGCTCCATCGCGTCGAGCATCGGGCGGATTTCCGGGTAGCGCGCGAGCAGCGTGCCGACGTGCATGAATGCCGGCATCGTCCCGACGAGCGGCTGCATGCCGCCGAGATCGAGCTCCATGCACGCGCTGAAGATCAGCGCATCGCCGGCGGCCGGCTCCGTCGCGGCGCAGGTCGTCGCGCCCACCGACGCGACCGTGTCGCAGATCTTCGCGGCCGCGAAGCCGCCGATCTCGCGGCACGGCGCGTCCGGATCGGACACCAGCGCATGCGTGCGGCCGTGCGGCAGCAGGATCGCGTCGCCGGCCTCGAGCCGCACCGTCGTGCCGTCCGCGTCGCGCAGCAGCACGGGCCCGCGCCCGACGAAATGGAACTGCGCGCGGCCCGGCGCATGGCCGAAGCTCAGCCCGAACGGCCGCGGCACCTGGATCCGGCGGTACTGCACGCCGCTCAGGCGCATCCCCAGCAGCAACTCGCTGACGAGGTCGTGTACGTCGGGCACGGGGGGAAGCAAGGGCTCGGACATTGCGAGATTCGGACGATCGATCAACAAGAACGGATTGTATGTCATAGACCGTCCTGTCGCTGTTCCTTACGATACGCCCTCATCAGTACTTTCCCTAACCGACACGGAACCCCGCATGAATCCCGGAATCTCCTCGGCCGCTTCGACGGCGGCCCCCCGTGAACCGGCCTGGGGCGCGGTATTCGCGATGACGCTCGGCGTGTTCGGCCTCGTCACCGCCGAATTCCTGCCCGCGAGCCTGCTCACGCCGATGGCCGACAGCCTCGGCGTGACCGAAGGCGTGGCCGGCCAGGCCGTCACGGCCACCGCGACGGTCGCGCTCGTCACGAGCCTGCTGATCTCGGCGCTGACGCGCACGATCGACCGCCGGCGCGTGCTGCTCGCGTTCTCGGTGCTGCTCGTCGCGTCCAATCTCGCGGTCGCGTTCGCGCCCGACCTGACGACGCTGCTGATCGGCCGTGTCGTGCTCGGCGTCGCGCTCGGCGGTTTCTGGACGATGGCGACGGCCACCGCGATGCGGCTCGTGCCGACCGCGATGGTGCCGCGTGCGCTGTCGATCATCTTCAGCGGCGTGGCGGTCGCGACGATCGCGTCCGCGCCGATGGGCAGTTATTTCGGGCACCTGATCGGCTGGCGCAACGTGTTCCTGATCGCGGCCGGGCTCGGCGCGCTCGCGTTCGTGTCGCAGGTCATGACGCTGCCGTCGATGCCGCCGAGCGGCACCACGCGGCTGCGCACGCTCGTCGACGTGCTGCGCCGGCCGACCGTCGGCCTCGGGATGTTCGCGACGATCCTCGTGTTCACCGGGCATTTCGCGTTCTTCACGTATCTGCGGCCGTTCCTTGAACAGGTCGCGGGCGTCGGCGTGAACGGGCTGTCGGCGATCCTGCTCGGCTACGGGATCGCAAACTTCGTCGGCACGTCGCTCGCCGGGCGCGTGCTCGAGCACCGGCTGCGGCCGATGCTGATCGGGATGCCCGCGCTGATGGTCGTGCTCGGCGTCGCGCTCGTCGCGCTCGGCCGCGCGCCGATGATCGACGCGGTGCTCGTCGCGTTGTGGGGGATGGCGTTCGGCGGCGTGCCGGTCGCGTGGTCGACGTGGGTCACGCGCACCGTGCCCGACGAAGCCGAGAGCGCGGGCGGGCTGATCGTCGCGGCGATCCAGCTCGCGATCGCGACGGGCGCGGCGGCCGGCGGCGTCGTGTTCGACGCGAACGGCGCGGGCGGCGTGTTCCTGGGCGCGGCCGCGGTGCTGGCCGTCGCGGTCGCGACGATCGTGACCGGCGTGCCGAAGCGGGTCGGCGTGGCGCCGGCGTTGGCCGACTGACGGATTGCGGCACGCCGATGCGCGCGATCGCGCATCGGCTAGTGGCGCGGCGAGGTCGCGCACTAGCCGGCCCGAGTTATGCGGCGTGGCGTTGCCGAGTCGGTCGCGTCCGGCGGATAGCGGGACAGGACGCCGCCTGGGCGATGTGCGCCGCCGGCATGGCGGCGCGACACCCGAAGCGTGCTTTCGGCATCTGCTCGCTGTCGACGAAACCGCCGGAAACCTACGCACTGCGGCTCGCAACCGTCATCGACGGCGCGCTCAGCAGCGGGCAGGCACTGCATGCGCACGGGCCCGTGCGCTTCCTGCAGGAATGCGCGCAACTGCTGATGCCGAAGAAGGGCCGGAAGTGAATGACGTGACGCGCCGCTTCAGCCGCGCGTAGCCGGATCCTCCGACAGCGCGCGCAACTGGCCGCGCAACACATCGACTGCTTCCGGCGCGAACGGCCGTTCGATCTCGGTATGGGTCTGCTGCCAGAGCGGGAACGCTTCGGCCAGCAACTGATGACCGGCCGGCGTGAGTTCGAGCAGGCGGCTGCGCTTGTCGCCCGGATCCGTCGTGATCGTGAGCAGCCCGCGCCGCTCGAGCGGCTTGAGCGCGGCGGTCAGCGTGGTGCGATCCATCGCGAGCAATGACGCGACCGATTTCATCGCGGCCGGCTGCGGCCGGTTCAGCGACATCAGCAGCGAGAACTGGCCGTTGGTGAGATCCAGCGGACGCAGCACATCGTCGAAGATGCGCGCGAGATTGCGCGCCGCGCGCTGCATGTGCAGGCACAGGCAGCAATCGCGCACCATCAGCGTCGTTTCGAAAGGGAGCTTTTCTTTGCGTGCCATGTTGCAATTGTGTTGATATCAACCTATTGTGTCAAGGGCGAGGTGCGGCAGCCCGCCGTGCCCGCCATCGGACGGAGGAAGCATGAGTGCTCAACAGCAGTTGTATCTCGCGGTATTCCTCGGCAGCAAGGATAGCCCGGGGATGAAGGCGTGGATGGCGTTGCCGGAGGACGAGCGGCGCGCGCGGGAGCGCGAAGGGATCGCCGCGTGGCATGCGTGGGTCGAGCGGCATCGCGACGCGATCGTCGAGCCCGGCGGGCCGCTCGGCAAGACCAAGACGATCGGCAAGGGCGGCGTGACGGACACCGCCAATGCGATGAGCGGCTTCACGGTCGTGCGTGCCGCATCGCACGACGCGGCCGCCGCGCTGTTCGAGGGCCATCCGCATTTCACGCTGTTCCCGGGCGATGCGATCGACGTGATGCCGGTGCTCCCGGTACCCGGCATGTGAGCGGCGACAGGCGCTGCATGCGTGGGCGAAGCGGCCGAAGTGATCGAAGCGTTCGAAGCATTCACATCATTCGAAGCACTCGAAGCACTCGAAGCACTCGAAGCATTCGAAGCGGCCGATTGGCCGTCGCCTGCGCGCGGCGATTTTTCCCGACATTATCGATGGAGACATTGCGATGAAGCTTTACGGATTCGCCGGCACGCGCACGCAACGCGCGCTCTGGGGGCTCAAGGAACTGGACGCGGATTTCGAGTTCGTGTCGGTCAACCTGCTAAAAGGCGAGCACAAGCGGCCCGAATTCCTGCGCCTCAATCCGGCCGGAAAGGTGCCCGTGCTGGTGGACGGCGACCTCGTGATTCCCGAGTCGGCCGCGATCGTGCTGTATCTCGCGGACAAGTACCCGGAGAAGGCGCTGCTGCCCGTCGATCCCGCTTTGCGCGCGCAGGCCTATCGATGGGTCATGTTCGCGGTGACGGAGCTTGAGCAGCCGCTGTGGCGGATTACGCGCCATTCGTTCCTCTATCCGCCGGAAAAGCGCTCGCCGGCCGATATCGAGCTGGCACGCGAGGATTTCGCGACCATGGCCGCGATCCTCGACAGGCATCTCGAAGGGCGCGAATTCATCGTCGGCGACACGCTGACGGTGGCCGATTGCGTGACGGTCTACCTGATCGACTGGGCGAGCGAATGCCACCTGATCGAACCGTTCCCGCAATTGCGTGCGTACCTCGAGCGGCTTTATGCGCGGCCGAAGGCGCCGCAACGGATCGCGGACGCACGCAAGGCGGCGTGAAGCGGCGGTCGGTCATGTCGACGGGCGTGATCGACCGCGGCCGCGCGATCTTGCGGGCTTGCGGTTACGACACCGCATCAGGCGCACCCAGCGCGCGACACAGCACCGACAAGTCGCGAACGGTCAGATGCGGCGACGGGGCACGATGCGCAGCGTGCTCCGCTTGCGCCCCTGCGTGACGCACGACCCACGCTGCCTGAAGCCCCGCATTCAACGCGCCGACGATATCGAGGTGAAAGTCGTCGCCGACGTGCAGCAGCTCCGCCGCCGGCACGCCGAGCGTCGCGGCGGCTGCATGGAAGATTTCCGGCTCGGGCTTCGCGAACCCGAACGCACGCGCGCTGAGCGTTTCACGGAAGAACTCGCCGCCGCCGGTCAGTTGAAGGTCCGCATTGCCGTTCGTCACCGCGATCAGCGGAAACCGCGCGCTCAGCCACGCGAGCGCCGGCAATGCATCGTCGAAGAACTCGACCTGGTTTCGCGCCGAATAGAACACGTCGTAGGCGCGGTCGGTCAGTGAGACGTCTTCGTTCGCGCGCTGCAACGCCAGCCGGATCGATCCGATGCGCAACGCGCGATAGTCGCCGACGAGATCCGGCCGCGAGCGTTCGTATTCGTCGCGCAGTTGAGCCAGCGTCTGCGACGTAGGCAGCACGTTCGCGGTAACGGGTGCGTGCGCGATCAGCCACGCATGCAGCGACGCCTCGGCCCGTGCGACGGAAGGGCCGAACGGCCATAGCGTGTCGTCTAGATCGAACGAGATGGCGGAAACTTTGGATAGACGCATGGCGATGGAAGATATCACGCCGTTGCCGTTCACCACGGCCACGGGATCGAGCGTCCCGTGCCGCGCTCGACGGCCTGCCGATACAGGAAGCGCGCCACGGTCAGGTCCTGCAGCGCGAGCCCCGTCATGTCGAATACGGTGATCTCGCTCGGCGAGCGATCGACCGACACGGTCCCGGCGAGCACGTCGCCGATTTCGGTGCGCGGCAGATCGGGCGCCCATTGGCACTCGCCGATGCCGCGCGCCTGCTCGTGATCGTCCACGAAAATGCGCGCGCGCTGCAGCACGCCTTCGGGAAGCTCGCGCTTGCCCGCGGTGTCCGCGCCGACGCAGGTCAGGTGGGTGCCGGGCTGAACCGCGTCCGCATCGAACAGCGGGCCGCCGCCCGGCGTGGCCGTGATGACCACGTCGCTGTCGGCTACTGCATCGTTTCGGTCTCGTGCGACGCGGATGTCGCAGCGTTCGCGGAATGCCGATTCGAACACCGCGTCCGCTTCGCCGCGCGCGTTCACGTACTGCACCGCGCACCGTTGCGGCAGCAGCGTGAGCGCATGGTCGAGCTGGACGCGCGCCTGCACGCCGGTGCCGAACACGCAGATGCGCGTACTGTCGCGGCGGGCCAGCGCCTGCAGGCCCAGGCCGCCGGCCGCGCCGGTCCGGGCGGTGGTGATCGCGTTGCCGTCCATGATGCAGAGCGGGCGGCCGGTGGCCGGATCGAACAGCGCGATCGTCGCCTGGTGCGGCTCGCCGCCCCGGCTGCGATTGCCGGGCCAGAATCCGGCCGCCTTGAAACCGAGCAGATCCTGGCTCGCGACGTCGCCCGACTTGATGCCGAACACGCCGCCGGTATGCAGCTTCTCGCGCACGACCGGGAACACGCGGCCTGCGCGTTGGCTGTGCAGCACGAAGGCTTCGCGGACCGCCGCCATCACGTGTTCGGCTTGAAGGGCCGGTTCGACGACATCCCGGTCGAGAAGAAGGAGGTGGGCGTCTGTCGGCATGGTGGGGAGCCTGTGCAGGTGCAATGTGAATCGCGGCTTTATAGTTTGTATAGATTTGGACAAATAGTCAATGTCGGGAGGGCGGTCAGTCGGGCGCGCGCGGCGGCCGGTTGCGTCGCCGGACGTCGGCGTATCACTTCGCCGCACCGGCGAACGCCACCGCGCCGCCTCGTGCTTACCACCCGTAGAAGCGCGGCCAGTTCCGCACGGTGCCGTCATCGCCCACCGCGTGGTATTCCGGATGTTGCGCGCCGGTCGCGCACGCGTGGTTCGGCAGAATCCGCAAACGCGTCCCGATCGGAAACCGCTTCGCGATATCCGTGTCCGGCGTCCCGATGCGCGACACGATGCCGTGCTCCTGATTGGCCGCGCTCATCACGTATTCGCCGAGCACGTCGCCGTCTTCGCGACACACCTGCCCGTAGCCGAAATCCCGCGCCTGCCGCTGCGTGCCGCGATCGCGGCTCATCGCCATCCAGCCCGCGTCGACGATGACCCAGCCTTTTTCTTCCTGGTGCCCGATGACGGTGGTCAGCACCGACAGCGCGATGTCGGACAGCGCGCACACGCCGACGTTGTGCATCACGAGGTCGAACAGCACGTACACGCCCGCGCGGACTTCGGTCACGCCGTCGAGGCGCTCCGCGGACAGCGCGGTCGGCGTCGAACCGATGCTGACGACCGGGCAGGGCAGCCCGGCGGCCCTGAGGCGCTCCGCGGCGTGCACGGTCCGGCTGCGCTCCTGTTCGGCGATCGCGACCAGCGCGTCGCGGGTGTCGTATTCGTAGCTGGAGCCGGCGTGCGCGAGCACGCCGCCGAGCGTCATGCCGCCGTCGACCAGCGCGCGGCCGACGTCGATCAGCAGATCGTCGTCGGGGGCGATCCCCGAGCGATGGCCGTCGACATCGACCTCGATCCAGACTTCGAAGCGCTCGCCGTGCGCGCGCCCGAATTCGGCGATCGCGTGCGCGGCCGGCAGGCTGTCGGCGACGATCTTCAGGTCGCACCCCTGCCGGCGCAACGCGAGCGCCTGGCCGAGCTTCGCGGGAATCATGCCGACCGCGTAGACGATGTCGCGCACGCCGCCCGCGAAGAACTGCTCGGCTTCTTTCAGCGTCGACACCGTGATGCCTCGCGCACCGGCCGCGACCTGCGCGTCGACGACGTGCTGGCACTTGGTGGTCTTCACGTGCGGCCGGAACCGGACGCCGAGCGCGTCCAGATGCGCCTGCATGCGCGCGATGTTGTTACGCATGCGACCGACGTCGATCAATGCGGCGGGGGTGTTGAGAAGGAGGTGAGTGCCCATGATGCGTTGCCTCGGTGGATTGCCGACAGCGAACACAGTAGGGCGTTTGGCGCGCAGCGTGTTTAACGCGTGCCAAATCGAGCATTAAGCAGCATTTAATCCCGGGACCGCGCTCATGCCTTGCCGCGCCACGGCGGCGGAGCGAGGAATTGCGTCGCGGCTTCGAGGAAAACCCGCTGCCGCGCGGAGCGGCCCGTGCGTGACGGCAGCAGCGCGGTCACGGGCGCGGGCGGCAGATGCCAGTCGGGCAGCAGCCTGACCAGCTTGCCGTTCGCCAGCAGCGGCGCGACGTCCCACTCGGAGCGCTCGACGATGCCGAGCCCGGCCAGCGCCCAGTCGGTGATGACGGTGCCGTCGTTCGACGACAGCGCGCCCGTGACGCGAATCACCGCCGATCGTCTGGATTCACCCTTGCCGTCGCCGGCTTGCGAGAAGCGCCAGCGCGGCACGTCCTCGTCGTTCTCGCGCAGGCACAGGCAGTCGTAGCGCGCGAGGTCGGACGGATGGGCCAGTTGCTTGATGCGCCGCGCGTAACCGGGGCTCGCGCACAGGAAGCGCTCGTTGGGCGCGAGCGGATAGCCGATCCACGACGACGACTTCAGGCTGCCGACATGGATGACCACGTCGGCCCCCGACGCGCCGGTCAGCGGACTCTCCGACAGGTGCAGCGAGATTTCGAGCTTCGGATGCGCGCGTTGCACGTCGCGCACGATCCGCGCGACGTACTTGCGTCCGAAGCCGAACGGCGCGACGACGCGCAGCGTGCCCTGCACGTCGCCGTGATCGCCCGCGATGTTGTTCGGCAGCGCGTCCACGCGCTCGAGAATCTCCACGGCTTCCTGATAAAGCCGCTGACCTTCGTCGGTCAGCTCGATCCCTTTCGGCTGCCGCACGGCGAGCCGGACGTCCAGCCGCGCCTCCATCCGCTGCAGGCGGATCGTGACCGCGGGCGGGGTGAGGTCGAGCAGGCGCGCGGCGGATGCCAATGAACGCGACGCGCCGATCGCGCGCACGAGTCGAAGGTCGTCGAGGTCGAGCATTGCGTGTCCTTTAATGCTGGCGTTGCCGGGCATTAAACATCACATTGCATGAAGCATGTAGCGCTACGCCGCCGCGGTCCCCATGCGGGGGGCATGCGTTTCACGTCGCGCGCCCGAATTAGCGCGATTTCGGGTGAAGGCGGCACGCCGCCGCAAGCCGCGCTGACGCGCCGCAACATCGCGGCCGACGCCCGGCCGACACCCGATAGCCGGCAGTCCGATGCAATCCGGCGCCGCGCAAAACCCGCGCGTCGTTGTGTTCTGTCCCCCAACTTCTGCCCGGTTCGCCCGCCACAGGGCAAAATACGGGTTTTCCGCACCCGAGAGGGCGCGCCCGAATCGCGCGCCGGGCGGCGGCAGTGCGCAATCGCACGCCGCCGCCGGGCGCCCAGGCAAGCTGCTCGCCATGTCGCGAGCCCACAGGAGTCCAGACCCCATGCCCGAAACCAACCTGTCCTTCTTCGGCCGGCTATCGCTGGCCGTCGGCACGTTCTTCTCCGTGATCGGCAACCGCGAGTTCGCGGCCGGCGTGCTGCGCGTGCGCGACGGCGCCCCGGCACCGGTCGCGCCGGCGCCGGTTGCGCCGGCCCCCGCGGCGGCCCCGGCACCCGCGCCCGTGAAGGCGCCGGCCCCCGAGCTGCGCGAAGCGAGCCCGCAAGCCGCGCTGCAACTGCTCGGCCTGCTGCAGCGCGATGCGCGCTTCATCGATTTCGTCGAGGAAGACATCGCCGGCTATGCGGACGCCGACATCGGCGCCGCCGCCCGCCTCGTGCACGACGGCTGCCGCGCCGCGCTGCGCGAGCATTTCACGATCGTGCCGGTGCGCGATGAAGCCGAAGGCAGCCGCGTGACGCTGCCAGCCGGCTTCGACGCGACGGCCGTGCGCGTGACGGGCAACGTGGTCGGCGCCGCGCCGTTCACGGGCACGGTCAGCCACCGCGGCTGGCGCGTGGCCGACGTGCGCCTGCCGAAGCTGACCGGCAGCCACGACGCCTCGGTGGTCGCACCGGCGGAGGTGGAACTGTGAACGATCCGCGCTATTCGATCGGTATCGACCTCGGTACGACACACTGCGCGCTGTCGTACGTCGACAGCGCCGCGAGCGACGGCGAAACGATCGCGCAGCAGGTGCTGCCGATCGCGCAGCTGACCGCGCCCGGCGCGCTGGAGTCGCGCGACCTGCTGCCGTCGTTCCTCTATCTTCCGCATGAAAGCGAGCTGACGCAGGGCGACCTGACGCTGCCGTGGACGGCCTCGCGCGGCTTCGCGGTCGGCGAAATGGCGCGCACCCGCGGCGCGGGCACGCCGATCCGCCTCGTGTCGAGCGCGAAGAGCTGGCTGTGCCACCCGGGCGTGGATCGCCGCGCGGCGATCCTGCCGAGCGATGCGCCGCCCGAAGTGGCGCGCGTGTCGCCGCTGGAAAGCTCGATCCGCTACCTGACGCACCTGCGCGAAGCGTGGGACCACGCGCACCCCGACGCGCCGTTCGCCGACCAGGACGTGACGGTCACGATCCCCGCGTCGTTCGACCCTGCCGCGCGCGAGCTGACGGCGGAAGCCGCGCGTGCCGCCGGCTATTCGCGCATGACGCTGCTGGAAGAGCCGCAGGCGGCGCTCTACAGCTGGATCCAGAAGAGCGAAGGCGGCTGGCGCAAGCAGGTGCAGGTCGGCGACCTGATCCTGTGCGTGGACGTCGGCGGCGGCACCACCGACCTGTCGCTGATCGCGGTGGTCGAGCGCGACGGCAATCTCGAACTGCATCGCGTGGCGGTCGGCGAGCACATCCTGCTCGGCGGCGACAACATGGACCTCGCGCTCGCGCACGTGGTCGCGCGCAAGCTCGCGCAGCAGGGCACGCAGGCCGATCCGTGGCAACTGCGCGCGCTGACCTACGCGTGCCGCTCGGCGAAGGAAACCCTGCTGTCCGACCCGACGACCGACGCGGTGCCGCTCGTCGTGCCGAGCCGCGGCTCGAAGCTGATCGGCGGCTCGATCCGCACGGAACTGACGCGCGCGGAACTCACGCAGACGATCCTCGAAGGTTTCTTCCCGCAAGTCGACGCGGCCGCGCGCCCGGTGAGCCGCGCGCGCGTCGGCCTGACGCAGCTCGGCCTGCCGTATGCGCAGGACGCGGGCATCACGCGCCACCTCGCGGCGTTCCTCGGCCGCCAGGTCGCGGCGCTCGACGCGCTCGAAGGCGTGCAGCGTACGCTGCCGCAAGGTGCGACGTTCCTGCATCCGACCGCGGTGCTGTTCAACGGCGGCGTGTTCAAGTCGCCGCTGCTCACGCAGCGCGTGCTCGATACGCTCAATAGCTGGCTCGCCGCCGAAGGCGCGCCGGCCGCGCGCCTGCTCGAAGGCGCGGACCTCGATCTGGCGGTCGCGCGTGGCGCGGCGTATTACGGCTACGTGAAGCGCGGCCGCGGCGTGCGCATTCGCGGCGGCACGGCGCGTGCGTACTACGTCGCGATCGAGTCGGCGATGCCCGCGGTGCCGGGGCTGGAGCCGCCGGTGCAGGCGCTCTGCGTCGCGCCGTTCGGGATGGAGGAAGGCTCGGATGCGGCGTTGCCGCCGCAGGAGTTCGGCCTCGTCGTCGGCGAACCGGTGCAGTTCCGCTTCTTCGGGTCGTCGGTGCGTCGTCAGGACCAGGTCGGCACGCTGCTCGACTACTGGTCGCCGGAAGAGCTGCAGGAACTCGAGGAAATCCAGGCCACGCTGCCCGCCGAAGGGCGCACGGTCGGCGAGGTCGTGCCGGTGAAGCTGCATGCGCGCGTGACCGAAGCCGGCACGCTCGAGCTCGAGGCGATTCCGAGCGGCACGAACGAGCGCTGGAAGGTCGAGTTCGACGTGCGCGGCGCCGCCTGAGCGCGATGAAGCGCTATACGGTCGGCATCGACCTCGGCACGAGCAACACGGTCGTCGCATACGTCGAGGCCGGCTCCGACGCGATCCGCGTGTTCGACGTCGAGCAACTGGTCGGCCCCGGCGCGGTGGCGGCGCAGCCGCTGCTGCCGTCGGTGCGTTATCACCCGGCGGCGGGTGAACTGCCGCCGGACGCGCTGCGGTTGCCGTGGACGGCCGATTCGAAGGCAGGTGCGAAGGCTGATCCGAAGGCCAACGCGAATGCGGCCGGTGCACCGCCGGCCGTGATCGGCCGCTATGCGCGCACGCTCGGCGCGCAGGTGCCGGGGCGGCTCGTCACCAGCGCGAAGAGCTGGCTGTCGCACGCGTCGGTCGACCGGCTCGCGGCGATCCTGCCGTGGGGCGCGGCCGACGGCGTCGACAAGGTATCGCCGGTCGACGCGAGCGCGAGCTATCTCGCGCACGTGCGGGCCGCGTGGGATGCGCGTTTTCCCGATGCGCCGCTCGCGAAGCAGGACGTCATTCTGACGGTGCCGGCGTCGTTCGACGACGGCGCCCGCGCGTTGACGGTCGAGGCGGCCAAACGCGCGAAACTGCCGGCGCTGCGCTTGCTGGAAGAACCGCAGGCCGCGTTCTACGACTGGTTGTACGGCCAGCGCGCGACGTTGCGCGACACCTTCGCCGCACCGCGCCGCGTGCTGATCTGCGATGTCGGCGGCGGCACGACCGACCTCACGCTGGTCGACGTCGCGCCGGGCGACGACGGCGAACCGGCCTTCACGCGCGTCGGCGTCGGCAATCACCTGATGCTCGGCGGCGACAACATGGACCTCGCGCTCGCGCGCCTGGTCGAGACCCGGCTGACCGAGCCCGGCACGCGGCTGTCGGCCGCGAGCCTGTCGCAGCTCGTCGAACGCTGCCGCGCGGCGAAGGAGCGGCTGCTCGGCGACGACGCGCCGGCCTCCGTCACCGTGACGCTGCTCGGCGCGGGCAGCAAGCTCGTCGGCGGCGCGCGCTCGGCCGAGCTGACGCGTCAGGAAGTCGAGCAGATCGTCGTCGACGGCTTCTTTCCGCAGGTCGAGGCCGGCGAGCTGCCGCGCCGCGCGCGGGCCGCGATCGTCGAATTCGGCTTGCCGTATGCGAGCGACCCGGCCGTCACGCGCCACGTCGCCGCGTTCCTGAATCGTCATGCGGAAGGCCCGCTGCCCGACACGCTGCTGCTCAACGGCGGCGTGTTCCGCGCGGGGGCGCTGGCCGGCCGTCTCGCGCAGACGCTCGGCGCGTGGCGCGGCGCGCCGCTCGACGTGCTGCACAACGCACATCCGGACGTGGCGGTCGCGCGCGGCGCGGTGGCCTATGGCCTGGCGCGGGCGGGGCATGCGCCGCGCATCGGCGGCGGTTCCGCGCGCAGTTATTTCCTCGTGCTCGACGATGGCGAGGGCGCCACGGCGGCGCGCGGCGTCTGCCTGCTGCCGCGCGGTGCCGAGGAAGGCCGCGAGATCCGGCTCGAGGAACGCACGTTCGCGCTGCAGCTCGGGCAGCCGGTGCGTTTCCACCTCGTGTCGACGGTCGCCGACACTGCTTACCAGCCGGGCGATCTGGTCGAGCTGGACGGCGGCGACTTCGTGCGGCTGCCGCCGATCGCGACGGTCGTCGACGCGAAGGCCGGTAGCGATGCGCGCGAAACGCCGGTGAAACTCACCGCGTCGCTGACCGAGGTCGGCACGCTCGAAATGCACTGCATCGCGACCGACGATGCAGCGCGCCGCTGGCGGCTCGAATTCCAGTTGCGCGGCGATGCGCCCGCGCAAGGCGACGATGCCGCGTTCGCGCGCCATCCGCGCGTCGATCACGCGATCGAGCTGATCGACCGCTCGTTCGGCAGCAAGGCCGCGGACGTTGCGCCGAAGGACACGCGACGGTTGCGCGCGCAACTTGAACAGGTGCTCGGCCCGCGCGACGAGTGGGACGTCGCGCTCGCGCGCGAGCTGTTCGACGCGTTGCTTGCGCGCGCGCGTCGCCGGCGGCGCTCGGCCGATCACGAACGCGCGTGGCTGAACCTCGCCGGCTATTGCCTGCGCCCGGGCTTCGGCCATCCGCTCGATGCGTGGCGCATCGAGCAGCTGTGGCCGCTGTTCGACGACGGGATCCAGTACGTGAACGACGCGCAGGTGTGGTCCGAGTGGTGGACGTTGTGGCGGCGCGTGGCCGGCGGCCTCGACGACGACGCGCAGACGCAGGTGCGCGATGCGATCGCGTTCCTCGAACCGTCCGACGACAAGCGCCGCAAGCTGCCGTTCGACCCGGCCAAGGTCGGCCCGGCCGACATGACGCGCTTGTCGGCATCGCTCGAACGATTGCCGGTCGAGCGCAAGGTGGAACTGGCCGAGCGGTTGATCGTGCAATTGCAGAAGCCGGCCGAGCGCACGCTGTGCGCGTGGGCGCTCGGGCGCATCGGTGCGCGCCGGCCGTTCTACGGCAGCGCGCACAGTGTCGTGCCGGCCGACGTCGCGAACCGCTGGCTCGACGCGCTGTTCGCGCTCGACTGGAAGCAGGTCGAGCCTGCGGCGTTCGCGGTCGCGCAAATCGCGCGGATGACGGGCGACCGCGAACGTGATTTGCCGGATGAAACGCGTGAGGCGGTGATCAAGCGCCTGTCTTCCGCGAATGTGTCGGCCGCGTGGATCGACATGGTGCGCGAGGCGATTGCGTTCGACGAAGCCGACACCGCACGTGTGTTCGGCGAAACGCTGCCGGCCGGGTTGAAGCTGCTGGCGGGGTGAGCCGCGCGGCGGGCTCCGGTATCGTTCGGATGCCGGAGCATTCTGCGGCGTTGACGATGCGGGCCGACGCTCGCCGATTCAATCCCCTTCGAACAAACAGTGGCTTCCGTTGCATCGCATCGGCAGCCATTTGCGCTTTGTGAGCCTGCCGGTCAGATTTGCGGCGTCGTCTCGCGTGGCACTGCGGCCGATTCCACGGCGATCGCATCCGGCGCGGTTGCCCGCCGCGCGAGATGAATCCCCGCGAGCATGCAGCGCACCGAGCCGCCGGCCAGTTCGATCGTCGGCACGTCGAGCGGCAGCAGCCGCGCGGAGCGTTCGATCGTCGCGCGCTGGCCGCCGGTGAGGCAGTCGAACGCGCGCCGCGACAGCGCGAGCACGCGCCCGTCCTTGCCCGACAGCTCCAGCGTATTGCCCGCGAAGTTCGCGATCTGCGCATGATCGAGCGCGATCACGGTGCGGCCCGTTTCGGTCAGGCGTTGAGCGATTTCGTCGCGGCGCCGGCGCTCGGCGATCAGGTCGAGGCCGATCATCGCGAACTCGGTGGCGACGCTCATCATCACGTTCGTGTGATAGATCGGCTTGCCGTTCGCATCGGCCGTGTCGAAGCAGATTGGCTCGAAGTTGAAGTTCGTGCAGAAACGCTCGAGCGCGACCGGATCGGCACGGCGCGAACGCGCGGTGTACGCGATTCGTGCGACGTGGTCGAGCACCATCGCGCCGGTGCCTTCCAGGAACACGTCGTCGTATTCGAGCCCCGAGTAGTCGATCACGTCCTGCACGCGGTATTCCGCTTTTAGCATCTCGACGATGTCCGCGCGTCGCTCGCGGCGGCGGTTCGGGCTATGCATCGGAAACAGCGCGATATGCCCGCCCGGATGGGTCGAGAACCAGTTGTTCGGGAACACGGAGTCGGGCGTGTCGCGCTCGCCGTGATCGTCGAACACGTGCACGCGCACGCCTGCATCGGCGAGTGTGCGCGCGGCGGCCGTGACTTCGTCGCGCGCGGCGGCCGACACCGACAGCGTGTCGTGCGCGCCGCCGACGGCCGTGCGCTGGAACGCGTTGTCGGCCGCGGTCTGCGGATTCGGCAGGAAGCGGTGCGGCCGGATCATCACGACGGCGGCCGGCGCCTGGATCGATACGAGATTCATGAACGTTTGAAGAGACAGGCGGAGAATCGGGCGGCGCGCCGGCCGCCCGGGATGACGATCAGCGTGCGAACGCGGCGACGGCTTCGGTCACGAACGCTGCGTGACCCTGCGCGATCGCGGCCGGATCGTCGATCAGCGCGAACAGGTTCTTCGGATCGACGGCCGGTGGAATCAGCGCGATCTCGACGCCCGCGTTGTGCTGCTGAGCGAGCGCATACAGGTAGCGCAGCGCCGAGTAGTCTTCGAGCGCGAAGCCGACCGAGTCGAACACCGTGATTTCGTCCGCGCGTTCGCGGCCGGTCGTCTCGCCCTGCAGCACGCGCCACAGTTCGGTCACCGGGAAGTCGGCCGGCATCTGCTGGATCTCGCCCTCGATGCGCGACTGCGGCTCGAATTCGACGAACACGCGGCCCGCCTGCAGCACGCCCGCGTCGAGCTCGGTCTTGCCCGGGCAATCGCCGCCGACCGCGTTCAGGTGCATGCCGGGCTCGATCATGTCGGCCGTGACGATCGTCGCATACGCCTTGTCGGCGGTGACGGTCGTCACGATGTCGGCGCCACGCACGGCGTCGGCGGTCGACGCGGCGCGCACGACGCGCAATTCAGGGTAAGCGGCGAGGTTCTTCACGAGCTTGTCGGTCGCGAGCGGATCGACGTCGAACACGCGGATCTCGTCGATGCCGAGCAGCGTATGGAATGCGATCGCCTGGAATTCGCTCTGCGCGCCGTTGCCGATCAGCGCCATCGTGCGCGCGTCGGGGCGGGCGAGCGCCTGCGCGGCCAGCACCGACGTCGCGGCGGTGCGCAACGCGGTGGTCAGCGTGAGTTCGGCGAGCAGCAGCGGGTAGCCGGTGTCGACTTCGGCGAGCGCGCCGAACGCCATCACGGTGTGCATCCCGCGCGCGGCGTTGACGGGGTGGCCGTTCACGTACTTGAACGCGAACAGCGACGCGTTCGCGACGGGCATCAGCTCGATCACGCCGTCGCGCGAGTGGCAGGCGACGCGCGGCGACTTGTCGAAGTCGGCCCAGTGCAGGTAATCGGCGCGCAGCGTGTCGACGAGCGCGCGCAGGAACGGCGTGACGCCGGTCTGGGCGATCAGTCGGGCGGTGGCGGGAACGTCGAGGAAGCGGGTCATCGGTCTGTCTCCATTTTGTTGCCCGGACGCGTGTCCAGGCGCTCTGGTCGGCCGGGGCGGGCGTGTCGGCCCGGGCCCCGGCTCCGTCAAAAGCGGCGTCGCGGCCCATGCGGCCGGTCGATGGAGTCATTATTTCCGTGAGTCGAGCCAACAAAAAGACGGCAAAAATGGCAGATTTCTCGATAGACTTGGCAGATTGCTGGCCGGATATGGCAGTTTGTTCAAATCATGCTGGTCGAAATGCGTGCCGTCCGGCACGCTGGCGGCCGTGTCACGTTCAACAGGAAGGTCCGTTCATGATTACGCTCGACGACGTCGACCGGCAGCTCATCGCGCTGCTGCGCGACAACGCGCGGATGCCCGTCGTCGCCCTTGCGAAGGCGTTGCGCGTCGCGCGCGCGACCGTGCAGAACCGGCTGACGCGGCTGGAGAAGAACGGCGTGATCGTCGGCTATACGGTGCGGCTCAAGCCGGCCGCCGAGCGGCACCGGATCCGCGCGCTGATGTCGATCGCGGTGCAGGGCAATCGCGGCGCGGAAGTGGTGAAGGTGCTGCGCGGGCATCCGAACGTCGCGTCGATCCACAGTACCAACGGGCGCTGGGATCTGGTCGCCGAGCTGCACGCCGATTCGCTCGAGCATTTCGATCGCGTGCTCGGCGCGATCCGGTTGATCGACGGGATCGCGAATACGGAGACGAGCATTCTGTTGTCGACGCACAAGGCGTGACGCGCGGCGGCGCGCGTCGGCCGGTGTGGTCGCCTGCGCCAGCGCCGGCGCGGCGGCGTGTCAGTTGCCCGCTGCGGATTCGGGAAACACCGGTTCGCCCAGCGTCAGCATCAGCCGGTTCGCCCATGCGAAGATCGCGACGGCGTGCGACAGGTCGAGAATTTCTTCGTGGGTGAGCCCTTCGGCTTCGAGCGCGGCGATGTCGCGCTCGTCCACCGTGTCGGGCCGCTCGGTCAGCGCGACCGCATAGCGGATGATCGCGCGTTCGCGCGCGGTCGTGCCGGCTGTCGACGGATCGTCGAACACCTGGTCGATCGCATCGGTGCGTTTCGCGAGCTGCGCGAAGCGCTGCGCATGCACCGATGCGCAATACACGCAGCCGTTCACGCGCGACACGGCCGTGCTTGCCAGCTCGCGTTCCGCGCGCGACAGTCCGCCCGGACCATACATGATCGCGTTGAACACGCCGGAACGCTGCCGCAGGATGTCGGGCAGGTGGACGAGCAGCAGGTAGTAGTCCGACGTTTTCGCTTGCGGATGGCTCGCTTCGAGCACCGCGAGCTGGTCGGCCGTGGCGCGTTCGAGCGGCACCGTGTCGAGCCATGCACGCCAGCCGAGCGTGGCGGACGTGAAACCGTGCGTGGCCATCGTCATGCGGCCTCCCGGGCGGCACGCGCCTGCAACGCTTGCGCCGCTGCCGCGACACGCAGCTGATACGAGACGAAGGCGACGAGCTGCGACAGCGCGACGATCGCGGGTGTCGTGAACCCGGCCGACTTCAGTGCGTCGAGATCGGACGGGCGTGCGTCGGCGGGCGAGCGCGTCAGGCGCCGCGCATGCGCGAGGAGCGCGCCGAGGCGCGTGGGCAGTGCGTCGAACGCATCGGCGTCCGCGCGGGCGATGTCGTCGGGCGTGCCGCCTGCATCGATCAGTCGTGTTTGGTAGACCGCGGCCAGTGCGTGCGCATTCGAGCGCTGCGCGACATAGCGTGCCGCATGCAATCGTTCGATCAACGAAAGATCGGGCAGCGCGGTGTCGAACAACGCGGCTTCGCTGAGCCGCGTATGGAGCAGCACCTTGTCGCGTGCGCGACGCAGCGTGGCCACGGCATCGCCTTCGCGCAGGCCGGCGACGGCGTCGATCGTATCCGGCGCGGCGGCCGGCGGGATGGGTTCGGTCATCGTGATGGATTCCAGTCGTCGTGAGTAGCGTGGATCGCGGCGGCGCTCATGCGTCGGCGTCGCGCCATTCGTCGCCCTGCAGCTCCGCGGTCGCGAATGCGACGAGCGCGTCGTAGTGGCGGTCGCGATCGGCGTCGAACAGCCGGCTCGCGATGCCGCGTGCGAGCCGCTCGGCGCCCGCGCTGATCGCGGGGATGTCGCCCGACAGCTTGCCGTGGCTAAGGCTCGCCGCATGGTTGAAGCAATGGATGCGCGTGACGGCCGGGCAGGCGCCGCGCTCGCGTTCCTGGAACGCGAACGCGGGGCCGAGATCGGGCGACTCGGCGAGCTCGTCGAGCCATGTGCCCGGTTCCGGTTGATAGCGATCCTTCCAGCGCCGCACATGCGGCCCGAACGACGCGAATTCCGCGCGTGTCGTCCAGTCGGAATGAAAGCCCGTCGCGAAGATCAGGAAGTCGACCGTGTAGCGGCCGCGCGGCGTGACGACGTCGAGGCCGTCCGCGTGTTCGACCAGCGTTTCGATCGGGCTGGCTGCATGGAAGTGTGCGTGAGCATGCCGCGACACGCGCAGCACGCTGTCGCGCGGCGGCGGTGTCTGCGACGTCAGCGCGTAGTGCATGAAGCGCCACTTCGTCGCATCGTCGAGGTCGGCATAACCGTGCACGAGGCCCGGGCTGCCGATGCCCGTCAGCTTGTTGATGCGCGGAATGTCCGCGCGACGGAAGAACAGGTCGACGCGCGCGGCGCCCGCTTCGAGCGCGGTGCCCGCATTGTCGAACGCGGACGCGCCCGCGCCGACCACGCCGACGCGCTTGCCGGCGAGCGAAGCGAAATCGATCGGCTCGGACGAATGGGCCCAACGCGTGCGCGGCGCGCGTTGCGCGACGGGCGGCACGTACGGGCCGCCGAGCCCGTCGCGGCCGGTCGCCAGCACGACGTGTCGCGCGAGCACGGTCCGCGCGTGGCCGTTCGCGCGCAGGTCGAGCGCGAGCAGGCCGTCGTCGCGCGGACGCAGTGCCACGAGCGCGGTGTCGTTGCGCACCGGCAGGTCGAGCACGCGGCGATACCAGCGCAGGTATTCCATCCATTGCGTGCGCGGAATCTTGTAGAGCGCATCCCACGCGTCGCGGCCGTATCGTGCTTCGAACCACGCGCGGAACGTCAGCGCGGGCAGGCCGAGCGCGGGGCCGGTGAGCTGCTTCGGCGAGCGCAGCGTCTCCATCCGCGCGAACGTGATCCACGGGCCTTCGTAGCCGGCCGGTGCGCGGTCGATCACGCACTGGTTGTCGATGCCGAGCAGGCGCAGTTCGGCGGATGCCGCGAGCCCCGCCATTCCGCCGCCGACGATCGCGACGTCGAGCACGCGCGTGCCGTCGACGTCGCGCGGCGGCACCCACGATGGCGCGGGCAGGTCGAGCCAGCGCAGGTCCTGGGCGAGGCGGGCTTCGAGTGCATCGAGCGTGTCGGGTGTGTCGGGCGTCGCCGTCATGCGGCCTCCGGGCGGGTACCGCGTGTGCGTGCGGTTCGTGTGGCGCGCGTCGCGCGAGGCGGGCGATCGATGCGCAACCGGTCGCCTCGCAGCAGCGCGTCGTGCACGGATGCATCGTGAAAGGTCACGTCGTCGAGCAGCGCTTGCGTCGTGTTCTGCAGCGCGTCGAGCAGCGCCTCGACGGCGGCCGTGCGCGTCTTGCCGGCGGGCGTCGCGACACCGAACGCGAACGGGATGTCGACATCGAGCGGTCGTGCGACGACGCCGTCCACCGGCAGTGCCACGCCGGTCGCCGGGTCGACGATGCCGATCCCGACGCCCGCGCGCGCGGCCATCACCGCGTTCAGCGATGCATTGGTCTCGATGAACACGTGCGCGTCGACGCGTGCGGCCGCGAATGCCGCATCGATCCGCTGGCGCAGCCGGTGCCGGTTCGCGACCGTCACGATGCGGCGGCCCGCGAGATCGCGCAGCGCGATGCGCGGCTTGCCCGCGAGCGGATCGTCGGCCGGCAGCACGGCGACGCAGGGCGTTTGCGCGATCCAGTGCACGTCGAGCCCCGCATGCGCCATCGGCAGCGTGACGACGCCGATATCGGCCGTGCCGGCGAGCACTTCGTGCACGACGTGTTCGGCCGACTCGCTGCGCAACTGGTAGTGCGGCGCGTGCGCGCCGTCGGGCAGTGCGGCGAGCGCGGCCGGCACGAGCGTGGCCGCGAGTGAAGGCGTGGCCGCGATGCGCACGGGTTCGGCGGTTTCTTCGCCGAGTGCGCGCGCCCGCGCTTCGATCGCGCGCAGGCCGACGAGCGAGCGTTCGACTTCCTCGTAGAGCAGGAATGCACGGCGCGTCGGCGTGACGCGCGGGCCGTGCCGGTCGAACAGCGCATAGCCGAGATCGGCTTCGAGCTCCTGGATCTGCCGCGTGACGGCCGGCTGCGAGCGGCCGAGCAGTTCGCCCGCGCCGGTCACGCTGCCGGCCGACATGACCGCGGAAAAGGCTTCGAGTTGATGCAACTCCATGACGCGTTCCGATGATGCGATTTGCGCATTGTAGGAGTGCGAGCATGCACGATTCATATAATGATTTTTGCTATCGACAGTGCCAAACATGCGAAGCGCACGCGCGCCGGGACGACGCGCCGTGCATGCATGCGCGTCGGCCGGCAGCGATGCTCAACGGCAAACGTCAATCGAATCAATGCGCTGCAACGCATGCCGATGCGTCGCGCGAGGCGCGCCGTGCAGGAGACCGTGGCAGTGACGTTGCGCTTCGCGTCGCGCACGATATCGATATGCGCAAAACTTCGTTGGAACGCCCTGAACCGGATGGTTACATGCCCTCACTCTTTTCGACTGACTGAAGCTGGGGGGACGCATGAACGTTTCGGGGAACGACGCACGCGGCGCATGGCGGCGCGTGCTGGGCACGGTGGCGGCACTGGCTGCCGCATGGGGCTTGTCGACGGGCGGCGCGCTCGCGGCGGGCGTGTCCGGCGAGCCGGTGGTGATCGGCGTGAGCGGGCCGCTCACCGGGCAGGACGCGCAATACGGCGAACAATGGAAGCGCGGCTTCGATCTCGCGCTCGACGAGATCAACGGCGGCGGCGGCATCCATGGCCGGCCGCTCGCGGTCGACTTCCAGGACAGCCGCAGCGATCCGCGTCAGGCGGTGGCGATCGCGCAGAAATTCGTCGCGGACCCGCGCATCGTGATCGAGCTCGGCGACTTTTCCAGCGCGACGTCGATGGCCGCGTCGCCGATCTACCAGCGCGGGCAGCTGATCCAGTTCGGCTTCACGAACTCCCATCCGGATTTCACGAAGGGCGGCGACTACCTGTGGAGCACCGCGCTGAGCCAGGCCGAGGAGCAGCCGCTGCTCGCGCGCTACGCGGTGAAGGAACTCGGCTTCAAGCGGATCGCGGTGCTGTACCTGAACACCGACTGGGGCCGCACCAGCAAGGACATCTTCGCGAAGGCGGTGACGGGGCTCGGCGCGCAGGTCGTCGCGGCCGAAGGCTACCAGCCGGCGGAGAAGGATTTCCGCTCGACGCTCGTGCGGATCGGCGCGTCGAAGCCCGATTCCATCGTGCTGATTTCCTACTACGCGGACGGCGCGCAGATCGTGCGGCAGGCGCGCACGTCGGGGCTCACGCTGCCGATCGCGGCGGTCGGCTCCGTGTATTCGCCGAAGTTCCTCGAACTCGGCGGCACGGCCGTCGAAGGCGTCTATACGGAATCGAACTTCTTCCCGGCCGAACCGCGCCCGGAGGTGCAGGCGTTCGTGCAGCGCTATCGCGCGAAATTCCATGCTGATCCCGATTCGTTCGTCGCGCGTGCATACGATGCGCTGATCCTGTCGGCCGAGGTGCTGCGCCGCTACGGCGTGACGCGCCAGGCCGCGCACGACGGCTTCGAGAAAGTGAGCGACGTGCCGAGCGTGATCTTCGGCAAGGTGCGTTTCGATCCGCAGACGCGCCGCGTCGCGGGCGCACGCACCGTGTATCTCGTCGTGAAGCAGGGGCAGTGGGCGCTGTGGGACGGCGCGAAGCCGCAGCTCGCGGCGCGCTGACCCCGATCCGGAACCGCATGCAAATGACGGACGCATCGTGATGGCTTCCTGGCTCGACTACACGCTCAACGGCCTCATCGTCGGCAACATCTACGCGCTGCTCGCGGTGGGGCTCGCGCTGATCTTCGGCGTGTCGCACCTGATCAACTTCGCGCACGGCTCGGTCTACATGGTCGGCGCCTTCATCGGCTGGCTGTGCCTGACGCGCTTCGGCTTGCCGCTGCCGGCCGCGCTCGCGGCGGTCGTCGTCGGCTGCGGCGCGCTCGGCATCGCGATCGAGCGGGTCGGGCTGCGGCCGTTGCGCCACGCCGCGCGCATCGCGCCGCTGCTCGCGACGATCGGCATCAGCTTCATCCTCGACCAGCTCGCGCAACTCGCGTTCGGCGCGGACCCGCGTGCGGTGCCGACGCCGCTGCCCGACTGGCACCTGCGGATCGCCGGCGCGACGCTCGGTGCGCTCGACCTGCTGATCGCCGGCATCGGCCTCGCGGCGGCCGCGCTGCTGTACGGCTTCCTGCGCTTCACGCGGCTCGGCTGGGCCGTGCGCGCGACCGCGCAGGATCGCGACGCGGCGCTGCAGATGGGCGTCGACGTCGACCGCGTGAACCAGACGGTGTTCGCGATCGCGTGCGCGCTCGGCGGTGTCAGCGGACTGCTGGTCGGCATGTACTACAACAGCATCGATCCGGCGATGGGCTTCCAGGCGACGCTGAAGGGCGTCGTCGCGCTGCTGATCGGCGGGCTCGGCAACGTGCCCGGCGCGATCGCCGGCAGCCTGCTGCTCGGCCTCGTCGAAAGCTACGGCGTCGCGCTGTTCGGCACCAGCTATCGCGACCTGTTCGCGTTCGGGCTGCTGATCGTGTTCCTCGTGTGGCGGCCGAACGGCCTGTTCAGCGGGAAGCGCGCGCTGCCGCCGGAGCCGATGACGGGCACCTTCCTCGCGGCCGCGAAAGCCGTGCGCGTGCCACGCCCGGTGCTCGTCGTGCTGATCGTGGCGGCGGCCGTGCTGCCGTGGTTCGGTGCATCGCCTTATGTGCTGCAGACGCTGACCAACGCGTGGCTGTACGGGCTGCTCGCGCTGAGCCTCACGCTCGTCGCGGGCACGGTCGGGCAGATCTCGCTCGGCCACGCCGCGCTGCTCGTGATCGGTGCGTATGCGTCGGCGCTGCTGTCGTCGGATCTCGGCTGGTCGCCGGCCGTGACGATTCCGTGCGCGGGCGCGATCACCGCCGTGCTCGGCACGTTGCTCGTCTATCCGGCGTTCCGGCTGCGCGGGCACTACGTATCGATCGCGACACTCGGGATCGGCGAAGTGGTGAGCCTCGTGATCCTGAACTGGGACGGCCTCACGCGCGGCCCGCTCGGCATCACCGGCATCGCGCCGCTGCCGTGGGCGACGACCGCGCGCGCCGCGTACTGGTTCACGCTCGCCGTGCTCGTCGCGTTCGCGCTCGTGCAGGTGCGGCTGCTGCGCTCGCATCTCGGCCGCACGCTGCGCGCGGTGCGCGAGGACGACGTCGCCGCGCGCGCGCACGGCATCGCGCCGAACCGCTACAAGGCGATCGCGTTCGCGGTCGGCGGCGTCGCGGCCGGCGTGAGCGGCGGCATCGCCGCGCACCTGTACAGCTACATCAATCACCAGACCTTCGATTCGCAGGTGTCGATCCTCGCGCTGACGATGGTGATCCTCGGCGGGCTCGGCAACGTGCTCGGCGGCGTCGTCGGCGCGATCGCGCTGATCGGGCTGCCCGAGCTGTTCCGCTGGGCGGCCGACTACCGGATGCTGATCTACGGCCTCGTGCTGCTGCTGCTCGTCCGGTTCCGGCCGCAGGGCCTGCTCGGTACGGTATGAGGAGGATTGCGATGACCACCACTCGACCCTTGCTCGACGTACGGGGTTTGACGCGCCGCTTCGACGGCGTGACCGCGCTCGACGCGGCAAGCCTGACGCTCGCCGACGGCGAGCTGCTGAGCGTGATCGGCCCGAACGGCGCGGGCAAGTCGACGCTGTTCAACCTGATCGCGGGCGCGGACCGCCCCGATGCCGGCAGCGTGACGTTCGACGGCCGCGACATCACCGGCACGCCGCCGGAACGGCTCGCGGCGCTCGGCATCGCGCGCACGTTCCAGCACGGCCGCGTGTTCGGCAACCTGAGCGTGCTCGACAACGTGCTGATCGGCGCGCACGCGCGGTTGCGCGCGGCGCGGCCGGGCTGGCCGGCGCTCGGCGCGGCGGCCGAGGTGTGGCGCGCGCTCGTGCGGCCCGCGTCGGTGCGGCGCGAGGAAGCGGCGCTGCGTGACGAGGCGCGCGACATCATCGCCGGGTTCGGCGAGCGGCTCACGCCGCGCATCGATCATCCGGCGCACAGCCTGTCGTATGCGAACCGGCGGCGCGTGGAGATCGGCCGCGCGCTCGCGCTGCATCCGCGCCTGCTGCTGCTCGACGAGCCGACCGCCGGGATGAACGAGACCGAGACCGCCGAGATGCTGCAACTGATCCAGTCGCTGAAGACGCGCGGCCTGACGATCCTGCTGATCGAGCACAAGCTCGAACTCGTGATGCGCGTGTCCGACCGCGTGATGGTGCTCGACAACGGCGTGAAGATCGCCGAAGGCGCGCCACGCGACGTGCGGCACGATCCGCGCGTGATCGAGGCTTATCTCGGTCGCCGCCATGCAGGCGGCACGACGGCCGAGCGCACCGTGCAGGCGGCCGCATGAGCGCACCTTCTTCCGGACCCGACACGACCATGACCGACGCGCTGCTGAAACTCGAACACCTCGACACGTTCTACGGCCCGGTGCAGGTGCATTTCGACGTGAACGTCGAAGTCGGCCGCGGGCAGATCGTCAGCCTGCTCGGCGGCAACGCGAGCGGCAAGTCCACGACGATGAAGCTGATTCTCGGGCTGATGCGGCCGCGTCGCGGCGTCGTGCGTTTCGATGGCGACGACGTGACCGCGCTCGCGACGCCGCAGCGCGTGCGGCGCGGGATCGCGGCCGTGCCCGAGGCGCGGCGGCTGTTCGGCGACATGAGCGTGCGCGAGAACCTGCTGATGGGCGCCTATACGCGCGGCGATCGTGCGGCAGTAGCCGACGACTACGCGCGCGTGCTCGAACTGTTTCCGCGCGTGCGCGAGCGGCTCGCGCAGCGCGCGGGCACGCTGTCGGGCGGCGAGCAGCAGATGCTCGCGATGGCGCGCGCGCTGATGGCGCGGCCGAAGCTGATCTGCATGGACGAGCCGACGATGGGGTTGTCGCCGCTCTACGTCGACAAGGTGCTGGAACTGATCGACACGATCAACCGGCAGGGCGTGACGGTGTTCATGGTCGAGCAGAACGCGAGCCTCGCGCTGGAGATCGCGCATTACGGATACGTGCTGCAGACGGGGCGCGTCGTGCTCGAAGGGCCCGCGAAAACGCTGCTCGACGACGAACGCGTGCGTGATGCGTATCTCGGCGGGGAGGCGGTCGCGGCGTAGTCGACGGAAGGGGCGCCGCGTCCCGCCGATTCATGCGTGACCGGCGTGCGCCGTTGCCGGCCGCGGAAACGTCAGCACCACCGCAAACCCGCCCGCATCGGGAAATGCGAACCCGACGCGCCCGCCGTGCGCCTTCATCACTTCCTGCACGATCGCGAGCCCGAGCCCCGACCCGGTGCGGCGTTCGCTGCCGTCCGGCGCGATCCGCACGAACGGCTGCAAGGCTGCGTCCCAATGCTCGCGCGGAATGCCGCGCCCGTTGTCGGTGACGGTCAGCGTCACCGCCCGATCCGCGTTGCCCGCGGTGGCGACCGACACGACGATATCGTCCGCATGCCCGTGCAGCAGCGCGTTGTGCAGCACGTTCGACAATGCCTCCTGCAGACTGATTGCATCGCCGTCGATCCACGCATGCGGCGCGTCGCTCGCGAACGCGACGGCCACGTCGCGCGCGTCCGCAAGCGGAATCGTGCGGCCGAGCACGTCCTTCGCGAGCGCGACGAGATCGACGGGCTGCAGCGGCACGACCTCGGTGCGATGAATCACCATCGCATGATTGAGCAACTGCCCGGTGAGCCGCCCGACGTCCGAGCAGGTCGCGCGCAACGCATCGAGCCGCGCCGCATGACGCGCGGGATCGGCTTCGCCGTCGAGCAGTTCGATCTGCGCGTCGAGCCGCGCGAGCGGCGTGCGCATCTGGTGCGCGGCGTCGGCGATGAAACGCTGCATCGCGTTGATCCGCTCGGCGAGCCGCCGCATCAGCCCGTTGATCGACCCGATGATCGCGTCGATCTCGCTCGGCGTGTCGACGGCCACCGGCCGCAGGTCGGCCGGGTCGCGCGCGGCGATGATCGTGCCGATCTGCGCGAGCGGGCGCAGCCCGCGCCGGATCGCGAGGCCGCTCGCGCCGATCGCGAGCACGCTCATCAGCAGGATCAGCGTCCACACCTTGATGCTCATGTCGTTCGTCAGCTGTTGCCGCGCATTGGTTGTCTGCGCAACCGTCACGAGCGCCCAGCCCGGCGTGCTTTCCTCCGGCATGTAGCGCGCGATGGTCGCGGTGCGGATCCGGTGCCCCTGGTAGACGGCGTTCGCGAACGACGGGCCCTGTTTCGCGGCCGCGAGCGTCGCGGGGCTCGCGAGATCGTTGTAGCCGGCCACGACGACGCCGCGCGAATCGACCACCTTGTAGTAGACGAGGTCGTAGCGCGACAGCGTCGACAGCGCGGCGACGGGCGGGTTCAGCGCGAGCACGCCGCCTTGCACGTACAGGTTCTCCGCGACCTGGATCGACGCGCCGGCGAGCAGCTGGTCGTACGCGCGCTCGGCCGCGACGCCCGCGTAATAGCGCGCGATCGCGGCCAGCGCGAGCGCGCCGGTCGCGACGACGAGCGCGATGAACAGCAGCGTGCGCCCGAACAGCGTCTTCGGAAACCAGTCAGTGCGCGGCAATCTGATACCCCATCCCGCGTGCGGTGCGAATCTCGACCGAGCTGCCCTGCAGCTTCCTGCGCACGCGCGTCACGTATTGCTCGACCGCGTTCGCGGTCGGCTCGTTGCCGAAGCTGAACAGCTGGTTCAGCAGTTCGTCCTTCGAGAAGATCCGCTGCGGACGGCTCGCGAGGATCTCCAGCAGCGCGAATTCCTGGCGCGACAGCGACAGCGGCCGGCCGTCGAGTTCGGCAAGCCGGCTGCTGCGGTCGATCACGAGACCGCCGAGCGTCAGCACGTCGTTCGCATGGCCGCTGTTGCGGCGCAGCAGCGCCTGGACGCGCGCATCGAGCTCGCGGTAGTCGAACGGCTTCACGAGATAGTCGTCGGCGCCGAGGCCGAGGCCGCTCACGCGGTCGTCGATCGCCGAGCGCGCGGTGACGAGCAGCACCGGCGTCGTGCTGCCCGACGCGCGCAGGTTGCGCAGCACCGCGAAGCCGTCGAGGCCGGGCAGGTTCGCATCGAGCACGACGAGGTCGAAGCGCTCGACGCGCAGCAGGCCGTTCGCGGTCGAGCCGTCGGTTTCGAGATCGACGGCATGCCCGAGCCGCGCGAGGCGGCTGCGGATCGCCGCGCCGATTTCGGCATCGTCCTCCACGACGAGAATGCGCATGGTGCCGTTTGCAGGGTGAGGGGTTAGGGGTTTTCCCGGGGGCGGGATGTCAGTATTTTCTCAGACTCGCTCGATAACCTGTGTTCAGCCGGAGCAAGCGACGACGGCATTAATACCAGAGGAGACGGCAACATGCAGCATGTCACGGGCACGACGAAGGCACGGCCGGATGCACGGCGTAGCCTGACGCCGGCTGCCGCGTTGCCGCTGGTCGCGCGCCGCATGGAGGCATGCGCATGAAGACGTCGCCGCGCCGCCGCGCGTTGCTCGCCGCCGGCCTCGGCATGCTTGCCGCACCGTCGCTGGTGCGCGCGAAGCCGCGCACGGTGCGGATCTCGAAAGGCTATGGCGTGTTGTACCTGCCGCTGCTCGTGATGGAGAAGCAGCGCCTGTTCGAGCGGCATGCGGCGCGGCATGGCCTGCGCGACGTCGCGGTCGACTGGGTGCTGCTCGACGGCGGCAATTCCGTCAACGACGCGATGATGGCCGGCACGCTCGATTTCGCGGGTGCCGGCGCGCCGGGCTTCATCGAGCTGTGGGCGCGGGCGCGCGGGATTCCGAACGTCGAGGTGATCGGCATCAGCGGATTGTCCACGACATCGCTGTCGCTCAATGCGAACCGTCCGGGCCTGACGTCGCTGCGCGACTTCACGCCGTCCGACCGGATCGCGGTGCCGGGCATCCGCACGTCGCTGTCGGCGGTCGTGCTGCAGATGGTCGCGAGCCGGCAGCTCGGCGCGCGGCATTTCGCGCAGCTCGACTCGATCACCGTGAACCTGCCGCATCCGCAGGCGATGCAGGCGCTGATCCGCCGCGAGAACGGCGTCACCGCGCACTTCACGTCGCCGCCGTTCTCGACCCTCGAATTGCGGCAACCGGGCATTCATCGCGTCGTGAATTCGGTCGACGTGCTCGGCCCGCTGACGCTCGACGTCGTGTTCGCGCCGAAGCGGCTCGTCGATACGGAGCCCGCGCTGGCCGCGGCGTTTCTCGGCGCGCTCGACGAAGCGAACCGCCTGATCGCGCAGGACCCGCGCGCGGCGGCCGCGCTGTATGCGGCGTCGTCGGGCGTCGCCGTGTCGCACGACGATGTGATGCAGATGCTCGCCGCGCCTGACACGCGTTTCTCGGTGCGGCCGAACCAGCTGATGGACTACGTCGAATTCCTGTATCTCGCCGGCACGATCAAGGCGAAGCCGCGCGCGTGGCACGAGATGTTCGCGCCGATGCTCGACGACTACCGGACCGGCTGACGACGGCGGCCATCCGTTCCCGGATCCCGATTTCACCGAACCCCACCGCGCCCGCGCGTTCGTCGCGCGCGGCGCCGATTCAACCGACAAGCAACCGCTTCACGGAGGAGCCCGCAGTGAATGCCACCGAAACCCTGGACCCCGCGTCCGCCGAAGAGCAGCGCATCATGTCGAAGATGGCGCGGCGTCTGATGCCCATCCTCGTCGTGATGTTCCTGATCGCGTTCATCGACCGGCAGAACGTCGGCTTCGCGAAACTGCAGATGGTGCACAGCCTCGGGATGACCGAGGCCGCGTTCGGTCTCGCGTCGTCGCTGTTCTTCATCGGCTACCTGCTGTTCGAGGTGCCGAGCACGCTCGCGCTGCATCGCTACGGCGCACGCGTGTGGCTCGCGCGGATCATGCTGACGTGGGGCCTCATCACCGTGCTGATGGGCTTCACGACATCGATGCCCGCGTTCTGTTCGCTGCGCTTCCTGCTCGGGATCGCCGAGGCCGGCTTCTATCCGGGCGTGATCTATTACCTGACGCTGTGGTTCCCGCAGAGCTATCGCGCGAAGGTGCTCGGCATCTTCACGCTCGGCAGCGCGCTCGCGAACATGCTCGGCTCGCTGGTCGGCGGCGTGCTGCTGAGCCTGAACGGCGTGTGGGGGCTCGCGGGCTGGCAGTGGGTGTTCGTGGCGACGGGCATCCCGGCCGTGATCGTCGCGATCGTCGTGTTCCGCGTGCTGCCGGCGTCGTTCCGCGAGGCGCCGTTCCTCGACGGACGCGAGAAGCAGATCGTCGCGGCCGCGCTGGAGCGCGAGAAGCCGGCGCAGGCCGAGCATGCGCAGCCGTGGAAGGCGCTGCTCGATCCGCGCGTGATGCTGTTCGCGGCGACCTACATGCTGATGTCGACGTCGCTGTACGGCGTCACGTACTGGCTGCCGACGCTCGTGAAATCGTTCGGTGTGTCGAGCAGTACGAACGGTTTTCTGAGCATGCTGCCGTGGGCGCTCGCGGTGGTGCTGCTGGTGTGGCTGCCGTCGAAGCTGCGTCGTGCGAAGAGCATCCTGCGCACGATCGCGATCGTCGCGGCGCTCGGCGCGCTCGGCTTCCTGCTGAGCCTCGTGCTGCCGTCGACGCCGCTGCGCTTCGTCGCGCTCGTGCTGGGCGGGGCGTGCATCCCGCTGCTGTATCCGTGCTTCTGGTCGATGCCGCCGCGTTACTTCACCGGCGCGCGTGCGGCGGCGAGCGTCGCGGCGATCAACTCGATCGGCAACCTCGGCGGCTTCTTCAGCCAGAACCTGATGCCGTTCGCGGGCAAGGTGACGGGCACGGCGTTCGGGCCGATGATCGTGCCGATCGTGTGCCTCGCGCTGCTCGGGATCGGCGCGCTCGTCGCGTGGACGCGCTCGGAGCGGGGGATGGTGGCGGCGCGGGTGTGATGGACGGCGGCGGCCGGGGGCTGCGGTATCGCGCAGTCCCTGCTGCCGATTGGGCCAACGGTCGAACAAGTCACGATCCTCACCGTTCGGCATCAGCGGGAAGAAGACTACCACTGACCCCCGCAGCAGCACACCGCCGCTACTGCTTCGCCTTTACCTCTTCCGCCCGCGACGTCCCCCGTCCGTCATGCGCGATCGCCACATGCGCCGACGCCACCGGAATATCCACTTCCACCGTCGTTCCTTCGCCGAGCGTCGTATCGATCCGCAGCGTGCCGCCGACGAGATACGCGCGCTCGCGCAGGCCGACCAGCCCGAACGATCCCGACTTGCGCGGCGCACCGGGATCGAAGCCCGCACCGTCGTCGCGAATCGTCAGCGCGATCGTCTCGTCACGGTAGACGAGCGCCACGGTCGCGCTCGACGCGGCCGCATGCCGCGCGACGTTCGCGAGCGCTTCCTGCGCGATACGGAACACGGCCGTCGCATACGGTTCGTCGAGCAGCAATTCGCCCGGCTCGACGTGCAGCGCGCACGCGATGCCGTGACGGTGCTGGAAATCCTCCACGAGCCATTGCATCGCGGCCGCGAACCCGAGGTCGTCGAGCATCAGCGGACGCAGGTCGGACGCGATGCGCCGCGTGGCCGTCACCGCGCCGCGCGCGAGCGCATGCATCGCCGCGATCTTGCGCGCCAGCGGCGCGTCGTCCTGCGGCACGCGGTCGAGCAGCCATTCGAGATCGTTCTTCAGCGCCGCGAGCGTCTGCGCGAGTTCGTCGTGCAGTTCGCGCGCGATGCGGCGCTGTTCGGCCTCGCGTGCGCTCGCGCTGATCGCCGCGATCTCGCGCAGTTCCTCGCGCGACGCCTGCAGCGCCCGCTCCGCGCGCACGCGCTCCTCGACTTCGCGCCGCAGGTCGCGGTTCGACGCGCTCAACTGCGCGGTGCGCGCCGCGACGCGCTGCTCGAGCCGTTCGTTCGCCTCGTTGAGCTGCGCGCTCTTCTGCACGACGAGCAGGTGCTGATAGCGCGCGCCGGCCAGCGCGCGCACCGTCTGCGCATGCAGCCGGCCGTTCTCGAACAGCAGCGCGAACAGCACGACGCACGATGCGACGAGGCCGTAGGTCCGCCCGGCGTAGAAGCCCAGGTCGAAGCGGCCGTGGTTCAGCATCGCCGACAGCGCGATGTCGAACAGCCAGGCGACGAGCACGATCATCACCCACAGATCGAGCACCGAATGACGGCGCCGCAGCCGCCACATCAACACGAGCGCGGCGAGGTTCAGTGCCCAGACGATCGTGATCGCGTGCGTCATCGTCGACGCCATCCGGTTGCCCTGCATGATGCGCGGCAGCAGGTCGTGGCCGGCGGTCGCGAGCAGCGCGAGCGCGACGGTCGCGCCCGCGGCCGACGCGATGCAAAGCAGGATCGGGATCGCCGCGCGACGCTGCTCGAGCGACGGCGGTCGCGCGCGCGCCGCCGCGCGCAGCAGCACGTACGCGATGACCGTCAGCGGAAAGCCGCCGTGCCAGAACAGATAAAGCCACGCGGTGGTCTGTTCGCCCGCGCCGAGCAGGCCCGTCGGCGAGAACAGCCCCGGAAAGGTCAGCATGTGCGTGCCGGCCATGAAGCCCGTGAACAGGTAGCCGCCCGCGAGCGCGAGCAGCGATTTCTCGCGCAGGATCGCGTACTGGCCGAGCAGCAGGCCGGCCGTCACCATGTCGTTGATCACGATCGCCGACTGGTACACGGGAATGAAGCCCAACACGCGCGCGAGCGGCACGCCCGCGAACGGCGCGAGGGCGGCGAAGATCACGGCCGACACGATCACCGTCGCGATCGCGAGCCGCCGCTCGCGCCGGTCGGGCGGCAGCGACGACATGAACAGGCGCGACGGATCCGACGCGTCGTCGTCGTCGGGGGCGGCGGAGCGGACGCGGAACGCGGGTATCATGCGTCGTCGACGCCGAGGTCGAGATCGTGGCGCATCGCGTAGCGCACCAGCGCGGCTTCGTGCGGCAGTTCCATCTTCTCGAGGATGCGGGTCTTGTAGGTGCTGACCGTCTTCGCGCTCAGCGTGAGTTCCGCCGCGATCCGCGTGACCGTCTGGCCCGCGACGATGCGGCGCATCACGTCGAGTTCGCGCGCGGACAGCCGCTCGTGCGGCAGCATGTCGGCCGGCGTGCGCAGCGTGCGCGCGAGGCTCTCGGCCGCCGACCGGCTCACGTACACGCCGCCCGCCGCGACCTTGGTGACGGCCTCGACGAGTTCGGCGGTCGCGCTGTCCTTCGTCAGGTAGCCGGTTGCGCCGGCCTTGAACGTGCGCGCCGCGTACTGCGCCTCCGCATGCATCGTCAGCACCAGCATGCGCAGCGACGGCGCATGCGTCCTGACCAGCCGGATCAGCTCGATACCGGTCGGCGCGGGCATCGACAGGTCGAGCAGCAGCACGTCGGCGGCGCGACGCTCGGCCAGCGCGAGCGTGGCCGCGCCGTCGCTCGCCTCGCCGACGATTTCGAAACCGCCGGCCGTTTCCAGGATGTGACGCAGTCCGTCCCGCATGACTGCGTGATCGTCAGCCAGCATTACCCTGATCATCTAGCGGTCCTCTTCGGGATGATGCCGGGGCTGCTCCGCCGGTAGCCGCCGCGGCCGTTCTTCTGACCAATATATTCCGCCGAAACCAAAAATGGTGCACCTGCGGGAAATTTTTGAGATACGAGAGTGTCGAATCTGTCTCGAAGCGAAATAATCGGCGTGAAATGGTACAGGCGATAGGGCCAGATGGGGCGGGTATTCCCGAAGAATGGTCGCCGTCGGGCGGGCGGCATGCCTCGCGGAGCGCCCTGATTCAGAGATAAACTGGTGCCCGATTGCACCGTCCCGACCCGAGGAGCCGCCACGATGATCGATCTCGCCGACATCCTGCCGTCCGCGTTGCCCGACGCCGTCGCGTGGGCTGACGCGCAGGCGGCCCACGGGCTCGCGCAGGGCGTGCCGCTGACGCCCGCGCAGGCCGACGACGCGCGCACGGTGGGCGTCGCCCGGCCGGAGCGGATCCGCGTCGTGGTCGCCGACCGGCTACCGTTCCCGGACACGCCGGCGCTGGGCGCGATCGCGCGCGACACCGGCCTGCTGTCGCCGGGGACGATCGGCCTCACGCTCGGCCATGCGGTGTTCGTGCTGCGCGGCCACGACACGCGACGCCTCCTTACGCACGAATTCCGCCATGTGCATCAGTACGAGGAAGCCGGGTCGATCGGCGCGTTTCTCGCGCGCTATCTGCACGAGATCGCGACCGTTGGCTACCACGACGCGCCGCTCGAGGCCGACGCGCGCCAACACGAGTTCGACTGACACCGCCCGCCGGCACGACCGCGCGCACACGCCGATGAACCTTCCCCACGCCACCGCCGGCCCGGTGCAGACACGCCGCGCCGCCACGCCGCGCGGCCTGCGATGAGCGACACCATCCACGCATGGCTCGGTGCGATCGGCGCGCATCCGGCGCTCGTGCTGGCGATCGTGTTCGCCGCCGCCTGTGCCGAGGCGATCGCGCTGATCGGCACGGTCGTGCCGGCCGGTGCCGTGCTGTTCGCGGCCGGCACGCTGATCGGCGCGGGCGCGCTCGACGGCTGGACGACGATCGGCGTCGCGGCCGCCGGCGCGATCCTCGGCGACGGGATCAGTTACGAGCTCGGACGCCGCTACCGCGGCGCGATTCGAAACGGGTGGGTCCGGCTGGGCTACGCGGATGCCTATGCGCGCGGCGAGCAGTTCGTGCTGCGCCACGGGACGAAGAGCATCGTGCTCGCGCGTTTCCTGGCGCCGGTGCGCGCGGTCGTGCCGGTCGTGGTCGGCTGCGCGACGCTGCCGCGCCGGTCGTTCTATCCGGTCAATGTCGTGTCGGCGCTGATCTGGGCGCCCGTGCACGTCGTGCCGGGCATCCTGTTCGGCGCGTCGGCGGTGCTGGCCGCCGCGATCAGCGTGCGGGTCGCCGCGATCCTGCTGGTGATCGCCGCGCTGGTCGCGCTCGTGTGGATCGGCGTGCGCGTCGCGCTGCGGCGCGGCTGGCCGTTGCTGCGCCGCGCGGCCGGCGCGGCCGTGCATGCATGCGCGCGCCGCTGGCCGCGCGTCGGCGGCTGGCTGCACGACGCGATCGAGAAGGGGCGCCGCCTGCCAGGCGTGGTGCCCATCTTCGCGCTGCTGTTCGTCGGCTGCGTGTGGCTGCTTGCCGGCATCGTGCGGGACGTCGTCGCGAACGATTCGCTGATGCACGCCGACATCATGGTGTATGCGTTCCTGCAGGACCTGCGCACGCCGCCGGTGGATGCCGCGATGCGCGCGCTCGCGGTGCTGCACGGACACGATACGGGGCTGATCGTCGCGGCCGCGTTCCTGGTCTGGCTGATGATCCATCGCTGCTGGGTGACGTCCGCGTGGTGGCTTGCGACGGTCGGCATCGCGGTCGTGCTCGTGCCGGCGTTCGGCACCGGCGTGCCCGGCATGACGCCCGCGAGCCTGCCGCCCGGCGCGCTGCACGTGCCGCTGCCCGACGCCGACGCGGCGTTCGCGATGCTCGCGAGCAGCGGCATCGGCTGGGTGATCACACGCGACCGGCCGGCGCTGTGGCGCATTCCGGTCGTGACCGCGGTCGTGTTGTGGATCGTGCTCGGCGGCTTCGCGCGGCTTTACGTCGGCGATACGTGGCTGTCGGGTCTGCTCGGCGGCTGGAGCCTCGGGCTCGCGTGGTTCGCGGTGCTGGCGGGCGCCTATGCGTACTGGCAGGTGCGCGAGCATGTGCAGCCGCGGGGCGCGCTCGTCGCGGTGCTCGTCGTGCTCGCGACGGCCGGCGTCTGGACCGTGCCCGCGCAATGGCAGCTCGATCGCGCGGCGCGTCCGCACGTGGGCGACGTCGTCGCGATGACCGTCGATCAATGGATGCGCGGCGGGTGGCCGCGCGTGCCGACGCGGCGCACGGAGATCGGCGGCGATCGCGAGGAATATCTGCCGCTGCAATGGTGCGCGACGTCGGACACGCTCGATCGCCATCTTTCGCTGGCCGGCTGGCAACGCGCGACGCCGTGGTCGGCCGCCGCCGCGCTGCGGTGGCTGCTGCCGCAGGGGCCGGCCGATGCGCTGCCCGTGCTGCCGCGCTATACGCACGGCGAGAGTACGCGCCGTGTGTTCGTGCGTGTCGATCCGGCCCGCCCGGACAGCCGCCTCGTGCTGCGGCTGTGGCGTTATCCGTACGCGCTGCAGGATGCGCTCGGCACGCGGCCGCTGTGGTACGGCGCGCTGTATCGCGAGACGCTGCATCGGCCCGCACGGCTGATGACGGTCGTGCGCACGACGACGATCGACGATGCGGCGACGATCGCGCAGGCGCTGCAGGTCGAGCCGACGCTCGCGCGGCCGCCGGCGGGGACGAGTGGGGCGCCGGCCGCGGTGCTGCTCGTGTGGATGGTGCAGCCTTGAAGCGCGTGCGCCGCGTTATGCGTGCGACGGTTGCGCGGGGACGACGGACAGGCGCAGGCCGACCGTCTTGAGCACCGCGAGCAGGGTTTTCAGCGTCGGGTTGCCGTTGGGCGACAGCGTGCGATACAGCGATTCGCGGCTGATGCCGGCGTCGGCCGCGACCGCGCCGAGCCCGCCATACGCTTCCGCGACCGTGCGCAGCGCGAGCAGCGCGGCCGCGCGGTTGTCGGGGTCGTCGAGCGATTCCATCGCGACGCGCAAATAGGCCACCGCGAGCTCGCGGTCGGCACCGAGTTCGGCGACTTCCGCGTCGTGGTGCGATACCGCGCCTTTGAGCTTGTTCATGCTTGCCTCCGTTTCCAGTCCAGCCAGTGTTCCTTCGCATGCCTGATGTCGTCGGACTGGCTGTGCTTGTCGCCGCCGTACAACAGCAGCACCAGCGCACTGCCGTACCGGCCGAAGTACACGCGATAGCCGGCACCGACGTGGATGCGCAGTTCGATCACACCTTCACCGACGGGCTCGCAATCGCCGAAATTTCCGGTCTGCACGCGACGCAGCCGCTCGCGAATCCGCGCCTGGGCGACTTTGTCGCGCACGGCGTTCAACCATTCGGTGAAAGGCTCGCGACCGTCGGCACGCTGATAGCGAAGCAGTTCGAACTTGGAGAGCATTGTAGCTTATAAGTTACATGAAGGGCATGGATATCGGCGTGATTGCGTTGTGGGCCCGATGAGGCGGATGACGTGAAATGCACGCGGGCCGACTGCCGAATCGAGACGAAGCACGACGCGAAGGCGCTGCGCGGGAATGCCTGCAGTGCCTTCGTGGCTCGGGGTGTCGGGCGGCGAGACCGGTTGCCCGAATGAAAATCATTCTTTCATTCGGGGCGTCGGATGACGATTCGGCCGAACGGCCGATCTCGTCGGCGCGTACGGGAAACGCGCCGTGCGGGGGAGGAACTGCGCGTTTCCCGGCCGGCCGCTGCCGCACGCGAACCCGCTGACCGTTTCGATGTGCGAGCAGATGTGCAGCCCGCTGGTCGACGTGCGGCGCGCGCGGGTCGGCACGTCGGAGCGGGTCCGGTAATATCGGACGGCGACGCCCGGCAACATGCCGTTCTCGCGCGAGGACATGGCGCGGCTGATCAGCTCACCCTGACGCAGGGTCGCGCCACGCGCGCATTCCCCAACCCCTTCACGAGAGTACCCGCATGATCACGCTTCGCCCGATGACCGAAGACGACTTCCCCCGCTTCTGGCCCACGTACCACGCGATCGTCGCCGCGCAGGAGACCTACGCATTCGATCCGGCGCCCACACGTGAAGCCGCCCGCGCGCTGTGGCTCGATGCGCCGCTTTGCACGTGGGTTGCCGAAGAGGATGGCGTGCTGCTCGGCTCGTACTTCCTGAAGGCGAACGCGGCCGGGCCCGGCAATCACGTGTGCAACTGCGGTTACATGGTCAGCGAGGCCGCGCGCGGCAAGGGCGTCGCGCGCCTGATGTGCGAGCACTCGCAGCAGGTGGCGCGCGAACGCGGCTTCCTCGCGATGCAATTCAATTCGGTGGTGGCGACGAACGAGGTGGCGGTCGCGCTGTGGCAGAAGCTCGGCTTCGAGATCGTCGGCCGCCTGCCGCGCGCGTATCGTCATGCGCGGCTTGGCTTCGTCGACTGCTTCGTGATGTTCAAGTGGCTCGGCGACGCGGCGGCCGCCGACGCCTGATGCCAAGGTCAGACGGCGAACGCGCCGTCGAACACGATCCGCTCGTCGAACGCCAGCGTGCCGCGCGCGAAGATCAGGTCGAGGTGGTGGCTGCCGTTCGCGCCGCCGCCGAGGCCGAGATGCAGGCCCGGATGGCGTTCCTCGAAGCCGGCGTTGCGGCCGTATAGCCCGCGGATGCCCAGGTTCGTGCCGATGCCGAATTCCTCGATGCGCCGGTGATTGTCGTGCCGGTCGAGGTACGACGCGAAGTCGCGCCGGAAGCCCGCGTCGTCGCTTTCGAAATCGACGATCAGGCTGTCTTCGACATGCAGCGTCGCGAGCCGCTCCGTCACGCGGTACTTGATCGCGAACGGCACGGTGCCGAGGAACGTGCCGCTGAACACGATCGAGCCGTGCAGGTCGGTGACGTGCGTCGCGATCTCGCCGGGCACGACGTCGAGATTGCCCATCCCGTCCACGCTCGTCCATTTCTGGTCCGGCGCAAGCGAGCCGGTCAGCGTGTTGCCGGCTTCGTCGATGAAATGGATCTGCGATGCGCGCGCGGCCGCTTCGATCAGCCGGCCGTTGCGCGCGGCGATGTCGTCGAGCGATTCGGCGAACGCCTCGTCGAGATGCGGGCCGTAATCCTTGAACAGCACCGACTTGCTCCAGTGCCTGACGATCGCGGGACGGATCGCGGCCAGGAACGGCGGGCCGCTCGGCGACGGCGTCGGCAGGCACGACGAGTCGTACAGCAGCACGAACAGGTCCGCATGCGTGAGCGCGGCGGCGATGTCGGCGGGCGGGGTGGTGTCGAGGCAGAGGATCGTCGCGTCGAGCGAGTCGGGCAGGGCGGAAAACGCGCGCAACGCGGTGTCGCGGTTGCGGCTGTCGTAGCCGACCAGCAGTTTGCCCGTCTCGCCGCGTGCGAGCTTGTCGCGCAGCGCCGGGTGATACCCCAGCGCGCGGTGCAGGTTCAGCATGCGTGTCTCCGGAAGCGGCGGAAGGGCAGCGGCCCTTCCGCGGGAACGGGCTGGCCGCTCAGACCGGCCAGAGCGCGGTGCCGAACGGCACCACGGCATCCTCGACCATCATGTCGACGGCCTCGGGGTGCGTGTCTTCCTGCATCCAGTCAAGCAATTCGATCTGCCGGGTTTCCTGCATGTCAATTCTCCTGTGGTGAACATGAGCGATTCAACATGAAAGCGCGGTAACGGGATTACTGCGGCTCATCCGATGTTTTTTGAATACCGGACGAGTGGCGTCGATATTAGTCTGATGATTTGATGAATGCAATGCGTGGCGAGGTTTTTAGCCGCGGCGTGCTAAACATTCGGGTTCGCTGCATTTCGCGCGGTGAAGGCGTATGAATCCAATCGCAAAACCCGAGGATTTTTTTCGAATATCGGGGCCGCAATCGATTGATTGATTCATTCAAGCGATTTTTTGAATCGCGAGTTCAATCGCGTCGATCATTTCGATTTCCGCCATTCACGAACAATGCGCGCGGTTATCGTGGACGCGAACCGGCTTCAGCGGTTTTCTGGCACCATCTGACGACCTCGCGCGCGGGCCGCAGCCGCGCGCCTGCCGCCGTCCCGGCGGCACGATGCGAACCACGATGGAGACACCGCGATGCGCGCAGCGCCGCAACCGGAGCACGCCGGGCCAGCACGACAGGACGCCGGCGCCACCGAACCCGACCGCATGACCGCGTGGCGGCTCGCGATCTGCCTGTCGCTCGGCAGCGCGATCGCGCTCGGTCTCGCGCGTTTCTCGTATGCACTGCTGCTGCCGCCGATGAAGGCCGATCTCGGCTGGACCTTCGCGCAGGCGGGCGCCCTGAACACGGCCAACGCGGCCGGCTACCTGATCGGCGCGCTCGTCTTCCCGTTCCTGTCCCGCCGCTGGCGCACCGGCACGCTACTGGCGGCCGGCTGCGCGCTGACCGCGGTGCTGATGGCCGCATGCGGGCTCACGTCCGGAATGAACGCGCTGCTCGTCGAGCGGCTCGCGACCGGCGTCGGCAGCGCGCTGATCTTCATCAGCGGCGGCGTGCTGGCCGCGCGGCTCGCGTCCGCAGCGCCGCGCGACGCGGGGCTCCTGCTCGGGCTCTATTACGGCGGCACCGGGTGGGGCATCGTCGCGTCGTCGCTGCTCGTGCCCGCGACGCTCGTGGAGCGCGCGCACGGCTGGCAACCGGCATGGTTCGCGCTCGCGTTCGCATGCGTGCTGTGCTCGGCGATCGCCGTGTCGGCGGCGCGTCGCATCGAGCATGCGCATGCGGCACCGGCCGCGCGGCGTCACGGTGCCGCGCCGGCGGCGACCGCGAGCCCCGCGCGCTTCGCACTCGCGCTCGCCGGCTACGGCCTGTTCGGCGTCGGCTACATCGGCTACATGACGTTCATCGTCGCGCTGCTGCGCGGCGCGGGAATGAGCGGGACGGTCGTGTCCGCGTTCTACGTGATGCTCGGCGTCGCGACCGTCGTGTCGGCGCGGCTGTGGTCGGGGCTGCTCGACCGGATGCGTGGCGGCCAGGCGCTGGCCGTGCTCAACGCATTGCTCGGCGTGGCGACGCTGATGCCGGCGCTGTTCGTGCATCCGGCGGCCGCGTTCGCGTCGGGCGTGCTGTTCGGCGCGACGTTCCTGTCGGCGGTCGCGTCGACGACCGCGTTCGTGCGCCACAACCTGCCGCCGGAAGGCTGGGCGAAGGGCATCAGCGCGTTCACGACGATCTTCGCGTTCGGGCAGATCGCCGGGCCGGTCGCGATCGGCTGGGTGTCCGACAGCGCGGGCCTTGCGCGCGGGCTCGTCTATTCGGCGCTGACGCTGTTCGCGGGCGCGGCCCTCGCGGCCGGACAGCGTGCATTAAGGGCGTCGGCGTAGCCGATCGGGCCTGCAACGACCGGCGGGCGCGACAACGTGAGCGCGACCGTTACCGTTCCCGTTACCGTTCCCGCACGCAGGCCGTGCGCGACACGCGATGAAACGCGCGGCTGAAGTAGATGAGGCTGTCGCCGTCGTTGCGCACGCGAATCGACGTCGCCTCGATGAACATCACCGAATGCGAGCCGACTTCCTTCATCTCGGCGATCCTGCCCTGCAGGCTCGCGAGCGCATCGCGCAGCACGGGGACGTCCTGCTCGCCGCGATCCCACACCGGCAATTCGAAGCGGCGTTCCATCGGCAGCTCGGTCATTCCCGCGAAATGGCGCGCGAGCAGTTCGTGCTCGGCCGGCAGCACGTTGATGCACACGTGACGATTGCGCTCGAAGATCGCATGCATCGCGCTCGACCGGTTCAGGCACACGAGCAGCGTCGGCGGCGCGTCGGTGACGGAGCAGACGGCGCTCGCGGTGATGCCGCAGCGGCCGTGCGGCCCCGCGGTGGTGATCACGTTGACGGCCGCGCCGAGGTGGGCCATTGCCTGCCGGAAGGCCTGTTGCGCGTCGGTGGGGGCGGCGCGTGCCGGTTGCGGGGTATCGGTCGTTGCGGACATGGGCGCTCCTGGGTGAATGAGGGCGGCGATCGTGCGCGTTGTCGATGCGGCAGCGGATCGTCGACGATGAACCAAGCGTACGTCGCGAAAAAGCCGGCGAACATTCGCACGATTGACGATGAAGATGGCGTTCCCGCCAACGCATCTAAAGGTTCTACCTAGATGCGCGATACGACGCGCAAAAAAAAGTGCGATCGGGCGTTCGAGCGGTACGTAAAGGGGTATTCAGCGCATTTTCGGCTCGTTATGATGTGCCGCACACCCCCGACGAACGACGCTTGCCTCACCCGCGGCGCGTGCGATACCGATACCGATATCTTGCGAGACACCCCGATGACGTCACCCGCTCCGATCGTATACATCGTCGACGACGACAGCGGCATGCGGACCTCGCTCGCGTGGTTGCTCGAATCGGTCGGCATCGCGTCCGAGGGATTCGCGAATGCCGCCGATTTTCTCGCGCGCTTCGACGTGAACCTGCCCGCGTGCCTGGTGCTCGACGTGCGAATGCCGGAGAAAAGCGGATTCGACGTGCAGGCGGAACTGAACGCGCGCGGCGCGACGCTGCCGGTGATCTTCGTCAGCGGACACGGCGATATTCCGATGTCGGTGCGCGCGCTGCAGAACGGCGCGATCGACTTCGTCGAGAAGCCGTACAACTCGCAGCAGATGCTCGAGCGCGTGCAACGCGCGCTGCGGCTCGCGCAGCAGCGGCACGCGGTCGGCCAGCGTCACCGCGAGCTGCGCCAGCGGCTCGATGCGCTGACCGCGCGCGAGAAGGAGGTGCTGCGCGGTGTCGTCGACGGCAAGGGCAGCAAGCAGATCGCGTCGGACCTGTCGATCAGCGTGAAGACCGTCGACGTGCATCGCGCGAGCATCAAGGAGAAGCTCGGCGCGACGTCGATCGCCGCGCTGGTGCGCGACGTGATGGTCGTGTGGGGCGACGACGGGGAGTCGTCGCGCTAGCGCAGGGTGGTTCGCACGCGAATCGGGCCGTGCGTGTAAGCGCGGTGCCCGCCCGCACGCACCGCGCACACCGCGCACACCGCGCACACCGCATACACCGCATACACCGCATACACCGCATACACCGCATACACCGCGCGCGGTACCGGCCAGCACCGGCCGGCATCAGTCTGCACCGCACGCTCGACGCATGCCGCCGCTCAACGCATGTACAACCCGCCGTTGATGTCCCAGCACGCGCCGTTCGCGAAATGCGCGTCGCCCGACGCGAGCAGCACGGCCGCATCGGCGACGAAACCGGCCGACCCGAGCTTGCCGCCCGGCAGGTTCGCGAGCACCTGCCGCAGCTTGTCCGGCGCGACGCTCTCGTAGACGATCGGCAGATCGAGCGGCCCCGGCGAGATCGCGTTGACGGTCACGCCCTGCGCGGCGAGGTCGCGCGCGAACACCTTGGTCAGCGTCAGCGTGCCGCCTTTCGCGGCCGCGTAGTGCGCGCCCGTCGCCGAGCCGCCGTTCTGCCCGGCGAGCGACGCGATGTTGACGATGCGGCCCGCGCCGCGCGTCGCGAAGTACTGGCCGAACACCTGGCAGCCGAACAGCACACTGCGCAGGTTCACGTCGATCACCTGGTCGAACTGGTCGGCCGTGATCTCCATCGCGGGCACGACCTTCGATGCGCCGGCATTGTTGACGAGCACGTCGATCGCGCCCCAGCGCGCGACGAGCGCATCGCGCGCGGCCTCGAAATCGCGTTTCGACGTGACGTCGAGCGGCAGCGCGATCGCGCGTGCGCCGCTCGGGTCGAGGTCGCGCGCATGCGCGTGAATGGCGTCGACGGCGATGTCGGCCAGCGCGACGCGATAGCCGGCCGCATGAAAGCGTTCGGCGATGACGGTGCCAAGCCCGCGCGCGGCGCCGGTGACGAGGACGACTCGGTCTGACATGGTGCGTGATTCCGTTGGTTCGCGGAACGTGGCCACAGCCGCGCCCGCATCGTGGTTCATGCGGCGAGCGCCGCTTCGAAGTGCGCGGCGACCGCGCACACCTGTTCGTCCGCGCCCTTGCGTCCGACGATCTGCAGCCCGGCCTTCAGCGGCGTTTCCGCGAGCGGCAGCGGCAGGCTGAGCGCCGGATGGCCGCTCAGGTTGAACGGCCGGATCAGCGACGACATCGCGATGACCGATACGCCGTCGCGTGCCTGCCGAAGCGTGATCGGCAGCGCAGGCAAGGTCGGCAGCACCAGCACCTCCGCGCGCTCGAGCGCGGCATCGACCTGCGCCGCGAAGCGCTCGCGCACGCCTTCGGCTTGCGCGAGCGCGGCCGGTGTCGTTGTCGCGGCCATGCGCAGCCGCGCATCGAGATCCGCGCCGAGCTTGCCGGTTTCGACGAGATGACCGAATGCACGCGACGTTTCCGCGTTGATGACGGCAAGCCCCGCGGCGAACGCATCCTGCATCGCATCGAGCACGACGTCGTGCGTACGCAGGCCCGACGCGCCAATCGCCGCGTCGAGCGCGGCCGCGATGGCCGGCTCGGCCTCGACGATCACGCGTGCGATCGTGCAGCCGGCCACGGGTGCCGCCGCACGCGCCCGGTCGAAGCCCGGCGCGATGGCGGCCATCACGGCTGCGAGCGTGCGGACGTCGCGCGCGAGCGGCCCGACGCAGTCGAGCGTGGTGTCGGCCGGCGCGACGCCGCGTCGCGACACGCGGCCGAACGTCGGCTTGAGCCCGGCCACGCCGCAGCAGGCGGCCGGCCCGCGGATCGAGCCGCCGGTATCGGTGCCGAGCGCGGCGTCGACGGCGCCGAGCCCGACGAGCGATGCCGACCCGCTCGATGAGCCGCCCGGGATGCGCGTCGGATCCTGCGGATTGACCGGCGTGCCCGTGTAGTCGTTGATGCCGGTCATGCCGAACGCGAGCTCGTGCATGTTCGCCTTGCCGGCGATCTGCCAGCCGGCGTCGAGCAGCAGGCGGACCACGTCCGCGTGCTGCGCGGCGGGCGCTGCGTCGGCGAGCGCGCGGCTGGCCGCGCGGGTTGGGTGGCCGGCGATGTCGATCGTGTCCTTGATCGCGATCGTCGGGCCCGGGCCGCCCAGCGTGAAGGTGTCGATGAAGCCTGTCATGGTCGATGGCTCGTGAGTGCGGTGAAAGGGTTCACGCGTGCGGCACGGCGGCGAGCGGCCACGGGCCGTCGAGCACGCGCTCGGTGCGGAAATGGCGGATCAGCCAGGTCGCGCCGTCGGCGGCCGGCGCGAAATCGATGGTCAGCCGCGCGGCGATCAGCTCGGCGGTGCCGTCCGCGTAGCCCGACGCCTGCAGCATGATCCAGCGGCCGCGCGCGTTTGCATGGTCGGCGCCGACGTCGATCGACTCCGACGTCAGGAAGTGCAGGTTCGCCGAGAAATGCGGTTCGGGCGGCAGGTAGCGGCGCAGCATCGCGACGATCGCGTCCGTGCCTTCGAGGCGGCCGAACTTGCGCGCGTACTGCGGGCCGATGCCTTCCCACACCGCGTCGGCCGTGAACAGCGCGGCGAGCGCCGGGCCGTCGCCGGCATCCTCCGGCACGTCGCACAGCGCCATGTAGCGCGCGATCGTCGCGCGCACCGCGCGTTCGGCGTCGAGCGTGGCCACGCGCCGCGCGAGCGCGTCGAGCGCTTTGACGGCTTCGCGGGCATCGGGCGCTTCGAGCGCTTCGAGCGCGCGCGTCGAATCGGGTCCGGTCATCGCGCGCCTCACGCCGCGGGCTTCGCGGCCGGCGGCACGGTCAGCGCACGGCCGACCCGCGCCTCGATCTTGCCGTAGCGCCACAGGTTGTATTCGCCGACGGGCGTCGTGCGATACAGGTTGCATACCGCGACCGTCGTGTCGAAGTCGGCGACGTCGGCCATGATGTAGAACGTCCACGGCGCGCCGTCGGCCTGGCCGACGACGAGGCGGTCGTCATCCATCACGCCGAGCACGCGCACGCCGGGCATCGCCTCGACGGCGGCGAGCATCGCGCCGTACGCTTGCCACACTTCGCCGATCTTCTCGCGCGGCAGGTCGAAGAAGTTTTGCGACACGCCGCAGCAGAACAGCACGCGCAGCGGCAGCGGATTCGAATCGGACATGAAAGGTTCTCCTGAAGAATGCGTTGTGCGGCATCGAAGCGAATCGACGCGGATTACAGATAGCCGGGAAACGGCGTGACACCGGTGAACACCGCACCCGCGCCGTCGAAGTTGCCTTCGCCGAGAAACGCGTGCTGCGTGACGACCATCGCGTCGCGCAGCAGGCGCTGCAGCGGATGCGTGCGATAGATCGCGGCCGTGCCGCCGAGGCGGTACGCGCGCTCGACGACGCTCGCGCCTTCGCGGGCGATATGCGTGGCCGCGAGCCGCAGCAGGCTGACCTGCTCGGGCGTGACCGGGTCGCCGGCCAGGATCGATTGCCAGACCGAGTCGGTCGCGTCGTAGAAGAACGCGCGCGCCGAGCGCAGCTGCGCTTCGGCCTTCGCGAGCTCGATGCGGAAATACGCGCGATCGGCGAGGCGCGGGGCGCCGGTAGTCGTCTGGCGGCCGCCCGACATCCGGTTCGCGACGTCGAGCGCCGCGCGGGCCAGCCCGAGGTTGACCACGGCGAGCACCTGCGCCGCATACGCGACGGTCGGATAGCGGTACAGCGGCTCGTCGACGGTCGGCTCGCCGCCGCGCACGAAGGTCCACGCGTCGGGCACGAAGCGGTCGTCGACGCGCAGGTCGTGGCTGCCGGTGCCTTGCATGCCGACCACGCTCCAGTTCTCGACGATCTCGACGTCGGCGGCACGGAACACGGCCGTGCGCGGCTTGTTCGGTGCGGCGTCCTGCGCGCCGGGCACCGCGATGCCGACGCCGAGCCAGTCGGCGCCCTTGCAGCCGCTCGCGAATTTCCACGTGCCGTTCACGCGCCAGCCGCCGGGTGCCGCCTGCGCCGGCTGGACCGGGAACAGTCCGCCCGCGAATACCTGGTCGGGGCCGCTCGCGTACAGCTCGGCCTGCGTGGCGAGCGGCAGCGCGGCGAGATAGACGTTGGCCGAGCCGAAGCTCGCGACCCATGCGGCCGACCCGTCGGCGGTCGCGATCCGCTCGATCATGTCGAGGAACGCGGTGGGCGCGAGCGCATCGCCCCCGAAGCGGCGCGGCGTGCCCGCGCGATAAATGCCGGCCTCCTTGAACAGCGCGATCACGTCGCGCGGCACGTGCGACAGGCGGTCGAATTCGTCGCGGCGCGCGGCGACGGTCTCGATCACCGCGTCGAGCGGCGACACCCGCGCGGCCGCTTCGCGGACCGCATGCGGCGAGGGGGACGCGGCGTCGATGGCGAGGGCGGCGTTGGGCATGAGTGGCTCCTGGGAATGGGGTTCGAAAGACGATGCAATCAGTCTAGAAACGCCGAAAACACGCAGCAATTGGTGCGTAAGGCCGCACGACTGGTGTGGCTCCGTGCCGGACTAAAGAAATCTTCAGATGCGGGCCGTGCACGCCGGTGCTATGTTGGACATCCGGCTGCGCGACGCCGCGCGCCTTCAACCGAATCCGCTCATGAGCTTCCCCGACGAAGACGATTTCCACCGGCTGCTCGACGCATTGACGACCTGCGTGCTGCTGCATGACGCGCAGACCAAGGCGATCGTGTGGGCGAACCGCGCCGCGTGCATCGCGCTCGGCTTTTCCGTCGAGGAGCTGCTGCCGCTGAAGGCGCCGGACATGACGCGTCCAGAACCGAAATACCGGCGCGAGATCGGCGTGGGCGCGATGGATCGCGCGATCGCCGAAGGGCGGCCGCAGGTGTACGAGTGGTGCTATCGGTCGCGTACCGGCGTCGACATGCTGTCGGAGGCGATCGCGACGCACGTGCCGCTGCGCGGGCGCGACGTCGTCATGGTGCAGTTCCGCGACATCAGCGCGGAGGAGGCGATCCGTCAGCAGTTGCGCCGCTACGAGGCGCGGCTGCGCGAATTCATGCAGGACCTCGACGAAGGCATCGCGGTCGTGACGCCGAACGGCGGCGCGCAGTTCATCAGCGAGTCGGGGCGCCGCGTGCTCGGGCTCGCGCCTGACGATGCGCTCGGCGGCGTGCTCGACTACTGCACCGCGGCCGATCGCGACCGGCTCGTCGCGCAGCTGCGCGATGCGCCGTCGACGTGCCCGTCCGAGCCGCAGCGCTACCGCTTCGTGCGGCGCGACGGCTCGGCGTGCTGGCTGCGCATCACGTGCCGGCAAGTCGAGATCGAAGGCGACCTCGACGGTTTGCTCGTGCATTTCCGCGACGTCAGCGACGAGGTCGCGATCGAGGAGGCGCGCCGCGCCGAAGCGCGCATGCTCGAATACGCGGGCCGCTACAACGCGATGGGCGAGATGGCGACGGTGATCGCGCACGAGCTGAGCCAGCCGCTCGCGGCCGTGCGCAACTTCATCGAGGGTGCGGTGCAGCGGCTGAACACGCGCGGCGCCGTCGACGATGCGATCTGGGGGCTGCGCAGCGCGGACCGGCAGGCCGAGCATGCGGCGCTGATCATCAAGAGCGTGCGCGAGTTCATCGTGAAGCGCGAGCCGGTCGTCGCGCTCGCCGACCTGCGCGAGATCCTCGCCGACGTCGCGTATTTCATCGAGCTGCGTGCGAAGGAAGCGGGCGTGACGGTCGCGATCGTGCAGGCCGACAAGCCGCTGCCGATTCGCTGCGAGCGTGTGCTGATCGGGCAGGTGATCCTGAATCTGGCCTTCAACGCGATCGAGGCGTTCGCCGGCTGCGCGCGCGCGCCGTGCACGCTGACGCTCGGCACCGCCGACGTCGGCGGCCACGCGGAGCTGCGGGCGATCGACAACGGGCCCGGTATCGTCGAAGGGGCGCACGACCGGCTGTTCGACGGTTTCTCGTCGTCGAAGGCCGGCGGCAACGGGATCGGGCTGTCGCTGTGCAAGAGCATCGTCACGCGTCATGGCGGGCGCATCGGCGCGAGCCCGGCCGAAGGCGGCGGGCTCGACTGTCGCGTGACGCTGCCGCTTGTCGGTACGCAGGCGTAAGCGGTGCGTCGCGGCGCAAGCGTAACGGGCGCCATGCACGTCGCGCACGTCGCGCACGTCACGCACGTCACGCACGTCACGCACGTCACGCACATCACGCACGTCACGCACGTCACGCACATCACGCACATCACGCACATCACGCACATCGCAGCCAGATAGCGACGCGCGGCACACGATCAGCGCCCCAGCGCCCGCGCGGTTTGACCACCGATCCCGAAGTCGGTGTTCGGGATGTCCTTGATGATCACGCGCGTCGCCTGCAACGGCGCATCGAGCACGTTCGCGCCGGCGTCCGACAGCGCCGCGATCAACGCGCGTTTCTGCTCGTCGGTGCGGCCGGCGATCAGGATCGCGACGATCACCGGCAGCGACGGCGGTGCGCCATCGGCGGCCGTGCGGCCGCCAAGGCCGATGTGCGTGGCGGGCAATTCGGTGAGCAGTACGCGCACCGATTCGAGCGGTGCGCCGATCGCGTCGACGGTCGCGCCGCTGAGCCGCGCGATCAGCTCGGCCTTGCGCGCGTCGTCGTGGCCGGCCGGCAGGAAAACTTCGAGTGTGGGCATGGTCGTCCGGAAAGGTGAAGGTGGCCGGCTCACCGTTGCGCTGGCGATGGCGAACCGGCGGCCGCTTACAGCAGGAAGCCGATCGCGCTGAGTGCCTCGGTCGAGTCGATCAGCCGCACGACCTTCTCCGCGATCCGCATTTCGCCGTCCGCGTCGATGTGCAGCTTGTGCGTGACGTCGGCCGCGAACAGCGTCGCGACGCCGCGCTTGTACGCGACGACGACCTGCGCGGATTTCAGCTCGACCATGCCGGCGCTGCTGCTCTCCAGCGTGAAGCGCGACACGGTCCGCACCGTGCGCGCCGCGTCGGTCGCCGACGCCGAGTAACCGGACAGCATCCGCTGCACGCGCTTCTCGCGCATGTCCTGGTCGTCGAACACGTAGTTGAGCGTCGCCGCGAAGTCGGTGGTGTCGGGATCGATCGGCACCACGTAGTGACCGGCCGGATCCCACAGGTCGAGCCATGCGCGATAGTCGCGGCGGTCGAGCAGCTCGGCTTCGCGCCACACGAATTCGACCGCGCGGGCGAAGGTCTGCTCGGAAAAGAGGGCGTTGCGGTCGTCCATTACTGTTGCTCCATCATCTTGCGCCATTGCTGGTAGGCCTCGCGCATGCCCGTCTCGTCGGTCGCATGCGCGGTCTTTTCGCCGTTCGCGGCGGTCGTCTCGCGGTTCAGCCCGCGGTTCACGAGGATCGGCACGTCCGGCCCCGCATGCGCGCCGCGCTGCACGCGCTCCCATGCTTCCGCGTCATCGGGGCTGCCGAAGCCGAACGGGCCCTGGAAATGCTCGTGAATCCGCAGCCGCTCGCGATTCGCTTCGTCCGGGCCGCCATCCATCGCGAGCGCGACGTGACGAATCTCGGTTTCGTTCGCGGAGATCGGCCGCAGCACGCGGAAGAACGCCATCGACAGCGCGAGGTTTGGAAACAGGTTCAGGTTGAAGCCAACCCCCATCAGCGAGCGCACGATGCGGCGCACTTCGTCCGGCGTATGGCGCTCGGCGAGCTTCGCCGCGAGCGGCGCGAAGCGTTCGGGCAGCGGCGCGCCGTCGTCCTGGTCGAGATCGATCAGCTCGGGCATCAGCACCGCGAGGCTGTGACCGTTGCCGAGCCCGCGGCAGAAGGCGTCCTCGCTCGTCATGAAGCTCGTGATCGCGGCCGCCGTTTCGTCGTCGATCGACTTCATCCACGACTTGTGCACGACGGGGAAGTGATAGAGGTCGGTCGTGTTCTCGAGCTGGATCTTCCAGTTGCCCTTGAACTTGAACTTGTGCTCGCCGTTCGCCTTGATCGGGTAGCCGGCACCCTGCTTCATGAACAGGTCGATCCACGGCTTCGCGCCGCCGAGGAAATCCTCGAGCGGTTCGATGGCGTCGTTGAAGCTCGCGAAGATCAGCCCCTGGTACACGCCCACGCGCAGCTTCACGAGCGGCAGGTCGCCTTTCTCGCACACGCCTTCGTAGCCGTCGCCGTACGGCAGCGCGCGCAGCGTGCCGTCGAGCGCGTACGACCAGCTGTGATACGGGCACGTGAAGCCCTTCGCGTTGCCCTTGTGCGATTCGCACACGGTCGCGCCGCGGTGGCGGCAGCGGTTCTGCAGCACGTTGATCTCGCCGGTCCTGTCGCGCACGACGATCACCGGCTGGCGGCCGATCGTCGTCGTGACGAAGTCGCCCGGGTTCGGCAGCTCGCTCTCGTGCGCGACCCAGATCCAGGTGCGGTAGAAGATGCGGTCGAGTTCGGCCTCGAACAGCGCGGGGTCGTGATACATCGCGGGCGCGATGCGGTCGGGCTGCGCGAAGCCGTGCAACGCGCGGGTGTCGATCGTCTGGGTGGGAATGTCGCTCATCGTCGTCGTGGGGAAAGAGTCGCGAAATCGGGCCGCGTCACGCGCGGCATCGGGTACCCAGTCTCGTCTTCTGCTACATATCCGTCAAATTGATCTAAAATTGCCAATCAAATAAATACGGCAAATGATGGAGGTCACGATGACATCGGTCGATCATCTCGATCTGAACCTGTTGCGGGTGTTCCAGGCGATCGTCGAGGAGCGCAGCCTGACCAAGGCCGGCGAGCGGCTCGCGCTGTCGCAGCCGGCCGTCAGCTATTCGCTCGGGCGGCTGCGCACGCTGTTCGACGATCCGCTGTTCGTGCGCACGCGCGCGGGGATGCAGCCGACGCCGGTCGCGCTCGAACTCGCGGGGATCGTCGGCAAGGCGCTCGACATGGTGCGCGTCGCGCTGCGCTATGCGGAGCGTTTCGATCCGGCGTCGAGCACGCGCACGTTCCGGCTGTCGCTGTCGGATGCGGGCGAGATGGCGTACCTGCCGGCGATCTGCCAGGCGCTGCGCGAGCGCGCGCCGCGCGTGACGCTCAGCGTGCAGCCGCTGCCGGTGGAGGAGATCGAGGAGGCGCTACGCGCGAGCCGGCTGGACTTCGCGATCGGCAACCTGCCGGAGCTGATGCCGCGCACGCGCCACCAGCTGCTGTTCGAGGAAACCTACGTGTGCATGACGGGGCGCCGGCGCGGGCTGCCGGCCGGTGCGGCGCTGAGCCTCGAGCAGTTCGTGCGCGCCGCGCACGTCAACGTGAAATCGGTCGAGCACAGCCACCACGCGCTCGACGACGCGTTGCGCGCGCAGGGCGTGGGCCGCAACATCGCGCTCGAAGTGCCGCACTTCGTCGCGCTGCCGAGCGTGCTGTCGGTGACCGATCTCTATGCGACGCTGCCGAAGCGGCTCGCGCGGATCCTGAACCGCGACAACGCGTTCCGGCTCTACGAGCTGCCGGTCACGCTGCCGCCCGCGCCGGTCACGATGCACTGGCACGAGCATTTTCACGAGGACGAGGGGATCGCGTGGATGCGCGCGCTGCTCGCTGAGATCGTCGAGCGGTTCGACGCGTGACGGCGGGGCGGCGTGCTGGGGCGGCTCTGCGAGTCGCCAGCGCATCGGCGCATTGGTCGATCAGTCGATCAGCGCCGCAGCACGTCAGCGCCCGCCGCGCCGCAGCACGTCAGCACCTCAGCACCTCAGCACCTCAGCACCTCAGCACCTCAGCACCTCAGCACCTCAGCACCTCAGCACCTCAGCGCCCGCCGTGCATCACAGATCGAGGACGAGCACCGCCGAGCGCGCCCGCGACACGCAGCAGCAGATCACCGTGTTGCTCGCGCGCTCGGCCTTGCTGAGGCAGTGGTCGCGATGATCGGGCTCGCCGTCGAGCACCGGCACCATGCAGGTGCCGCACACGCCTTCGCCGCATGACGTATCGACCTCGACGCCGATGCGCGCGAGCGCGTCGACGATCGACGTGCCGGGCGCGACGCGCACCGCTTGGCCGCTGCGCTGCAGGCGCACTTCGAAGCCTTCCGCCGGGGCGGCGTCGACAGCGGCGTCGGCCGCGACGGGTTCCGCCGCGAAGCGTTCGAGGTGAATCGCGTCTTCCGGAAGCCGCGTGGCCGCCGCCGCGACGACGGCATCCATGAACGGCCCCGGCCCGCACGTATAGACGTGCGCTTTCGCGTCGATCGACTCGACGCAGCGGCCCAGTTCGGCCGCGAGCGCATCGGGTGCGATCCCGTAATGGAAGGTCACGCGCGACGCGAACGGTTCGGCCGACAGTTCGTCGACGAAAGCCGCGTGTTCACGGCTGCGCGCGAAGTAGTGCAACCGGTAACGCGCGCCGCGCTGCGCGAGCGCGTACGCCATCGACAGCAGCGGCGTGATGCCGATCCCGGCCGCGACCAGCACATGCTCGCTCGCGTCGTCCGCCAGACGAAACAGGTTGCGCGGCGCGCCGATCGACAGCTCGGCACCGACGCGCACGTCGTCGTGCAGCGAGCGCGAGCCGCCGCGCGACTGCGCTTCCTTCTTCACCGCGAACAGGTAGCTGCCGCGCTCGTCGGGGCGGCCGCACAGCGAGTATTGCCGTGTGACGCCGGACGGCGCGGTGACGTCGATATGGGCACCCGGCTCGTACGCGTCGAACGGCTGGCCGTCGACGCGCGAGACCCGGAAACAGCGGATGTCCTGCGCCGCGTCGATCAGCGCGTCGATCCGGACCTGGTGGCGGTTCGCTTGCATGGGGTGTTCCGTGGGGTAGGGGAAACCGGCGCGGCTAGTGCAGCGCCGTCATGCAACCGAGAATAAGGACGGGCATCGCATAAATCAAATCGATAAAAAAGTGATGCCAGAATCAGTGAGGTGGATGATAGTCGGCGACCAGCATGGCGGCCGCGGCGTCGACGATCGCGCAGGCGGTGCGCCGAATACGCGATCGCTGAACAGCGCGACTTCAGCGTGCGGCCGCGGCGCGGCCACCGTCGACGGCCGCCTCAGCCGAAGCCGAAGCCGACGCCGACGCCGACCAGCGCGACTTCAGCGTGCGGCAATGGCGCTGCCGCCATCGACGGCCGCATCGGCCGAAGCCGACGCCGACGCATGGCCGCGTTCGCGCTCGAGGCTGCGTCGATACTGCCGGCAGCCGACGGCCAGCAACAACGCGGCGAGCGTGGCCGCTGCGACGTTCACGATCGACATCGAATGGCCGACGGCCGCCGGCGCGCCGAACACGCGATCGGTGAACAGCGCGACGACGGTCGTGCCGATCCCGAGCGCGATCAGGTTCGACACGAGCAGGAACAGCGCGGAGATCTGCGCGCGCATCTGGTTCGGCGCGAGCGTCTGCATCGCGGCGGTCGACGTCGGCATCGGGAACGACGCGAAGAACATCGCGACGACGAGCATCGCGAGCGATGCCGGCAGGCTGTCGAGCTGCGTGAACAGCGTCGCGGGGATCACCATGCACGCGGCGCCGATCGCGCCGGCGCGCATCGGCGCATCGCTGCGGCCGCGGCGCAGCAGCCAGTCGTTGAGCCAGCCGCCGCAGAACACGCCGGCGGTATTCGCGACGAGCAGCACGATGCCGAGCGTGTAGCCGGCTTCGACGGCCGTCATCCCGAAGCGGCGGATATAGAACGCGGGCGTCCAGCTCAGCAGGCAGTACAGCGTCATCGCGTAGAACGAGAAGCCGAGGTAGTGGCACGCGAAGGTCGCGCGATGCGTGCCGACGAAGCGCAGCGAATCGCGCATCGACACGCGCCGCACGGCGCCCGAGCGGTCCTGCGCGAGCCCCTTGCGCTGCGGGTCGCGCACGGTCGCGACGAACAGGAGCGCGACGAGAATCCCCGGCAGCCCAACGATCAGGAACGTGACCTGCCACGCATGCACCTGCCCGACGACCGGCAGCGTGAACGCGCTCGCATGCTTGAGCAGCGCGATCACGTAGCCGCCGATCAGGAATGCGACGCCGCCGCCGATGAACGAGCCGAGCGAATACACGGCGATCGCGCGGCCGAGCTTCTCCTTCGGGAAGTAGTCGGCGAGCATCGAATACGCGCCGGGCGACAGTGCGGCCTCGCCGACGCCGACTCCCATGCGCGCGACGAACATCTGCACGAATTGCTGGCTGAGCCCGCACGCGGCGGTCGCGACGCTCCACAGCGCGATGCCGAGCGCGATGATGCGCGGGCGCGCGTAGCGATCGGCGAGATACGCGACGGGCAGGCCCATCATCGCGTAGAACAGCGAGAACGCGAAGCCGTTGAGCAGGCTGAACTGTGTGTCGGTCAGGTGCAGGTCGCGCTTGATCGGTTCGATCATCAGGACGAGCACCTGGCGATCGACGAACGAAAAGACATACGCGAGCATGCAGATGACGACGACATACCATTCGTACGTATAGCGCTTGCCGTCGGCAGCGCGGGCCGTGGGTGCGGACATGCGGATTCTCCAGGAGCGGGCGGTGGAAAAGCGCGGCGCGGGCCTCGCGGGCCGGGTGCCGTCGCGGTGCGAAAGCGTGCGGGTGACACGATCGGAGACGCAGCGTAGTCGGCCAAATTCGGCCGCCATAGCCGGAGTGACAGCCGCGCCACACGGACATTTACCGACGCGGATAAAGAAAACACCGAGGCCGTGCGCGCGGGCCGCCGCGCGGCGCACGTGCGGCGGCGCGTGCGCGCATCATGCGGCGCGTCTATAAGCGTTATAGAGCGCATTGCGTCGACGTCCGAAATTGTCGTTCCTAGACTCGGCCCGTTTTTGATCGGCAGCGTTCGCATCCGAATGCGAATGCGCTTCATGTCAAACGGCGCGTTGCCGACAAGCGCCGGCATTTCCACGGGACGACGAAGATGAAACATTTGAACGGGCGAGCCGACCGGCTTGCCGTACCGCTTGCCACGCTGGCGGCCGCGCTCCTTGCGTGCGCATCGCTGCCGGCTGTCGCGCAATCGAGCGTGACGCTCTACGGCCGCATCGACACCGCGATCGAATATGCGAATGCCGGGCCGAACCACGTGACGCGCATGGGCAGCGGCAACCTGTGGGCGTCGCAGTGGGGGCTGAAGGGTGTCGAGGATCTCGGCGGCGGCTACGCGACGATCTTCAAGCTCGAGGACGGCTTCAACGCGGCGAGCGGCGCGCTGTCGAACAGCAGCGCGCTGTTCGGCCGCGAGGCGTGGGTCGGCATCACCGGGCCGTTCGGCGGCGTGCAGTTCGGCGAGCTCTACACGATCGTGCACACGACGCTCGTCACGTACAGCCTGCCCGGGCTCGGCGCGGGCCTCGCATGGGGCAACGCGACGAACAACTTCGTCGGCCCCGCGTTCCTGCGCGTGCGCAACTCGCTGCGCTACACGTCGCCGCGTTACGCGGGCTTCATGCTGCGCGCGATGGCCGCGCGCGGCACCAACGGCGCGGCCGGCCAGCCGGCGACGCTCGGCGACACGTACGGCGCGGGCCTCAACTACGTGCGCGGCGGGTTGTCGGTCGACGTCGACTACATGCAGCAGAAGTTCAGCCCGGTGGCGGCATCCGCGCTCGGCGTCACCAGTTCGGCCGCGAACGGCAACTACACGGTCGGCGCGATCTCGTACGACTTCAACGTCGTGAAGGTCGCCGCGCTGTACATGCGGCATCGCGGCGGCCCCGACGTCGCGACCGCGATCGACAGCCAGAGCGCGTATCCGCACAGCGACACGATGGAACTCAGCGCGACGGTGCCGATCGGGCGCGCGTCGCTGCTGCTGAGCATCGGCCACTACCGGAAGGTCGCCGACAGCGACGGCAACGCCGATTCGTACGGCATCCGCTTCGACTATCCGCTGTCGAAGCGCACGGTGCTGTACACGGGGGCCGCGATGGTGCGCAACGGCGCGCACGCACGCTTCGTCGTCAATGGCGCGGCGGGCGGCGGCGTCGCGGTCGCGAAACCCGGCGCGACCGCCAGCTCGATCGTCGCGGGCATCCTCACGGCGTTCTGACCGCCGAGGTCGGTCTGCGCCCGCCCGCGCCGCTATGCGCAGGCGGGCGGTTGCGGCGCGAGCCATGCGTCGAACGGCGCCTGCCGGCCGATATCGAACAGCTCCAGCAGCAGCGCGCGCAGCCACCGATGGCCCGGGTCCGCATCGAAGCGCCGGTGCCAGTACGCGTTGACGGCCCATTCGCCGGCGCCCGCGATCTCGTAGAGCGTGCACGGCTGGCGCGCCGCGAACGTGAGCGCGACGGTCTCCGGCAGGATCAGCGCGTAATCGCCGTGTTCGAGCAGCGCCGGCACCACCAGGAAGTCGGGCAGCGCCGCCCGCACGCGCGGCATCAGGCCGTGCCGCTCCAGCAGCTGCATCGATTGCGGATGCGCGGTCACCGCGACGAAGCGCAGCGCGTCCGGCGCGTCGCCGTCGAGCACGAAACCGCCGGGCAGCGCGAGGCGCTGCGCGGTGCGGCGCGGCATCAGCAGCACGCAGCGTTCGTGCAGCAGCGCGGTCCGCTGGAAATGGCTCGATGCATCCGCGAAATGACCGAGCGCGAAGTCGATGCGGCCCGATTCGAGCGCTCGTTGAGCTGGCATTCGTCGACGTGCAGCGTCTCGATCACCGCGCCCGGCGCGCGCCGGTCGAATGCCGCGAGCAGCGTCGGCAGGAACGCGCTCGCCGCGAAGTCGCTCATGTGCAGCCGGAACACGCGCTGGGTGCTGTCCGGCGCGAAGCGTGAGCCTTCGTCGAGCACGTCCTGCAGGATCGCGAGCGCCTTGTCGACCGATAGTGCGAGCCGTTGCGCGCGCGGCGTCGGCTCGACGCCGGTGCCGGTGCGCACGAACAGCGCGTCGCGAAACATCAGGCGCAGCCGGCCGAGCGCGTAGCTCACCGACGGCTGCGTGACGCCCAGCCGCAACCCTGCGCGGCCGACGTGCCGTTCTTCGTACACCGCGCGAAACGTCTTCAACAGGTTCAGGTCGAGGTCCTGCACGCGCAGGCCGTCGGGCGCGTCCGCGTCGTGCGCCGCGGGCTCGGGGCGGGCCGGCGGCCGGCCGGTGGCGGAGTGCGTCATGGTGCTTGCCTCGCGGTGACGGAAGGCAGGTGGCCGTAACGCCGCGCATACGCCTTCGCAAAATGGCCGAAGCCGTGAATGCCGTGCGCGATCAGCACGTCGGTCACGCTGCGCGCGTCGCCGCGCTGCAGCGCGGCGTGCACCGCGGCCAGCCGGCGCTCGCGCACGTAGGCGGCCGGCGTGGTGTTCAGGAACGCGCGGAACGCATGCTGGAGCGTGCGCGGCGCGACGCCCGCGACCGCCGCCAGCGCGGCGAGCGCGAGCGGGTCGCCCAGGTGCGCGTCGACGTGGTCGCACGCGCGGCGCACGTGCGCCGGCAGCGGCGGCGTGCCGCGCGCGAGCGCGGCGCTGTACGAATGCGGCAGGTGCGTGAGCAGCAGCGCCATCAGCCACGCGGTGAGATCGGCGCCGAACGTCGTGATCGACGTGCCGATCCCCGGCTGCGCGCCGAGCCGGCACAGGTATTCGAAGGTCGGCAGCACGAGCGCCGCGCCCGCACCGTTGCCGCCGGCCGCGAGATCGAACTGCAGCGGCCGCGCGAGCGTCGTGTGCAGCATGTCCTGCAGCTTGCGCTCGAGTGCGCCGCGTTCGAGCCGCAGCACCAGGTTGCGGCAATCGGGGCTCGTGCTCAGGCGGCTCGCGAGCGCCGGCGACGACACCGTCAGCTGGCCCGGCCCGGCGCGTGCGACCACGTCGCCGGCCTGCAGCTCACATGCGCCCGACAGCGTCAGCCGGAACAGGAAATGCCCGGCATCGTCGCCGAACTCGATGCGCGTCTCGCGGCCGTAGCAGAGCTCGAGCAGTGCGCCGTGATGCAGCGGCACCTCGTACAGCTCCGCATGAAACGGATCGCGGCCGTGCGCGGCCATCCGGTGCGGCCCGAGCCGGTGCGCGACCGCGCGTTCGACTTCGTCGGGCGCATGCAGCGTGCCGAGCCGGTTCGGCGCATGTCGGGAAAGGGCGATATCCATGCGGTGGCCTCGTGTCGGACGGATGGATGCGACGTCGTGCGCATCGCCGCGATTGCGTTGCGCGAACGGGCGCGCCGTTGCGCGTTTTGAAGCGACGCGATGCGCGCCGCCGCGTAGTCTCGGCAACACTCACTCACCGGGAGACGACGATGAAGGTATGTGTACTGGGCGGCGGCCACGGCTGCCATGCGGCCGCGATCGACCTGTTCGAGAAGGGCCACGACGTGACGTGGTGGCGGCGCGACCGCGAACCGCATGCGCGGCTGCGCGAGCTCGGCGCGTTGCAGGTGACCGACTGTCGCGGCAGGCGTGCCGTGCCGCTCGGCGACGCGCGCGGTGCGATCCGCCTGAGCGATGATCTCGCGGCCGCGCTGCGCGGCGCGCGGCTCGTCGTGGTGCCGCTGCCGGCCGTCTCGCACGATGCGCTCGCCGCGCAGGTCGCGCCCCTGCTCGAGGACGACCAGGTCGTGTTCCTGCCGCCCGGCACGTTCGGCAGCGTCGTGTTCGCGCGTGCGGCGGCCGATGCCGGCAACCGCGCGCGCGTCGCTTTTGCCGAGACCGGCACGCTGCCGTACCTGGTACGCAAGCATGGCGACGACGCGGTCGTGATCAGCGCGTATGCGACGCGCCTGCCGACCGGCGTGTTTCCCGCGAACGCGGCGACCTGGGCGTTCGACGTGCTGCGCGCGGGCTACCCGTCGGTCGAGCCGGTCGAGGATGCGCTGTCCGGCGCGCTGATGAACGCGGGCCCGGTGATTCATCCGCCGCTGATCCTGATGAACGCCGGGCCGCTCGAACACTTCGACGCGTGGGACATCCACAACGAAGGCACGCAGCCGTCGATCCGCCGCGTGACGAATGCGCTCGATGCCGAACGCATCGCGGTGCGCGAGGCACTCGGCTACCGCGCGCCGCATTTCCCGCTGGCGGACCACTACGCGACCGACGGCGACGAATGGATGTACGGGCGCGGCGCGCACGGCAAGCTGACCGACAGCGGCGACTGGCGCGAGAAGATCGATTTGCGCACGCATCGCTACATGCTCGAGGACACCCGGCTCGGGCTGTCCTTCATCGTGTCGTGCGGGCGCTGGGCCGACGTGCCGACGCCCGTTGCGCAGGGGCTGCTGAGCGTCGCGTCGGCGGTGACCGGCCGCGACCTGTATGCGCAAGGGCGCACGCTGGAGGCGCTCGGCCTCGCCGCGCTGTCGCGTGACGCGATGCGCGCGCTGCTCGATGCGGGGTACGCCGCATGACGCCCGCCGCTGACGTGACGCGCGTGCACGTGCTCGGCGCGGGACGCATGGGGCAGGGGATCGCGCTCGTCTTTGCGTTCGCGGGCCTCGACGTGACGCTGATCGACTTCAAGCCGCGCGATGCGCAAGGCCGGCGCGTATTCGAGGATCGCACGCGCGGCGAGATCGCGCGGCCGCTGCATGCGCAGGAGGCACTCGGCCGGATCGATGGCGACCAGGCCGCGGCCGTCGTCGCCCGCATCGCGCTGGTCGCGCGTGAGGGCGCGGCGCCCGCGCTGCGCGACGCCGGCATCGTGTTCGAAGCGCTGCCCGAGGTACTCGACGCGAAGGCCGACGCGCTGCGCTGGCTCGACGCACATGTCGATGCGCGCGCAACGATTGCGTCGACGACGTCGACGTTCGTCGTCACCGAGTTGCAGCGCCATGTCGCGCACCCCGAACGGATGCTGAATGCGCACTGGCTGAACCCGGCGCTGCTGATGCCGCTCGTCGAGATCAGCCGCAGCGACGCGACCGATCAGCGGGTCGTAGACGCACTGGCCACGCTGCTCGAACGCGTCGGCAAGAAGCCGGTGATCTGCGGGCCGGCGCCCGGCTACATCGTGCCGCGCATCCAGGCGCTCGCGATGAACGAGGCGGCACGCATGGTGGAAGAGGGCGTCGCGAGCGCCGAGGACATCGACACGGCGATCCGCACCGGCTTCGGCCCGCGCTTCGCGGTGCTCGGGCTGCTCGAGTTCATCGACTGGGGCGGCTGCGACATCCTGTACTACGCGTCGACGTATCTCGCCGGCGAGATCGGCCCGCGCTTCGCGCCGGCCGACAGCGTCGTGCGCAACATGGCGGCCGGGCGCGACGGCGTGCGTAGCGGCGCCGGGTTCCACGATTATGCGCAGGTCGACGTGCCGGCCTACATGCGGCAGCGGCTCGGCGAATTCGCGCGGCTGCTCGACCACCTGGGACTGGCGCCCGAGTTCGGCGGCGTGCGGCGCAGCACCGACGCATAGCGCGGTCGTCGCGGCCGGGTGCGATCGTCGCGCCGCGCACGCGTGCATGCGGTACCGCAAACCGGTGTGTCGTTCGCCGGCCGGAAGCGTCGCGTGCGCGGCGGCTACGCTCATGCCGCGTCGCCGCGCGTGTCGGCAGCAGGCGCGCCGCGCGTCTCGCGCATCACGCACAGCGTCGCGACGGTCACGAGGCCGAGCGCCACGAGGAACAGCGACACGGGCCACGATGCGTGATAGCGCGCGAGCAGTGCGGTCGCGATCAGCGGCGACATGCCGCCCGCGAAGATCGACGCGACTTCATGGCCGAGCGCGACGCCCGAATAGCGCACCTCGGTGCTGAACAGTTCGCCGACCAGCGCGGGCAGCGTGCCGATCATCGCGCCGTGGCTCACCGCGGTGCCGACCGTCAGCGCGAGCCACACGAGCGGCGTCGCGCGCGTGTCGAGCAGCCAGAAGAACGGAAACGCGCACGCGACGAGGCTCAGCGCGCCGATCAGGTACACGGGCTTGCGGCCGATCCGGTCGGACAGCCGGCCCCACGCGAGCATCGCGCCCATTTCGACGATCATCGCGATCATCACGCCGGTCAGCATCACGCCGTTCGGGATGCCGACGTATTTGCCGTAGACGAGCGAGAACGCGAGGAAGATGTACGCACCGCCGTTTTCGGCGACGCGCAGCCCCATCGCGAGCAGGATTTCCTTCGGATGGCGGCGGATGCATTCGACGATCGGCAAGTGCGTGTGCGCGCCGCGCTTGCCGGCCTGCTCGTAGTCGCGGCTTTCCGGCAGGTGGCGGCGGATGTAGATGCCGATCGCGAAGATCGCGATGCTCGCGAGGAACGGCAGCCGCCAGCCCCACGTGCGGAACGCGTCGTCGGGCAGCGCCTGGGCGGCGAGAAACGCGGCCGACGACAGCACGAAGCCGCCGCCGACGCCGAGCTGGCTCCACGCCGCGTAGTAGCCGCGCTGCTCGGGCGGCGCGTTCTCGCTGATCATCAGCACGCCGCCGCCCCACTCGCCGCCGGACGCGATGCCTTGCAGCAGCCGCAGCACGACGAGCGCCGCTGGCGCCCACAGGCCGACCTGCGCATAGGTCGGCAGCAGGCCGATCGCGAACGTCGACGCGCCCATGATCAGCAGCGTCCACACGAGCGACGCCTTGCGGCCGTAGCGGTCGCCGACATGCCCGAACACGATCCCGCCGAGCGGCCGCGCGACGAAGCCGAGCGCGAACGCGGCGAACGCCGCGAGGCTGCCCGCGAGCGGCGACGCGCCGGGCGGAAAGAACACGTGGCCGAACACGAGCGCGGCGGCCGTGCCGTAGACGAAGAAGTCGTACCACTCCATCGCGTTGCCGGCGACGGAGGCGATGACGATGCGGCGAAGCTGCCGGTCGGCGAGCGGCCGGGCGGCGCTCGGGGATTGCATGGTGTCGGTCGGGTACATGGCGGACTCTGAAGGGGGCGGGTGCGTGCCGTCTCTCGAACGCATGCGGCACTGCGGGCTAGTGTTGTCGGCACCGCCGCCCCGGTCAAATCCGCAGAAAAAGGGGAGTGTCATCACTCCCGCAAATGATGGTCGCGGCGCGCACGGCCGTACCCGCGCACGCCGGTGCCCGTCACCGCTCGATCTGCCGGTTCCAGCGCGTGTCCCACTGCGCGCGGCGGGCGTTGATCGCCGTCCAGTCGACCACCGTCAACTTGCGCACCAGATCGTCGACGTTGCCAAGGCTTTGCTGCATCGCAGCGGGCATCTTCGCGAGGCGATTGGTCGGGATCTGCTTGCCGGCTTCGGCCGCCTTCGTCTGCGCGGGTGCGGACAGCAGGAACTGCGCGAGCTTCTGGGCCAGTTGCGGGTCCGGGTTGTTCGCGACCACGCACAGGTCGACGAGCAGCAGCACCGGGCCTTCCTTCGGGTTCGCATACGCGACCGGAATGCCCTTGTCCTGCAGGTCGCCGACGCCGGTCGGCGTCAGCGGGAACAGGCCGGCCTCGCCGGTCTGCACCATCTCGGAGATCTTCGCCGAGTTCGGGATGTACTCGACGACATTCGGCCCGACCGTGCTCGCCCACTTGCTGAAGCCGGGCTCGACGTTCTGTTCGCTGCCGCCGAGCAGCCGGTTGATCGCGAGAAATCCGTGCAGCCCGAACGTGCTGCTCGACGCGGACTGGAACACGACCTTGCCCTTGTATTTCGGGTCGGCGAAATCCATCCACGACGTCGGCGGCGCCCAGCCTTTCTCCGCGAACAGTTTCTTGTTGTACGCAATGCCGGTCATGCCGAGCTGCACGCCCGCGCCGACGTCGTCCTTCATTCGCGCGAACGGATACAGCTCCTTCAGCACCGGCGAATCGTCGAGCTTCTGGCACGCGCCGAGGCTGACCGCGCGCGCCATCACGCCGTCGTCGAGGAACGCGACGTGGATTTGCGGCTTGTTGCGGTTCGCGAGCAGCTTCGCGAGCACGTCCGACGACGTGCCGGGCACGACGGTGACCTTCACGTTGTTCGCCTTCTCGAAGTCGGGCAGCACCTGGCTCGTATAGGCCTTTTCCATCGGGCCGCCGTTCATGCCGACGTAGATCGTCTTGGTTTGCGCGAACGCCGGCGCGCCGGCGCCTGCGAGGCAGAGGGCGGCAGCCGCCGCGATCGTTCCGAGCAGTTTCATCGTTGGGTCTCCTCTTGACGGAAAGGGGCGGTCGGCGCGGCTTGGGGGAAGAAGCGGCCGATCGAGAATGCATCGAGTGGCGTGGCGGTTTCGCCGATTGTGACGAGCTCGGCGAGCACTTCGCCGACGCCCGGCGCGAGCAGGAAGCCACCGCCGGAAAAGCCGAACGCATGCAGCAGGTTCGGCGTGGTACGGCTAGCGCCGATGATCGGGTTGTGGTCGGGCGTGCAGCCTTCGACGCCGCTCCACGTGCGGATCAGCAGCGCGTCGCGCAATGCGGGCAGCAGCGCGCACGCATCGCGCATCACCGCGCGCGTCGTGTCGACCGACGGCTGGCCGAACTCGCCGTCGCCGCGGCCGCGCCCGCCGCCGATCACGCAGTTGCCGCGCGCGACCTGCCGGGCGTACACGCCGCCGCCGTACACGCCGAGGTTGTGCGTGATGAACGGCGGCAGCGGTTCGGTCACCCACATGTTCGGGTAGATCGGCTCCATCGGCACGGCTTCGCCGAAGCGCTCGGCGATCGTGTTCGCCCATGCGCCGGCCGAGTTGATCAGCCACGTCGAACTGAACGCACGGCCGCCCGCAACGACATGAAAACGCGTGCCGTCGTGCCGGGCGTCGTCGACCGGCGTGTGCTCGAACACGTCGGCACCCGCTGCGCGGGCCGCGCGTGCGAACGCGGGCGACACGACGCGCGGGTTCGCGTGCCCATCGGTCGCGCACAGCGAGCCGCCGACCGCCGCGCGGCCGAGCCACGGGTAGCGGCGGCGGAACGCGTCGCCGCGCATCACCTGCAACGGCACGCCGTGCTCGCCGGCAAGCGTCGCGTAGGCATCGAGCGCATCGAGATCGGCGTCGCTGCGCGCGAGCCGCAAATGACCCGACACGACGAATTCGCCGTCGATGCCGACCAGCTCGGGCAGGCGATCCCAGATGCGCCGCGCGCGCAGCGCGAGCGGCAGTTGTTCGGCGGGGCGGCCCTGGCAGCGCACGCCGCCGTAGTTCACGCCGCTTGCCTGCGCGCCGCAGTCGCGGCGCTCGAACAGCGCGACGCGCAAGCCGTGCCGCGTGAGCGCCAGCGCAGCCGAAGCGCCGACGAGCCCGCCGCCGACGATCGCGACGTCGTAGTGACGGCGTTCACTCATCGCGTGCCTCGTCGGGAATCGCCGCGACATCGTCGCCCGCGAGTGCGGCGGAGATCGGGAACGGTTTCACCGGCGGTTGCGCGCGCAACCGGCCGACGTCCGCGAGCGCGCGGCCGGTTTCCGCGGCGAGCACGAGTGCGGTCGCGTCGCCGCACATGCGGCCCTGGCAGCGGCCCATCCCGGCGCGTGTCAGCGCCTTCAGCCGGTTCAGCTCGGTCGCTTCGCCACCGCGGATGCAGCGTCGCAGCGTACCCGCGTCGATTTCCTCGCAGCGGCACACGATCGTGTCGTCCGGGCAGCGCGCGGCGAGTGCGGCGGGCGGCGCGAACGCCGCTTCGAGGCCGGCACGGAACGCGCCGAGTCGGGCGAGCGTGCGATCGAGCGTCGCTACATCGGGCTTGCCGGCCAGCGACGGCGACGACGACGGCATCGCGATTCCCGCATCCGCGAGCAGCGCGAGCGCCGCGCGTCGCCCGGACGCCTCGGCCGCGTCGGCGCCTGCGATGCCGGCACCGTCGCCCGCCACGTAGATGCCGCGCACCGACGTGCGGCCGGCCGCATCGCGTTCGGGCAGCCATGCGCGGTTGAGCGGATCGAAACGGAACCGGCAGCCGGCGAGATCCGCGAGCTGGGTCTCGGAACGCAGCCCGAAGCCGAGGCCGAGCGCATCGCAGTCGAGCATCCGCGGCGGCGCGTCGCCGCCGGCCGCGCGCCATGCGAGGCCCGTTACGTGCCGCTCGCCGAGCACGCGCTCGAGCGTGACGCCGGTTTCGATCGCGACGCCGTGCGCGCGCAGCCAGCCGATGTAGTACAGCCCCTTCGCGAATGTGGACGGCATGCGCAGCAGGGCGGGCGTCGCGGCAGCCTGCCGGCGCAGCGGGCTCGTGTCGAGCACGGCCGCGACCTGCGCGCCGGCCTTCGCGTACTGATAGGCGACGAGATACAGCAACGGCCCCGTGCCCGCGAACACGATGCGGCTGCCGATCGCACAGCCCTGCGCCTTCAGCGCGACCTGCGCGCCGCCGAGCGTATAGACGCCCGCGAGCGTCCACCCCGGTACCGGCAGCATGCGATCGGTCGCACCGCTCGCGATGATCAGATGCGAGAACGGTACGGTCGTTTCGCGGCCGTCCTGCAGCGTGTCGACGCGGCCCGCGCCGCACGCCCAGGCGAGCGTGTTCGGCCGATAGTCGATGTGCGGCAGCAACGCGGCCATCGTGCGGTGCACGGCATCGGCCTTCGCGGCCTCGAAGCCGTACAGCACGCGCTTGCCGCGCGCGAACGCGCCGTCGGCCGGCGGCTGGCGATAGATCTGCCCGCCCCAGCGCGCGTTCTCGTCGATCACGACGGGGCGCAGCCCCGCGTCGACCAGCGCCTCGGCCGCGCGCACGCCGGCCGGCCCCGCGCCGACGATCACCGGTCGCAGTGCGTCGCTCATGATGCGTCTCCGGCCGTGGCGGGCTGCGCGCCGGTGAGAATCCGCATGCCATCGGCGATCGGCGTCGAGCATGCGCGCACGCGGGCGCCGGCCTCGGTGCGGACCCAGCAGTCCTGGCACGCGCCGATCAGGCAGAAGCCCGCGCGCGGCTTGCCGCTGAATTCGCTCACGCGCACGCGGCGCTGCGCGACGAGGATCGCGGTGAGCACGGTGTCGCCGGCGAGCGCCTGCGCGGGGCGGCCGTCGAGCGTGAACGCGACGGCGGCGCGCTCGCGTTCGGCGACGCGCACGAATTGCGCGCCGTCGTCCGCGTTGTCGGTGGAGCGGGAAACGAAGGTCGTCATCAGTGTTGGCCGATCAGGATGCGGTTCAGGCCGTACACGCGATCGAGCAGCAGCATCGCGCCGGCGGTGGTGAAGATGACCAGCGCCGATACCGACGCCATCATCGGATCGATCGATTCGGTCGCATACATGTACATGCGCACCGGCAGCGTGACCGTCTGCGGCGACGTGACGAAGATCGACATCGTCAGCTCGTCGAAGCTGTTGATGAACGCGAGCAGCCAGCCACCGGTGATGCCAGGCAGGATCATCGGCAGCGTGATGCGGCGGAAAGTCGTCCACGGATCGGCGCCGAGCGAGCATGCGGCCTGTTCGATGCTGCGGTCGAGGCCCGCGACGGACGCGAGCACGAGCCGCATCACGAACGGCGTGATGACGATCATGTGTGCGAGCACCAGCCACGCGAACGAGCCGGTCGCGCCGATCAGCGCGAAGAAGCGCAGCAGCGCGATGCCGAGCACGAGGCCGGGAATCACGAGCGGCGACAGCAACAGGCCGTTCAGGAACGCGCGGCCGGGAAAGGTCGCGCGGCCGATCGCGAGCCCGGCGGGCAACGCGATCGCGAGCGACAGCGTCGCCGACGCGAACGCGAGCTTCACGCTGTTGACGAACGCGGTGACGAAGTCCGGATAGTCGAGGATCGCGCGGAACCAGCGCAGCGACAGGCCGTGCGTCGGCAGCGTCAGCGTTTCGTCGGGCGTGAACGCGACCAGCACAACGATCGCGAGCGGCGCGAGCACGAACAGGATCACGAGCGTATGGAACGCCAGCGCAATGGGGCCGTTCTTTCTCATCGGGAAGCGCCTCCGAGGCTGCGCGCGTAGCGGCGTTCGAGCACGCGGTAGTAGGTGAGCATCACGACGAGGTTCGCGACCAGCAACAGCACCGCGATCGTCGCGCCGAGCGGCCAGTTCAGCGAGCCGAGGAATTCGTCGTAGACGGCGGTCGCCGCGACCTTCAGGCGGCGTCCGCCGAGCAGGCCGGGAATCGCGAAGGCGCTCGCCGACAGCCCGAACACCATCAGGCTGCCCGACAGCACGCCGGGCATCAGCTGCGGCACGACGATGCGGCGCAGCGTCGTGAACGGCGACGCGCCGAGCGACAGCGCCGCGTGCTCGGTCTGCGGATCGAGCCGCTGCAGTGCCGTCCAGACGGGAATCACCATGAACGGCAGCATCACGTGGACGAGCGCGATCACGATCGCGAACGTCGTGTATTCCAGCTTGTACGGCCCGAGGCCGACGAGTCCGAGTGCCTGGTTCACGAGCCCGCTCGTGTTCAGCAGCATGCTCCAGCCGAACGCGCGCACGACGACCGACACGAGCAGCGGAGCAAGGATGACGAGCAGGAACAGCGAGCGCCACGGATCGCGCATCTTCGACAGCACGTACGCTTCGGGTGTGCCGATCGCGACGCAGATCGCGGTGGTCAGCGCGGCGATGCCGAACGTGCGCGCGAAGATCGTGTGGAAGTACGACGAGCCGAGCACCTCCGCGTAGTTGCCGAGCTGGAAGGCGGCGATCGGACCTGTGGCCGGGTCGTAACGGTAGAACGTGAGCGCGAAGGTCATCGCGAGCGGCACGAGCACGAGCGCCGCGAACAGTGCGAACGCGGGCGCGCACATCAGCCACAGCGGCGCGTGCGCACGCCACGTCGCGCGCAGCGCAACGCTGCCGGCGGTGCGGAGCGGCACGGCGTCGGCCGCGCCCGATGGCGCGAGCCCGGCCGGCGCGCCGTCGGTCGAAAGCGGACGGGTAGGCTGTCGCATTCAGGCCTCCCGGCGCATCACGCGCACCGCGTCGCTGTGCCAGTCGACGCCGACCGGCGCGCCTTCCGCGAGCGGCTCCGCGCCTTCGTTCTGGCAGCACACGAGCACTTCGCCGAGCGCGCTGTCGACGCGGTACAGCCACTGGCTGCCGAGGAAGAAGCGGCTCGTGACGGTCGCGGCGAAGCGGCCCGCGCCGGGTGCGCACAGTCGTAGCTTCTCGGGACGGATGCACACCGACACGGCATCGCCGATGCGCACGTCGCGCTCGCGCGCCGGCAGGTGCGCGGTGCGGCCGGTCTCCGCGAGATCGTGGCCGAGATCGATGCGGATCGCGTCGCCGTCGTGCGCGACGATCTTGCCGGGCAGCAGGTTCGCCTTGCCGATGAACTGCGACACGAAGTGGTTCTCCGGGCGTTCGTACGCGCGGTACGGCGTGTCCGTCTGCGTGATGCGGCCGGCTTCCATCACGACCACGCGATCGCTGATCGACAGCGCTTCCGATTGATCATGCGTGACCATGATCGTCGTCGTGCCGATCTTGCGCTGGATCGCGCGCAGTTCGAACTGCATCTCTTCGCGCAGCTTCGCGTCGAGGTTCGACATCGGCTCGTCGAGCAGAAGCACCGGCGGCTCGATCACCACCGCGCGCGCGATCGCGACGCGCTGCCGCTGCCCGCCGGACAATTCACGCGGAAAGCGGTGCGCGAGCGCATCGAGGCGCACGAGCGCGAGCGCCGCGCGGATGCGCTCGGCGCGCTCCGCCTTGTCGACGCCGCGCATGTCGAGCCCGAAGCCGACGTTCTCCGCGACGCTCATGTGCGGAAACAGCGCATAGCTCTGGAACACGATGCCGAGCCCGCGGCGGTTCGGCTTCATGTACGTGATGTCCTGCCCGTCGAGCGCGATGCGGCCGCGGGTGACGTCGACGAAGCCGGCGATCATCTGCAGCGTCGTGGTCTTGCCGCAGCCCGACGGCCCGAGCAGCGACACGAATTCGCCTTGTTCGACCGACAGGTTGACGTCGGCGACGGCGGTGAGCGCGCCGAACGATTTCGTCAGATCCGTAAGCGTGAGAAACGACATGGAGCACTCCGGGTTCGCACACCGCATGGCCGGTGCGTCATTGACGCGGACTCTAGCCAGCCATATTTCGGAGCGTCAATTTGGAATTCTGCTCAACGAGATGAATTTCAGAAAAATTCCAATGAACGGAATGCTTTGCCGAGTCGCCGGCAAATCGTTCCGTTGAATGAAGGGCGGGCAGGTGGTGAAAGACGCGCGTCAATCCCGTGCACACCCGGATGCCGCGCGCATTTTGGCGACACGACAATGGCAGCTGATGTATTCCGTTCAATGAAATCATCGAGGAGAATCCGCATGCAGGAACCGCATTCGCCCGGAACGTCGCGTGCCGTACGCATGCCGGCCGCGGACGAGGACGCCGCCGTCGATGCGGCCGGCGCGCCGGGCACCGGCATGCTGCAGCGTGCGTTCGCGATCCTGCGCGCGCTGGCCGGCATGCAGCAGGACGGCGTGCGCGTCACGCACCTCGCGAAGGCCGTCGGCCTCACGCAGGGCACCGCGCACCGGATCCTGCAATCGCTGATCGCCGAAGGGATGGTCGAGCAGGACGAACAGTCGAAGCTGTACCGGCTGAGCGTCGACTTCTTCGCGCTCGCCGCGCTGGCCGGCAACCCGAGCAGCATGCGCACGCTGTGCCGGCCTGCGCTGCTGCGGCTGTGCGCAAGCCTCGGCGAGACGATCTTCCTGCTCGTGAAGAGCGGCTTCGACGCGGTGTGTCTCGATCTGTGCGAAGGCCCGTTCCCGATCCGTTCGTTCACCGGGGACATCGGCGGGCGCATTGCGCTCGGCGTCGGGCAGGGCAGCCTCGCGATCCTCGCGTTCCTGCCGGAAGCCGAGCGCGAGGAAGTGATCCGCTTCAACGTACCGCGCATTCGCGGTTACGGCGTGCTCGACGAGGTCTACCTGCGCACCGAGATCGAGCGCGTGCGCGAGCTCGGCTACGCGGGCCGCAACAGCGGCGTGCTCGACGGGATGGCCGGCGTCGCGGTGCCGATCCTCGATCGCACCGGCTACCCGGTCGGCGCGCTGAGCGTTGGCACGCTGGCGTCGCGGCTCGGCGACGACCGGATGCCGATGGTCGTCGAGCTGCTCCGGCGCCAGGCCGATGCGATCGGCCCGCGCACGAATCCGTTCGACGCCGCGTTGCGGCGGCCGATGCACGGTCTATCCGGGAAAACCGCATAGGCGCGTCGCGCGTTACCGTTTCGTCAGCTTGCTTACGCGAGCCATTCATGTCTGAGCAGAATGCGCCGCGTCCGGCGGGCTTCCACGCTTTCTATCGGCTTGCAGACGCGCGCATTCGCCGCCCGTTTCCCCTTCGTTCGTCTCCATTCGATTTTCAACTGCCGCCCAGTTGAACATTTCATTTCTTGATGCGACTGCGGCTGGATACCATCCAGCCACTGTCTATACAAGCCGACCGGCGCGTATGGCCAGCATCAACAAAACACAACATCGACAAGACGGTTTGGAGAGGAGATGACGGAGATGGTGCGAACGATGAGCAGGAAGACGGGCGTCGCGTGCATGAGCGCGGCCATGGCGATGATGGTCGCCGGCGCCGCGCACGCGCAGTCGACGGTAACGCTGTACGGGATCGTCGACGCCGGCGTGACCTACACGAACAATTCGAAGGGTCATGCGCTGTGGCAGTTCACGGGCGGCAACGAATCGGGCCCGCGCTGGGGCTTGATCGGCAGCGAGGATCTCGGCGGCGGCCTGAAGGCGAACTTCCGGCTCGAGAACGGCTTCAACGTCGCGAACGGCGCGCTCGGGCAGGGCGGCCGGATGTTCGGCCGCTCCGCGTGGGTCGGCCTGAGCGGCGCGAACTGGGGCGCGGTGACGCTCGGCCGCCAGTACAACTCGACGCAGGACATTCTCGGCTCGCTGCAGATGAGCAGCTTCCTCGCGCAGTACTCGACGCACCCGTTCGACAACGACGACATCAACAATAGTTTCCGCACCAACAACGCGGTCAAGTACGTGTCGCCGACGATCGCGGGCCTGCAGGCGAACCTGATGTACGGGTTCTCGAATTCGACGGGCTTCTCGAACGACAACTCGTGGAGCGCCGGCATCACCTATACGCACGGGCCGCTCAACGCAGGCGCCGCCTATGCGCGCGTGAACCATCCGGCGGCCAGCGCGACGGGCGCCGTTGCGTCCGACAACTACTACCCGGGCTCGGCGTCGGTGTTCGGCGCCGGCCTGTCGAGCGCGGTGCGCCAGCAGATCTGGGGCGCGGGCGGCAATTACACGATCGGCGCGGCGACGCTCGGGCTGCTGTACACGGGCTCGAACTTCGGCCAGGCGACGGGCGGTGCGCTGCGCTTCAACAACTACGAAGGCAGCGTGCGCTACCTGATCACGCCCGCGCTGATGGCCGCGGCCGGCTACACCTATACGAAGGTCGCGCGCGGCGCCGACGACGGTCACTACCAGCAGGTGTCGGCCGGCCTGCAGTACCTGCTGTCGAAGCGCACCGACGTGTACGTGAACGGCTTCTACCAGAAGGCGTCGTCGGGCGTGGGCCACGCGTGGATCGACGGGACCGACGGGCCGTCGTCGACGACGTCGCAGGTGGCGGTGGTGGTCGGCATCCGCCAGAAGTTCTGATGCGCTGACGCGTTCGCGCGTCTTCCGGAGGAGACATAGATGAAATTCAGACTGTTGCTGGCGGCGCTGCCGTTCGTCGGGATGTACACCGGCGGCTCGATCGCCGAGGTGCGGCCGCTGCTGTTCGGCCTGCCGTTCCTGCTCGTGTGGAACCTGATCTGGATGGCGGCGACCGCCGCGATCCTCGCGATCCTGTTCCACCTCGACGAGCGCGACGCGGCCCGCGACGGCCGCACGGGAGACGCGCGATGAACGCCTCGATCATCATCATCGCGGCGTTCGCCGTGTTCGCGCTCGCGATCGGCGTGATGGCGCGGCGCGGCCGCAAGCTCACGCTCGAACAGTGGGCGGTCGGCGGGCGCGGCTTCGGCTCGCTGCTCACGTTCCTGCTGATGGCCGGCGAGGCGTTCTCGACGTTCTCGTTCCTCGGCGCGAGCGGCTGGACCTACAGCAAGGGCGTGCCCGCGTTCTACATCCTGTCGTACGGCTGCCTCGCGTTCGTGATCGGCTACTGGATGCTGCCCGCGGTGTGGCGCTACGCAAAGGAGCGCGGGCTCGTGTCGTTCGCCGACTACTTCGCGTCGAAGTACGACAGCCGCGCAATCGGCGTGCTGGTGTCGGTCGTGGCCGTGTTCGCGATGGTGTCGCTGCTGATGATCCAGCTGCGCGGCCTCGGCGTGATCGTGTCCGAGATGTCGTACGGGCTGATTCCGCAAGCGGCCGCGATCTGGATCGCCGCGACGCTGATGGCCGTGTACATGGTCGTGTCGGGCATCCACGGTTCGGCGAGCATCGCGATCTTCAAGGACGTGCTGATCCTCGCGATCGCGATCTTCCTCGGCCTGTACCTGCCGATGCACTACTACGGCGGCCTCGGCGAGATGTTCGCGAAGATCGACGCCGTGCATCCCGAACTGCTGCGCATGCCCGAGCACGGCTTCAACCTGAGCTGGTACAACTCGACGATCCTGCTCACGTCGCTCGGCTATTACCTGTATCCGCACGGCTTCACCGCGATCTACGTCGCGAAGGACGAACGCGCGCTGCGCCGCAACGTGATCCTGATGCCGCTGTACCAGGTGCTGATCGCGTTCCTGTTCCTCGTCGGCTTCGCGGCCGTGATGACGGTGCACGGGCTCGAAGGCGCGCAGACCGATCTCGCGCTGCTGCGTCTCGTGAAGCAGACGTTCCCCGCGTGGTTCGTCGGCATCGTCGGCGGCACGGGCCTGCTGACCGCGCTGGTGCCGGGCTCGCTGATCATGCTGAACGCCTCGACGACGATCGCGCGCAACATCTACCGCGAAGGCTTCGCGCCGAACGCGACCGACCGCGAGGTGACGCGCGTCGCGCGGATCGCGCTGCCGATCTTCACGCTGGTGGTCGTCTACTTCGTGCTGCGCGGCGGCGCCACCTTCGTCACGCTCGCGATCTTCTCGTCGAGCCTGCTCACGCAGCTCGTGCCGATGCTCGCGTTGAGCTTCCTGAAGCGACCGTTCGGCACGCGGGAAGGCGCGTTCGCGGGGATCGTCGCCGGTGCGATCGTGATCGCGCTGACGAACTACTACGGCGTGACGCTCGCGTCGCTGTTCCCCGGCGCATCCAGCACGCTGACGTCGATCAACCCCGGGCTCGTCGCACTCGCGGTGAACGCGGTGGTGTTCATCGCGATCAGCGCGGCGCAGCGCAAGCTGAAGGCGCGCGTGGCTGCGCCGGCCCGCTCCGCGTGACGACCCGATCGGCGTGCCGCCGCCGAACCGCCGGGCGACTGCCCGGCGGTTTTTCCGTGCGGCGGCGCCCGGCCCCTTCTAACTACAACAGGACACCGAAACGATGATGACCGAGGACAAGACCGACGACCGGCGTGAAGCGATCGACACCCTGATCGCGAACGGCTGCGTGATCACGATGGACCCGCAGCGGCGCGTGATCGAGAACGGCGCGGTTGCCGTGACGGGCGATCGCATCGTCGCCGTCGGCGACACCGCCGAATTGCAGGCGCGCTTCCGTGCCGCGCGCACGATCGACGCACGCCGCAAGGCCGTGCTGCCGGGCCTGATCGATGCGCATGCGCACGCGGGCCACGCGATGCTGCGCACGATCGGCGGCGCGGACGGCGATGCGTGGTCGGCCGCGGCCGAGACGATCTACACGCGTGCATCCGACGAGGCGTTCTGGGAAACCGAATCGCATCTCGCGGCGCTCGAACGGCTGAAGGCCGGCGTGACGACGGGCGTGTCGCTGCTCGGCGGCGGCAACTCGATCATGCGCGTCGACGATCCCGTCTACGCGCGGCGTCATTGCGATGCCGTGGTGCGCACCGGCACGCGCTCGATCGTGGCCGTCGGCCCGTCGCGCCCGCCCGCGCCGCGTGCATACACGCGCCACGCGCCGGACTGCAGCGACACGCGCGACATCGATTTCGACACGATGTACGACGTGTGCGAACGCATCGTCGACGAATGCCACGGCGACGCCGACGGTCGAATCCGGATCGCGATCACGCTGCCGGTGTACGGGCCCGAGCACGACCCGGAGCTCGTGCAGTACGAGCGGGATTTCCGCGATCAGGCCGCACGCTACGGCGCGCTTGCGCGCGAGCGCGGCCTGACGTTCACGCAGGACGGGCACCGCGCCGGCACGCTCGCGTTCGCGCATCGCGAGCTCGGACTGCTCGGCCCGACGTCGTTCATGTCGCACAGCATCGACCTGACCGACGCCGACATCGCCGCGTGCGTGGAAACCGGCACCGCGATCGTCCACAACCCGAGCGCGATCATGTCGATCATCGGCCGCTGCCCGGTGCCCGAGCTGATCGATGCGGGCGTGACGGTCGCGATCGCGTCGGACGGCGCGGCGCCAGATCGCGGCTACGACATGTTCCGTCACATGTGGCAGTGCATGCACTACCATCGCCGCCATTTCCGCGACCCCGACGTGCTGCCGCACGGCAAGGTGCTGGAGATGGTGACGATCGACGCGGCGAAGGCGCTGTCGCTCGATCACGAGATCGGCTCGCTCGAAGCCGGCAAGCTCGCCGACCTCATCCTCGTCGACCTGTTCCGCCCGCACATGATGCCGATGAACATGCCCGTGTATCGCGTCACGTGTTTCGCGAACGCGGCCGACGTGTGCATGACGATGGTCGGCGGCCGCGTGCTGATGGAGGATCGGCGCGTGCTGTCGGTCGACGAGAACGCGATTCTCGAGCGCGTGATGGAAGTCGCGGAGACGATGATCGAGCGCAGCGGGTTGCGTCGCCTGCTCGACGAACCGAAGACGCTGTGGGGGCGCAGTCACTACTGAGCGAGGCCGCGCGGGCAGGCATTTGCGCGGTGCGATGTCGGCGAGGCCGGTCCTTTCGGGGCCGGCTTTTTTTCTGGTTTCGCCGCCGACGGACATGCTAGGATTTCTCTCAAACAACTTCGGAGACAGCTATGCCGTTCATCTGCGAAAACGTTGAATGTCGTGCCGTGCTGGCGCGCGGGCAGGTCAAGTCTCGCCAGGATGATGCGGGATGGTGCTTCTACTGCCCGGACTGCAAGGCCAGGAACGAGTTGATGGCGATCGGCACGGCCGATGGCTCCGTCGAGCTGGTTCAGCCGGAGCGAGCGAGCCCGCCGCACAAGGTCGTCGCGACGGCCCGGCCACTGGACGACGGTAAATACGCGGCGCAGTTGCGCGTTCAGCGGGCGCTGGCGGTGAGGGGAACCTACGCGGCCGAAGAGCACTGGGAGCAGCTCGGTGTATTCCCCGATGCGCAGGAGGCTGTCGAGCATGCGAAGTCGTTCGCAACCGACCTGCTGGAGCGGGCGGTCTAGTCACACACAGCACACCGCACACCGGCGATCCACCTGTTTCCCGTCACGACACCGGGCTGCGGCCCGGGTGGCGTGACGGGCCGGCCAGCCCGCCACGGGCCGTTACATCACGCCGCCGCCGCTTCTCGCAGACGGAATTGCGCGACGGCATCGCTGAGCCGCGCGCCCTGATCCTCGAGCGACAACGCCGCGGCGGCCGCTTCCTCGACCAGCGCGGCATTGCGCTGCATCGTCTGCTCCATCTGGATGACCGCGGCATTCACCTGCTCGATGCCGGCGGACTGCTCGTCGAAGGCGATGCTCGTTTCGCCCATGATCGCGTTCACGCGCTCGACCGCGACGACGAGCTCGGTCATCGCCGAACCGGCGAGCGCGACGAGACCGCTGCCGTCTTCGACGCGCTGCGCGGAATTGCCGATGAGTTCGCGAATCTCCTTTGCCGCCGATGCGCAGCGCTGCGCGAGCCCCCGCACCTCGGTCGCGACGACGGCGAAACCGCGTCCCTGTTCGCCCGCGCGTGCCGCTTCGACGGCGGCGTTCAACGCGAGGATGTTGGTCTGGAATGCGATGCTTTCGATCACGCCGACGATGCCGGAAATCCGCGCGGAGCTGTGCGAGATCGCCGACATCGTCTCGACGACGCGCTGCATCGCGTCTCCGCCTTTTGCCGCGATGCCGGCCGCCCCCTCGGCGTAAGTGCGCGCATCGCGTGCGTTGTCCGCGTTCTGGCGTACGGTTGCCGTCAGCTGCTCCACGCTCGCCGCGGCTTGCTGCAGCGAGACGGACTGCTGCTCGGTGCGCGCGGACAGGTCGACGTTGCCGCTCGCGATCGTGCGCACGTCGCCGACGATCGTCTCGGTGCTCGCGCGCACCTGGCTCACGGTTTCGACGAGGCCGTCCTGCATGCGCTTCAATGCATTCAACAGATACGCCATTTCGTTTTCGCCCGGAATGACGACCGCGCCGGTCAGGTCGCCTTTCGAGATCCTGTCGAAATGCGCGACGGCGAGATGGATCGGCGCGATGATCGCCTTCGCGAGCACGCGCTGCGCCAGGAAGCCGACGACCAGCGCGAAGGCGGCGACCGCCGCCATGGCCCACACGATCCGGTGGAAGCGTTCGCCGGCCGCGTCGTAGCGCGCCTTCTGGCGTGCGACCTGGAACGATTCGAGCGCATCGATCGCTTCCTGGTAGGCGGTGAAGAGGGCCGGCGGCGCGGTGCGGTGCGTGTCGAGGAAGTCGAAGGCGTTGTCGTGGTCGAGTTGCGACATCGCTTTCAGGAAAACCTGATCGAGCAACATGCGACGGCGCTGCTGCAGCGTATCGAACAATGCCTGCTCGTCGGTGTCGCGTGCGTGCAGCCGCGAGTACGCGTCCAGTTCGTCGTCGCTCTGCTTGAGGAGCGTGTGGAGCTGCGCGATTTCCGCCTTCGCGGGCTGGCCGGCGCTGATGATCTGCGCGACGTCGCTGACGCGTTCGCGCAGCACGAGCATGCGCTCCGAGCTGGTTTTCAGGTGCAGCAGCGACGCGGTGTCATCGCGGTACATTGCTTCGAGCGAGCCGTTGCCGGCGTAGAGCGCGGCGATGCACGCGCCGACGACCAGGACGAGCAGCGCCGTATAGCCGGCGACGGTCGCGACGAGGCCGCCGCGGATGGTGAGTTTTCGCATGACGTTCCCTTGCCGGCGGCCCGACGGGCGGCCGACGGCGGATGTGGATTCCGGATCACGAACGACGACGGGCGCCGCGTTGCAAGACGGGGCGCCGGGACTGCGAACGGGTTAACGGCGGGCCGGGTGAGGAGGTTTTATCTGCACGCGACGCGAATCTGAATGATTGCGACAGCGGGGGACGGACGGTGGATGCGCGCGCGTGAAGCGCGCCGCGCCGATCGTCGAGGCCACGTCGCATGCGCCGCTCGGGATGCACGCGAATTGTCCGTGGCCCCGGCCATCTGCTAGTTGCCATCACCCAGTCACGACCGGATCTCGGCGATCGACAGATCGCGCTGATGCGTGGCGAACTGCCGGGTATTGCCCTACGGATGCCCGGCCATCGCTCGCCTGTCGCCGTATCGTGTGTCGACCGCCGCCTCCACGCGGCCGTCAGCCTCCGGTCCTGAACCCCAGTGCCGCAGCCTTCGCGCGCAACTCGGCGAAGCGGTCGACCGCCGGATTGGTTGCGGGATTGGCCGCCGGATTGGCCGCCATTTGCGACGGATCCACGCCGGTAACCGAACCGGGCGACGACGGCGCGGTCGTCCCCGGACACGTTCCGCCGAACGGACCTTGCGGGACCGTGAACGCCGGCGCGTCCGTGCGCGGCGCGTCGTTGAAATCGAGCGCGTAAGCGAGATTGAAGGTCGCCGGATCGCTGCCGCGCACGCCGAGCGGCTTCAACCCGAAACGCCATTGCAGCAGCGCGTGAATCGAGCTCGGGTCGAACGGGTAGCGCGTCACCGCGCCTGCCCGAACGCGCGGGCCGAGCAGGGCGAGCGGCACGCGAAAGCCGAGCTTGCCGTCGTTGCCGAGCGCGAGCTCGTTGTTGCTGATCGGCCGGATCGGCGGCACCGCGTGCTCGAGAAAACCGCCCCACTCGTCATAGACGACGATCATCAGCGTGCGGTTCCAGGTGGGACTCGTGCGCAGCGCGTCGTACACCTGGTTGAGAAACGCCTGCCCGTCGCGGATGTCCGCATGCGGATGGTCGTCCGCGGACGCACCTTGCAACTCGCCCGCGAAAACCGGGTCGACCATGCAGAACGGCGGCAGCGTTCCCGCCGCCGCGCTCGACAGGAAATCCGCGAACACATGCGAGATGCCGAGATAGCGCGTGCCATACAGCGCGGTGAACGGCACGTCGTGGTAGTAGTAACTGCAACCGATGCTGGCGTCGCTCAGGTTGTCCCAGATCGTGCGCAGCGACGAATTGTCGGGGGTATCGGTGAGGCGGTCGGTGGCGCCGCTGTGCAGGTAGAGGCGATTCGGAAACGTATTGGTCAGCACGCCGCTGAAGTAGAAGTCGCCGATGGTGTAGCTGCTTGCCGCCGCGCTGAAGAACGGCAGGTCGGCCGACGTGTAATAACCGATGGGCAGCAGGTCGCCCTGGGTCAGGCTCGTCCCGGGCGTCAGGAGCCAGCCGTTCATCTCGCCCGAAGCCAGTTGCGTGCGCGCACCCTGGTAGGTGTGGTTCGGGTCGTGGTACGCGCATGCCTGATAGCCGTAGGCGGGATTGGCCGACAGCGGAAACGGTGCGTTGGTCCCGCCGAACGCGTCCCTGAACTGCCGATTGGCGGGCATCCCCTCGGCACCCGGCACCCAGCTCATGAAATGGTCGAACGATCGATTTTCCATCGTGACCAGCACGATGTGGTCGATGCCGGAACTCGCCGGATCGGGCAACGCCGGCCGCGGCAGGCTGTAACGATTGCCGCCGTTCGGCGACGGCGTGTCGCCGATCGATGGGGCGCGCGCATTGCCGTCCACGGCCGATATGCCGTCCCCTCCGCCGCCGCAACCCGGCAGTGCGACACTGCCGGCCACCGCGGCAACGCCGGCGAGAAAGCGGCGGCGATCGTAGCGGCGATATGCATTCGTCTCGTCCATGACAACGTCTCCTTCGTTATTGAATGCGGCGCTGGCCAGCCGATCACGCATCGCGGCAGCCGCGAAGCGACGCGCGCTCGCCGTTCGAACAGGCGAGCGGGCGCGAGGCGCAAGCTTCGTGCCTGTCGCTGAACAGGTGGCACTTCGTCGGTGATTGCGAATAGCGAAGCCGCCGTCAGACGATGGGTCGATGCCATTGCGCCGGGCGTGGGTCGAAAGGAGTTGACGAACCGGTTCCGGAAAAGAAGAAAGGGGCGTCGCACTCGCATGCGCCGCCCCCTTTCGGCCAGCGGCCGCAACCGGCCGAGTCCGTCAGTTGTAGATATCGAACGAGAAATACTTCTTCGCGATCCGCTGATACGTGCCGTCCTGGATCAGGCTGGCGAGCGCCTGGTTGATCTGCGTGCGCAGCGCGTCGTCGTCCTTGCGCACGCCGATCGCCGAACCGACGCCGAGCGTCTTCGGATCATGCAGCGGCGGCCCCGCGAACGCGAAGTTCGCGCCCTTCGCGGTCTTCAGGAAGCCGAGATCGGCCTGTACCGACGATTGCAGCGACGCGTCGAGACGACCGGCAATCAAATCCTGATAGACGAGGTCCTGCGTCTGGTACGTGCGCACGATCACGCCCTTCGGTTCCCAGTACGTGCGCGCATAGGTCTCCTGCGTCGACCCCTGTTCGACGCCGACGCTCTTGCCGGCCAGCGACTCGGCCGTCGGCTGCAGGTTCGCGCCGCGTCGCGCGACGAGGCGCGGCGGCACGTTGTTGATCTTGTCGGTGAACGCGATCTGCGCGAGGCGCTTCTCGGTCACGCTCATCGACGACAGCACGCCGTCGAACTTGCGCGCCTTCAGCGCCGGGATCATCCCGTCGAAGGCGTTCTCGACCCACACGCAGCGCACCTTCATGCGTTCGCAGATCGCGTTGCCGAGATCGATGTCGAAGCCGACGAGCGTGCCGTCGGGTGCGAGCGATTCGAACGGCGCGTAGCTGGGATCGACGCCGAGGCGCAGGACGGCCGGGTCTTTCGCGGCGGCGGCGCCGGCCGTCAGCGCGAGCGCGACGGCGATGACGAGTTTTTTCATGATTGTCTCCTTACCGATTGATGTCGTTGTGGGGTGAAGCGAAGGTGCGGCCGATGGGCGTGACGGCCCGCGCCCGGCCATGCGCGGGCGGCTGGACGAGCGCCGCAAGTGGCCGGCGATCGTCCGGATCAGGGAATCCGGTGGTGCGGTATCAGCGCGCGGCGCCGGTGACGCGCGCCATGCTGCGCCGGTAGCCGGCGGGCGAGAACGTGGCGTTCAGCGCGGCCATTGACGCGATCACGCCGAGATGCATCCACCACGCGATCGCGAAGCCGCCGCCGGCGTCGCGCAGCCAGCCGATCAACCACGGGCTCGCGGCGACGGTCAGGAAGCCGACGCCTTGCACGAACGCGGCGAGCGCACCCGCGAGCCGCGCATCGGGCAGGTGGTCGAGCGTGACGATCAGGCTCATCGAGAAGAAGCCGCCGAGCCCGATGCCGACGCTCGCGACCCACACCCACGGCGCGAGCGCGGGCATCGTCGCGAAGCCGGCGAAGCCGGCCGTCTGCAGCGCGAGCGTGAGCCACAGCACCGGGCGGCGATCGTGCGAACGTTTCGCGAACATCGGCATCGCGAGCGCGCCGGCCGCCTGGAACAGCGCCATCCACGCGAGCAGGTTGCCGCTCGCCTGCGGGTTCATGCCGACGCTGCGATAAAACGCGGGCAGCCACGCGACGAGGCTCGCATAGCCGCTGTTGCTGAGGCCGAAGAACAGCGCGAGTTGCCATGCGCGCGGAATGCGTACGAACGCGGCGACGGGCGCCGATGCCGCCGCCGCATGCAGCGCGTCGCGCGGCGCCTTCGCGCGCCACAGCGCGAGCGTGACGAGCGCGGGCACGGCCCACACGGCGAGCGACAGATGCCAGCCGCCGTGCGCGGCGAGCCACGGACTCGCGACCGCGCCGAACGCACCGCCGCCGACCAGCGCGGCCGAATAGAGGCCCATCGCGAGCGGCAGCCGGTCGACGAACCAGCGCTTGGCGAGGCCCGGCGCGAGCGACTGCACCACGGCGACGCCCGCACCCGCGACGATTGCCGTGACGGCCAGTCCGGTGCTGCCGTCGCTCCACAGGCGCGCGGTACAACCCGCGGCGATCAACGCCAGCGCGGCGAGCAGCGCGCGCTGCTCGCCGACGCGCCGCGCGAGCCCGACGCCGAGGCCGGCGACGACACCCATCAGCACGAACGGCAGCGTGGTCAGCAGCGCCGCCGCGCGGAAACCGAGGCCCGTGTCGGCACGCACGAGGTCGAGCACGGGGCCGAACGCGGTCAGGAACGGACGCAGGTTGAGCCCGGCCAGCACCAGCAGCGCGAGCGCGCCATAGGACACGGAAGCCGCATGCGGGCGGGAAACGGCTTGCGCGGTGCCGGGGTCGGTCATCGGAATGCTCCAGAGGGGGCCGGTGGCCCTGTGATGCGATGCCGAAAGGGTAAAGGCGCGCTCGTCCAGGTGAAAATTAAATATTCGACTGGCGATCAGTGCGGTTTGCAATGGCACGGCGCCGCGTGACGGGGCCGGATGGGCAGGGTGCAGCGCGCGTGCATGACGGGCGCGCAGGATGCACGCCCGTTTCCGCGATCCTTCATTCGACCGGATGCAGATCCTGCAGCAAGGTCGGCACGAGCTCCGACACGGTCGGGTGGATGTGCATCGTGCGGCTGATCGTCGTGTACGGCGCGCCGGCGGCCATCACGTCGAGCATGCCGTGCACGACCTCGTCGCCGGTCACGCCGAGGATCGACGCGCCGAGAATCGCATGGCTGTCCGCGTCGACGATCACCTTCATGTAACCCAGGCTCTCGCCTTTTTCCACCGCGCGGCCGACGCGCGTCATCGGCCGCGTGCCGACCAGCAGCCGGCGGCCGGTCTGCTTTGCTTCCGCGAGCGTCATGCCGATGCGGGCGAGCGGCGGATCGATGTACATCGCGTACGCGTTGATGCGGTCGGACACCTTGCGCGGATCGTTGTCGAGCAGGTTGGCCGCGACGATCTCGTAGTCGTTGTACGCGGTATGCGTGAACGCGCCGCGCCCGTTGCAGTCGCCGAGCGCCCAGATGCCGGGCACGCTGGTGCGCAGCTGGTCGTCGACCGTGATGTAGCCGCGCGCGTCGGTCGCGACGCCGGCCCGCTCGAGCCCGAGATCGTCGGTGTTCGGCACCCGGCCGACCGCGAGCAGCAGGTGCGAGCCCGCGACCTCGCGGCGGCCGCCGGTGCAGTCGAGACCGACCGCGACACCGTCGCCGTCGCGCCGTGCGCTCAGGCAGTTCGCGTCGAGCTGCACGTCGATGCCTTCGTTCTCGAGAATCTCGCGCACGGCCTGCGACACGTCCTCGTCCTCGCGATGGATCAGGCGCGCGCCTTTCTCGACGATCGTGACCTTCGAGCCGAAGCGGCGGTACATCTGGCCGAATTCGAGCCCGACGTAGCTGCCGCCGATGATCACGAGATGCTCCGGCAGGAAGTCGACGTCCATCATCGTCGAGTTGGTCAGATAGGGCACCGAGTCGAGGCCCGGCATCGGCGGGATCTGCGCGCGTCCGCCGACGTTGATGAAGATGCGTTCGGCCTCGAGCACGTCGTCGCCCACGCGCACCGCATCGGGCCGCTCGAATCGGGCATGACCCTGAAACACCGTCGTGTGGTCGAGCCCGCGCACCCATTGCTCGACGTTGTGGTTCGAGCGGCCGGAGATCCGGTCCTTGCGCGCCTTCACGGCCTTCATGTCGACGCTGACGGGGCCGACCGACACGCCGTATTCTTCCGCGCGCCGCGCGAGTTGCGCCGCATAGGCGCTTGCGATCAGCGTCTTGGTCGGGATGCAGCCGGTGTTCACGCAGGTGCCGCCGAAGCGGCCGCGTTCGACGATCGCGACTTTCATGCCGGCGCCGGCGAGCCGCGCGGCGAGCGGCGGCCCGGCCTGGCCCGTGCCGATGACGATCGCATCGAAGTGTTGCGTCATGACGTCCTCCTGCGCTGGTTCAACGTGGGAAGGGACCACGCGCAAGCCGCATGCCGCGCCGGCGCGCGCCCGAACGGCGACGAGCGCTTATGGTAGACCGGTTGGCGGGGGGAGGCGAGTCGCGCGGATGCGCGCGCGGCGCAACCCGGTTCAGGATGGCCGGCGGGGCCGCCTCACGCCCGGCAGCGGTGCGGCCCCGCCCGTACAGGCGTGCCTTGCACGAGAGTTCAGTCCTTGCGCCGCCATTGGCCGAACGACACCGGCCGGTGCGCATCGGCGCGCGTGACGGTGACTTGGTCGGGCTGGTCGTCGAGCGGAAACGATTCGGTGTAGATCTCGCTGGAGAACAGCCAGCCGCGGGTGCGCGGGTCGTAGCGGAACGTCACGAAGTCGCTCCAGTGTTGCCCGCAGGCGACGAAGTTCTGCACGGTGAAATAGCGGCCTTTCACCGCGAGGCCGCTGTCGGCGGCGTCTTCGGGATCGAACGGATCGCACTGGCCGCCTTCGTTCGCGCGCAGGACGACGTGGTCGTTGCGCGCGGCGAGCCGGTATGCGCGATCGGGCTGCTCCTCGAAGATCAGCAGCGGGCGCGGCGACGGCTGCGCGCGCGTATCGGCGTCGCGATGCACGACGACGAGCAAGCTGCGCCGTCCGTTGCCGAGGTCCGGCCCTTCCTGCGCGACGAGCGGCCGGTAGCCGGACGGCAGTTGCGTCGCGACCGATGGCGGCAGGTCGCCGGCGCGTGCGCCGGACGACAGTGCGGCGAGCAGCGCAACCAGGGCGCAGCGTGCGGTGGCGATCATCACAGATCCCGCCCGAGGAACTCGGTGCCCGGCACCGGATTGAACGCGACCGGCGGCGCGGGCGTGAAGCCGAGCGAACCATACAGTTGCCTTGCGGAGACGAACTCGGGCAGCACGTCGAGGCACATCCGCGCATAGCCGGCCGCCTTCGCGTCGCGCAGCAGCCGTTCGACGAGCTGGCGGCCGACGTTCAGCCCGCGCGCGTCGGGACGTACGTACACGCGCTTCATCTCGCACGTCGTCGCGTCGATTTCGCGAAACGCCGCGCAGCCGACCGCACGCTCGCCGTGCCATGCGAGCAGCAGTTGCCCGCGCGGCGCCGCGTATTTGCCCGGCAGCGCGGCGAGCTCCGGCTCGTAGTCCTGGAACGCGAGGCTGACGGTGGGGCTTGCGATGTACTCGCGGAAGATCGCTTCGACGACGGCGGCATCGTCGGGATAGCGGGCGGCGCGGATCTCGATCATGGGGCGGGGCGCGAGGGCGGGAACGGCAGCCAGCATAGCAGCGCGCGGGCGCTTTCGGCGGGCGGCGAAGCGTGCCAGAATCGTCGGCTTCAGCGTCGGCGATCGATGCAATGCGACTCGATTCTCGACGCGACACGCCGGCACCGGTGTTTCGGCGCCGTCGACCAAGGAGACTTCGATGACTGCATCGGCTGCCGTACTCGCCATTCTGGCCGCGCTGTGGCTTGGCGCAATGATTCCGGGCCCGAGTTTCGTGTTGGTCGCCCGCAATTCGATCGGGCTGTCGCGCCGCGACGGGCTCGCGACCGCGCTCGGCATGGGCGTCGGCGGGATCGCGTTCGGCGGCGTCGCGCTGGCCGGGCTCTACACGCTGCTGCAGGCGGTCGAATGGCTGTACGTCGGGCTCAAGGTGGCCGGCGGCGCATACCTGATCTACATGGCGTCGAAGATCTGGCGCGGCGCCGATCGGCCGATCGCGATGGACGACTCGCAGGCCGTCGTCGCCGGCAGCGCGCGCAAGTCGTTCTGGACCGGCCTCACGACCCAGCTGAGCAATCCGAAGACGGCGATCTGGTACGGCAGCATCTTCGCGGCGCTGTTGCCGCAGCATCCGCCGCTGTGGTGCTACCTGGCGCTGCCGCCGCTCGTGTTCGGCGTCGAATTCGGCTGGTACACGATCGTCGCGCTGTGCTTTTCGACCCGCCGGCCGCGCGAACTCTACCTGCGCGCGAAGAAGTGGGTCGACCGCGTCGCGGCCGGCGCGATCACGCTGCTCGGCCTGCGGCTGATCCTGAACGCGCCAAAAGCGGGGATCTGACGGCAGGCGGTGCCGCTCGCGCGCACCGCCGTTTCATTCCCGACGGGCATGCCGGTGCGGCCGGTCATTCCGGCCGGTGGCGGGACGGTCCGAACCGGGCGATTCTTTTGGGCCCGTCCGCCCCGTCCGCCCCGTCCATCAGCCCATCCGCCCCATCCGCCCAATCCGCCCAATCCGCCCAATCCGCCCAATCCGCCCAATCCGCCCGCGCGAGCGCGCGTCACACCGCCGGAAACCGCTCCAGCAGCGCCGCGAACCGCGCGTCGTCCGGAAACGACTTCACTTCATACCGCACCGGCCGGTGCGCGGTGGCCGTCATCAGGTCGCCGCACGCGTCCCGCAGCGCGGCCATCGGCACGTGCGCCGACTGCCGCGTCGCTTCCCGGTAGAGCACGACGATGTCCGTCTCGGGCAGCAGCGTCGGCACGCCGTCGCTCCACACGCTGACACTGAACAGCTCGCCGTTCTGCCGCCGATACACGGTGTAGGTCGCCACGAAGATGTCGGTGCCGTCCCGCTTGTGCAGCTCGTCCAGCTGCGTGCGCTGATCCTGGTAGTCGCCGGCGAGTTCGTCCACGCGCAGCGCGTGCAGCTTCGCCTCCAGTCCTGCCGGGATGAAGTTCCGCCACGCGGCGCCGTCCCAGCGCAGCATCAGCGGCGGCAGCGGACGCGGCTGCGCGCGCGCGTGTTCGGCGAGTTCGACCATCGTCGCGAGCCCGGCCGTGTTGCGGTCGCCGGTGAGCAGCAGCACGGCCCGGTTCGGCGCCATCACCACCGGCGCGCCGGAGATCGGCTGGCGATGCAGCAGGTCGGTCAGCAGCAGCCGCGCCGCGTCGTAGTAGTCGCCGAACTGCGACAGGAACACGCCGTCGCGCAACGCGACCCACGGTGCCGACGACGCGCCGCGCAGGTTGTCGATCGCGATGTCGCAGGCGGCGTCGAAGCTGACGCCCCATTCGGCGAGCCGCGCACTGGTCAGCCGCGCGACGCTGAATTCGCCGTCGTACGCGATGCCGATCTCGAGGTTCTCGCACAGTGGCCGGAACGCCACCTCCGACGCTTCGGGCTGTCCGGCGAGCTGCAGCGCGACCGTGCCGCGCTCGGTCGCGCTGCGGATCACGGGGCGCAGCCGCGCGCGCACGTCCGCGAAGTTCGCCGGAATCTCGTGCTGCATCATCGCGTTCGCCTGGCGCAGCAGCGTCGCTTCGCGCTCGGTGGGCTTCGCGTCCGCGTAATCGCGGAACAGGTTGTGGAGGTTGATGATGTTCGACGGGGCATCGGCTTGCACGAGACGGCCCTTGTCGTGTTCGTGAAGCCACTCGCGCGTGTCGCCGGTCGCGCGCAGCGCGGCGATCAGGCGTTCGGCGAAGTCCTGCCGGCTGGGCGGTTTGCTGAAGCGCTCGCGCAGGCGCGCGACGAAGTCGGAAATCATCGTATGCGGTCGGGCGGGCCCGTCTGTTATTGATCTCTCGTTGTCGTGAGCGGCGGCACCCGTCTGCCGGGGGCGCGACGCCTGCGGCCCGCGGATATCGGCCTGATATCCGTCACGCGTCCGGCGGACCGCGCGCCGGTTCAAGGAAGGCGCGGGCCCGCATCGGGCGCGATCGCATGGCGGGTGTGGCGATGGTACCGCACGTCCGTGACGGAGTCGCACGCAGGTGAACATTAGTGACCCGGCGTGACCAGCACCCGCCGGGGCGGTTCCACCAGGCGGCCGAACGTCTCGCCGGGCCGGCTGCGAAAGGCGTCCGGACATCTCACCAGCGCCGCGCCGGCGCACCGGAAAACCCCGACGACCGCCCCGCGAGCCTTGTACGGCGGGCGTTCGCGCCGGTTGCGCGGCGTGCCGTGCCGGGCCGCTTCCCCGATTCTGGCGGCCGACCTCCCGACGACGTGTAAACTGCTGCCTTTTTTGACGGTTTGCAGCATGGTGCAAGCACCCCCGCGCCCGGCACTGAGCGGCCCGACGCTCGTCCGGCTGCTCGCGCGCCTGACCGATGCCGACGTCGCGGAATCCCGGCAGACGCTGTCGGACCGCCTGAGCCAGTGGCTCGGCTGGACCGACGCGATCACGCTGTCGTCCGCGCTGAATGCGAGCCCGCCCGGCGTCGCGGCCGGCGTGCGCGGTTACGACGCCGAGCGCGACTGCGCGCGCGTGCGTCACGACCTCGCGCAGGCGATCACGGCCGCCCACCGTCCGCGTACGCGGCGGCGCCCCGGCGAAATGCCGCCGCCGCCCGCCGATACGGCGGACTTCGCGGATTTCCGCCAGAGCTGTCTGTCCCTGCAGCAGGAAATGGAAACGGCGATCGGCCAGTTGCGCGGCCGCCTGCGGGTCGCGCTGGCCGCGCGCGCGTCCGGGATGGCGCGGCTCGCGGCGCTCGACGCGATCATGGAGCGCGTGCTCGGCGCGCGCGAGCGCAGCCTGCTGTCCGCCGTGCCCGCGCTGCTCGGCACGCGCTTCGAGCGGCTGCGCGACGCGGAACGGCAGGCGCTGGCCGACGCGCAAGCGGCGGCCGCTGCCGATCCCGACGGCGACGCACCGCCCGCCGCGGCGATCGTGCCCGGCACGTGGCTCGACACGTTCCGCAACGAGATGCAAAGCATCCTGCTCGCCGAACTCGAAGTCCGGTTTCAAACGGTAGACGGGCTGCTCGCGGCCCTTCGTACCTGCTAATCCCTACGCTATGTCCAGAATTCGTCTTGATCTCGTTGTCTTCATCGCCGGCCTGCTCGCAGTGTGCTGGATCGGCGTCGGCTATGTCGCGTCGAACCCGCTCGCGACGGCCGTCACGCTGCTGATCGGCGCGTGCTACGTCGCCGGTGCGTGGGAGCTGCGGCGCTACCGGCAGGCGACCGCCACGTTGTCGCGCGCGGTGGCCGGGCTGACCGAACCGCCGGCGCAGCTCGACACCTGGCTCGACACGCTGCCCGCGGGCCTGCGCGGCGCCGTGCGGGCGCGCGTCGAAGGCGCGCGCGTCGCGCTGCCGGGCCCGTCGCTGACGCCGTATCTCGTCGGCCTGCTCGTGCTGCTCGGCATGCTCGGCACGCTGCTCGGGATGGTCGTCACGCTGAAGGGCACGGGCGCCGCGCTCGAAAGCGCGACCGACCTCGACGCGATCCGCGCGTCGCTGATCGCGCCGGTGAAGGGCCTCGGCTTCGCGTTCGGCACGTCGATCGCGGGCGTCGCGACGTCGGCGATGCTCGGCCTCCTGTCCGCGCTCGTGCGCCGCGAACGGCTCGACGCGGGCCAGCAACTCGACGCGAAGATCGCGACGACGCTGCGCGTGCATTCGTCCGCACACCAGCGCGACGAATCCTTCCGGCTGCTGCAGCGCCAGGCCGACGTGATGCCGGCCCTGGTCGACCGGCTGCAGACGATGATGACGACGCTCGAGGCGCGCAGCGTCGCGCTGCACGATCGCCAGATCGAAAGCCAGCAGGCGTTCTTCGATCGGACCGAGCGCGCGTATGCGGGCCTGGCGTCGAACGTCGGCGATGCGCTGAAGGAAAGCGCCGCCGAGAGCGCACGCGTCGCCGGTGCCGCGCTGCAGCCGGTCGTCGCGGCGACGATGACGGGGCTCGCGCAGGAGATGGCCGCGTTGCGCGACACCGTGACGGGCGCCGTGCAGCGTCAGCTCGACGGGCTGACCGACGGTTTCGAGAAGACCACCGGGAACGTGACGGCCGTCTGGAACCGCGCGCTCGACGAGCAGCGCCGCGCGGGCGACGCCGTCGCGCAGCAATTGCAGACGACGCTCGGCCAGTTCACCGACACCTTCGCGCAGCGGTCGACGGACCTGGTCGACGGCGTCGCGACGCGCCTCGAATCGACCGAAAGCCGGCTGTCCGACGCGTGGCGCGATGCGCTCGCGCGCCAGGAGCAGGTCGGCGCGACGCTGGCCGGCCAGCATGCGCAGGCGCTCGGCGAAGCCGCCGCGACCTTCGAACGCCATTCGGGCGCGGCGCTCGCCGCGATGCGCGAGTCGCATGCGGGGCTGCAGACGCAACTGGCCGCGCGCGACGAGGAACGCCTGGCGGCGTGGAATGCGTCGCTGACGGCGATGGCCGCGAAGCTCGGCGACGAATGGCAGCGCGCGGGCGCGCACAGCGCGGGCCGTCAGCAGGAAATCTGCGATGCGCTGGCGCAAACGACGCGCGATCTCGCGGCACAGGCGTCTACGTTCGAACAACGTTCGAGCGATTTGCTGTCGACGATCCGCGACTCGCACACGGGGCTGCAAACGCAACTCGCGGCACGCGACGAGGAACGCCTGTCCGCATGGAACGACTCGCTCGCCGCGATGGCGACGAAGCTCGGCGACGAGTGGCAGCGCGCGGGCGTGCACAGTGCGGGCCGTCAGCAGGAAATCTGCGATGCCCTTGCACAAACCACGCGCGATCTGACCGCACAAGCAGCGACGTTCGAGCAACGTTCGAGCGACCTGTTGTCGACGATTCGCGAATCGCACACGGGCCTGCAGACGCAACTGGCCGCACGCGACGAAGAACGCCTGTCGGCATGGAACGATTCGCTGGCCGCGATGGCGGCAAAGCTCGGCGACGAGTGGCAGCGCGCGGGCGTGCACAGTGCGGGCCGTCAGCAGGAAATCTGCGACGCCCTTGCACAAACCACGCGCGATCTGACCGCACAAGCAGCGACGTTCGAGCAACGTTCGAACGACCTGCTTGCGACGATTCGCGATTCGCACACGGGGCTGCAAACGCAACTGGCCGCACGCGACGAAGAACGCCTGTCGGCATGGAACGATTCGCTGGCCGTGATGGCGGCGAAGCTCGGCGAAGAGTGGCAGCGCGCGGGCGTACACAGCGCGGGCCGTCAGCAGGAAATCTGCGACGCGCTGGCACAGACGACGCGCGATCTGGCGGCACAAGCGTCCACGTTCGAACAACGCTCGAACGACCTGCTGTCGACGATCCGCGATTCGCACGCCGGCCTGCAAACGCAACTGGCCGCGCGCGACGAAGAACGCCTGTCCGCATGGAACGACTCGCTCGCCGCGATGGCCGCCGCGCTGCGCGACGAATGGGCGCAGACGAGCGCGCAGGCCGCGACGCGCCAGCAGGACATCTGCGACACGCTGACCCGCACCGCGAACGACATCACCGCGCAGGCTCAGGTGCATGCAAGCGACACGATCAACGAGATCTCGCGCCTCGTGCAGGCCGCATCGGAAGCGCCGAAGGCCGCGGCCGACGTCGTCGCCGAACTGCGCCAGCGCCTGTCCGACAGCATGGTACGCGACACCGCGATGCTCGAGGAGCGCAGCCGCCTGCTCGCGACGCTCGAGACGCTGCTCGGCGCGGTCAATCACGCGTCGACCGAACAGCGCACCGCGATCGACGCGCTCGTCAGCACGTCGGCCGACCTGCTCGAGCGCGTCGGCGCGCGCTTCAACGACACCGTCGATGCCGAAACGCGCAAGCTCGATTCGGTCGCCGCGCAGGTCACGGCGGGCGCCGTCGAGGTCGCGAGCCTCGGCGATGCGTTCGGCGCGGCCGTGCAGGTGTTCGGCGAGTCGAACGACAAGCTGCTGAACCACCTGCAGCGCATCGAGGCCGCGCTCGAGAAATCGCTCGCGCGCAGCGACGAGCAGCTCGAGTACTACGTCGCGCAGGCGCGCGAGGTGATCGACCTGAGCATGATGTCGCAGAAGCAGATCGTCGAGGACCTGCAGCAGATCGCCGGTCGGCGGGCATCGGTCGGAGCGTAACGCATGCACGACGAAATCGACGACGGCGCGCCTTCCGCGCCGGTGTGGCCCGCGTTCGCCGACCTGATGTCGGTGCTGCTCGGCGCGTTCGTGCTGGTCCTCGTCGGCGTGATCGGCATGCAGTTGCAGCTCACGTCGAAGCTCGAGGAAGCCGTGCGCGCGCGCCAGCAGGAAGCGCAGCAGCGCAAGTCGCTCGAGGAGGCGCTGGCCGGGCCGCTCGCGGCCGGCCGCGTCACGCTCGTGAACGGCCGCATCGGCATCAGCGGCAACGTGCTGTTCGCGCTGAACTCCGACCAGTTGCAGCCCGAGGGCCGCGATCTGTTGAAGACGCTGGCTGCGCCGCTGGCCGCCTACCTGAAGACGCGCGACGAGATCCTGATGATCAGCGGCTTCGCTGACGACCAGCAGGTGCGTGCCGGCAATCGCCAGTTCGCGGACAACTGGGAACTGTCGGCCAAGCGCGCGCTGACGGTCACGCGTGCGTTGATCGACGCCGGCGTGCCGGCGAAGTCGGTGTTCGCGGCCGCGTTCGGTTCCGAGCAGCCGGTCAGCTCGAATGCGGACGATGAAGGCCGCGCGAAGAACCGTCGCGTGGAGATCGCGCCGGTGCCGCGCAAGACCGCGTCGAGCGGAGGGAAGGCGAAGTGACGGACGACGCGACGCACGTGCGCGCGACGCTCGACGCGTGGCGCGAGCAGGGCGCCGACCGGCTCGATCCGGTGCGCTTCCATCGGCTCGACGCGCTCGAGAAGCGCGCGGCCGCGCTCGACGGCGATGCGCGCGCGTTGCTCGACGCGCGGCTCGCGATGCTGCTGGAAGGGTTTGCGCAGATCGTCGCGCGAGCCGGTGAAGCGGCAGCCGCCGGCTCAGCGGCGCAAGCGAACGCGCAGGCGCCTGCGCGTGGTGCGATCGGCGGGCTCGTCGAGCGCCTCGCGCGCGATGCACAGGCTGACCGGCGCGGGATCGATCCCGCGCTGATCGACTACTTCCGCGCGATGTGGTCGAAGGTTCGCACCGAACAGCAGTACCGCCAGTCGCTCGACCAGGTGCCGCGCAACGCGGGACCGCTCAATTCGAACAGCCTCGTGCACCGGTCGCTCGCGACGATGCGCGAGCTGTCGCCGGAATACCTGCAGCAGTTCCTGTCGTACATCGATGCGCTGGCATGGCTCGAGGATCTGGCCGGCGGCGGCGCGCAGCCGGAGAAGGAGGCGCCGCGCGCGAAAGCCGCGAAGACGCTGAAACCGGCGAAGAAGACCACGCGCACCAAGGCGCGATAACGCACGCGATTGCGTCGCGCCGATCGTTGTCTAGCGAGCGGTCGCCTGCTCGTCGATCGCCGCGCGCAGCGCGTGCAACGCGTCGGTCAGCGCCGATGCGAACGGCGGATGCGCGGCGATGCCCGCCGCGTCGAGCCGGCTGCCGAGGATCGGCAGCGTGATCGACGCGCGCTCGACGATGCACGCCGACATCACCGACAGCGTTTCCCGCAGCGCCGCGTCCCCATGCGTCGCGCGCGGCGACGCGTTCAATACCGCGACCGGCTTGTATACGACGGCCTCGCATCCCACGACCCAGTCCAGCGCGTTCTTCATCACGCCCGTCACGCCGTGCGCGTATTCCGGGCTCGCGATCAGCACGCCGTCCGCGGCGTTCAGCCGCTCGATCAGGTCGCGCACCGCGGCCGGCGACGGAGATTCGATATCGGGGTTGAACAGCGGAAACTCGCCAAGACGATCGAAACGCGTGATGCGCATCCCGCGCGGCGCAACGCGGGCGGCTGCGTCCAGCAGCGCCGCGTTGTACGACTGCGCACGCAGGCTGCCGCACAGCGCGACGATGTCGATGCGGCGCTCGGAATCGGTTCGGGGTTCGGTAGCCATCGAGGAGTGTCGGGGTGGGAGTCTTGCGCGGCGACGGCGGGCGGATCCGCCGGATTATCGCATCGGCGCGCGAGCAACGTGCCGCGCGTCGGCGACGCGGCGCAGGTGATGCGATTCGCGTCCGTTCCGCGGCAACTGCGGGTCCTGACGCCGGGTGGCAACCGTGTCGCGCATCCCGGTTGCCCGTGCCAGGTCACCGAGTGTCCATCCGTTGCCGAGCAACAGGCGGCGCGTATGCAGCGCACCGTAGACGTCGTCCGCGACGGTTTCGCCGAGATAGCGCAGCGCGCGGCCTTCGACGTCGACGAAGCCGTGCCGGTAGTCGTGCGCGAGCGCGGTCCACAGCTGCGCCGCGCCGACCGACTGGCGTGCGCCACTGATCAGGCAGAGACCCGCGTCGAGTCCCCATCGATACAGCGTCGTCGCAAGCCCCTTGCGTTGCGCGGACCCGCGCAGCCGCGTATGCGGCGCGCGCAGGTAGCGGTCCGCGCGGCGCGGCAGTTCGGGAAGGCGGTTGAAGATCGTGTAGCCGGCGAGCTGACGGGCCGACGGATCCTCGACGTAAAGGAAATATTCGCCGTCGGCCTCGCGGTGGCGGACGATCAGGCCCGAGTCGCCGAGCGCGACGGCCGGCAGGCCGTGCAGGCGATGGCCCGGCTGGTTCAGACGCGCATGGAGCATGTCGAGTTCATCGTCGATGTCGTGCTGGGAATGCTGTACGTCGATACGCATGGCAAAAGGCGCCCGTCCCGGGCGCATCGAGAAAGGGGTTCATCGCAAACGGGAAAGGAAATGGCAGCGGCCCCCGGGCTCGACGAGCGAGCCGGGGCCGCGAATCAGCTGGGGATGTGCTGGAAACCGGCGGCGATCGCGGCGAGGCCCGCGATGCAGAGTGCGAACAGGATCAGGACTTTGTGGATCACGCCTCTCTCCTCATGAACGCGCGGCGCCGAACGGCGGTGCCGCGGAGACGGTGATGGCGGGCACGGCCCGCGCGGCCGTCGTGCGGGACGACGGTCGAAGGTCCGGGCGGCAGGCGCGCGGACGGTCAGCACCATACGCGACGGGCACGGGGCGGGCAACCGGACGGCGGGAGAAAAGCGACGAAACGCGGGGAATCGAGGGTGTTTCGCGACAATCGGTCGCAAGGGGCGGGCGTGTCGACGTCGCGTGCCGGCGTTTGTCTCGAAATCACATCCGCTTCATGGCAAACGGATTTCACCAGGATCGGACCACGGGAGCGGGCCCGTCCACGGATCGCCGAGCCGCAACGACCTTCTTCACCCGGTGGTTGCGGCGATCTCCTAGTGTTGCCGCCTCACCCCGCCTTCCGCACCCCGAACGCCTGCCTGATCCGCGCGAACAACCCATGCTGTGCGATCCATTCCGCATACGCGCGATAGTCAGGATCACGCATCAAATGACGTTCCTCCGTCTTCGCCCGCGTGTAGTAGATCAGATTGACCGCGACGAGCCCCGCGCAGTGCATCAGCCCGACCTGCCAGCCGAGCGGCTCGACGAACGGCACCGACACCATCCAGTACGACAGGTTCTTCGTGATGTACGCCGGATGCTTCGTGAAACGATACGGGCCCGACGTGATGATCCCGCGGTTCGTGAGGTTCGAGAAACGCAGCCCGAACGAGATCGTCGACAGCGCATAGGTCATCAGCAGCAGGATGATCACCGCGCCCCAGATCACGCGCAGCGTCGGCGCGGACAGCAGCCAGTTGTCCCAGAACAGCGAGCCTTCGTAGCGGATGTAGTTGTTCGAGATCAGCGACCAGAACGGCTGGTAGCACATCAGCGCGGCGACCCAGCCGAGCGTGGTCGGCTCGACGGTGCGCACGTGGCTGTCGAGGATGCGGAACGTGCACAGGTAGCCGACGGTGCCGAACATCAGGTCCATCGTGAACGACAGGTCGTACAGGAACACGAAGGTCGCGATCGTCATCGGCGCGTTCACTGCGTGCGCAAGCGATGCGCTCAGGTGATCGGCGTCCTTCGACAGGTAGACCGTCATCAGCGGCAGGAAGAAAGCTTTCACGCCCCAGCCGGCGAGCATCTCGTGCACGGGCTGCCAGCTCGCTGGCGGCTCGCGGCGGAACAGGTAGCGGCCCCACAGCAGGTACGCGTCGTCGGTCTCGCGCTGGTGGCGATCCATCCACGCGAAGTAGAACGGCGCGGCGACGATCACGTACGGCGCGAGCGAGCGCAGCAGCGACCAGAACGGCAGGTAGAACGCGCCGTGATATTCGGGCAGCAGCCAGTAGATCGCGGCGATGCCGGCGTAGATCGACGTCAGCGCGCCGAGCCGCGTCGCGACGCGGGCGAGCCCGAGCGGGCGCACGGCCTGGCGCGACAGTCCCGCGCTCGGGCGCAGATAGACGCGCGAGATGAAGATTTCGTGCAGTGCGATCGCGCCGATGATCGCGAGGCTGGCGACGACCGCGCGCGTGGCCGCATCGAGGCTCGGCTGGTCGCGCGTGATCCAAAGCGCGAAGAGACCGGCCGCGATGCCGAGCAGGCCGGCGCGGAACGGCGTGGCGGAACGGGGCGGGCGGTCCTGGACCGCGGCGATGCCGTCGAGCGTGGAATTCATGATCGGATCCTCGTCGGGATGACGGCCGGCGCCCCCGCTTGGCGGGTGGCGCCGGCCATCGGCCGGGCTTTGGATTGGTATGTGCCCGGCCATTGGCCTGTGGTTCTGATACGTGACGCGTTACTTCTTCGGGGCGGTGCCGAGCAGGCCGCCGAGCAGGTTCGTCACCGGTGCCAGCAGGTTGGTCGCGCCAGCCGCGGTGCCGCCGTTCGAACTGCCGGTCAGGCCGGCCGTGACGGTGCCGCTGCCGGACGGCGTCGTCACCGTGCCGGCCGCGCCGCCCGGGCTGGCCGTGCCGACTGCGCCGAGCGTGCCGGCCGCCGACGTCAGCGAGCCCGTCAGCGTGCCGACCGGGCCGTTCGTCAGCGCACCGCCGAGGTTGCCGGTCAGGTTGCCGCCCGGCGTCGTGACCGTGCCGGTGAGGCTTGCGCCAAGCGGCGTCAGCGAATTGACGAGGCCGGTGACCGGTGCCAGCAGGCTGCCGGCGCCCGAGCTGCTGGTACCGCTCGTGCCGCTGGTGCCGCCCGTACCGCTCGAACCGAGGCCGCCGAGGGCGCCCGTCACCGTGCCGAGCAGGCCCGTGATCGGCGCGAGCGGGCCGCCGCTGGTGCCGCTCGTCCCGCTGGTGCCGCCGGAGCCGCTCGAACTGCTGCCGCCGCCGAGGGCGCCCGTCAGCGAACCGAGCACGCCCGTGATCGGGGCGAGCGGGTTGGTGCCGCTGCTGGAACTGCCGCTGGACAGCAGGCCGCCGGTCGACGACACCGTGTTGCCGAGCTGGGACACGCTGCCGCCCGCGCTCGTGCCGACCGGGTTGGCGGTCGCGTTGCCGACCTGCGTACCGGCGAGGCCGAGGCCGCTGCCGAGCGTGTTCAGCAGGCCGCTGAGCGGCGCGCCGAGCAGGGTCGCGTTGCCGAGCGTCTGCGTGGCGCCAGGCGTCGTGACGCCGCCGGTCAGCGTGTTGGTGATCGGGTTGATCACGCTGCCGAGTTGCGTTTCGAGTTGCTGGACCGGCGCGCTGTTCAGCGCCGTGTTGAGCGCCGATGCGGTGGAGTTGACCGCGGTGCCGACCGTGTTGACGAGACTGCCGACGAGGGTCGTCGCCGGCGCGAGCGGCGCCAGCGGACCGGTGCCGAGGCTCGTCACCGCGTTGCCGAGGTTGTTGACGGCGCCGCCGGCGCCGGTCAGCAGGCCGGTGGTCGACGTGAGCGTCGGGCCGAGCGGGTTCGGCGACACGCCGATCGAGCCAAGGCCGGCCGCGACGCCGTTGCCGAGCGACTGCACGCCGCTGCCGAGGCTGGTGACCGCATTGCCGATGCTGGTGGCCGTCGTCGGGTTCGTGCCGGGGACCTGTACGCCTCCGATCTGCGACCCGCCGTTCGCGACCGTCGTGCCCAGTGCCGTGACGAGCGTGCCGGTTTGCTGGAGGACGTTGCCGAGCGGGGTGGCGCTGGTGCCGGAGGTGCCTGAAGTACCGGAAGTGCCCGACGTGCCGGACGTGCCCGACGTGCCGGAAGTGCCCGACGTGCCGGAAGTGCCCGACGTACCGGACGTGCCCGACGTACCGGAGGTGCCCGACGTGCCGGAAGTGCCCGACGTACCGGAAGTACCCGACGTACCGGAAGTACCCGACGTGCCGGAAGTACCCGACGTACCGGAGGTGCCCGACGTGCCGGAAGTGCCCGACGTACCGGACGTGCCCGACGTGCCGGAAGTGCCCGAGGTGCCGGAAGTGCCCGACGTACCGGAGGTGCCCGACGTACCGGAGGTGCCTGATGTGCCGGAAGTGCCCGACGTACCGGAGGTGCCAGACGTGCCGGAAGTGCCCGACGTGCCGGAGGTGCCCGACGTACCGGAAGTACCCGACGTACCGGAAGTACCCGACGTACCGGAAGTACCCGACGTACCGGAAGTACCCGACGTGCCGGAAGTACCCGACGTACCGGAAGTACCCGACGTACCGGAAGTACCCGACGTGCCGGAAGTACCCGACGTACCGGAAGTACCCGACGTACCGGAAGTACCCGACGTGCCGGAAGTACCCGACGTACCGGAAGTGCCCGAAGTACCGGAGGTGCCCGACGTACCCGAAGTCCCCGACGTCCCCGAACTACCGCCGCCGGACGTTCCGGAAGTCCCCGACGTCCCCGACGTGCTCGGCTTGATCGACGGCGTGACCGGCCCGTCGACCGAGCCGCAGCCGTACAGCGAGAGCAGCGACAGGACGGCCAGCGATACCGTCGTCTTCTTTAAGTAATGGTGCATGGTGGCCTCGACATTGGAAGTTGTGTCCGGGCCATTACTGCAAATTCCGCGCCATGACATCTTCCGCGCAATGCGCCGGCGCTTTGTTGCGGGAATCGGGAATATCGGCGCGATTTAAACGGAGGAATGGGGGTTTCGCGGGACGGGCGCGCCGGTTGCGCCGCCGTGCGCGCCGTGATGTTCCCGTAAGGTGCCGTAACGCCGGGCTGGATGTTACGTAGCGTTCGGCCCGGTGTTCCGCGTGTGACGCAGCCGGCCGCGCCCCGAGGGCACGTTCTTTGACGAAACGCCCGCGCGCCGCGAACATGACGCGAACCCACCCGGCCGCGGGCGACGCCGAAGCGGCCAAGACTTCAGACAGGACACGACATGAGCGAACAGGACAGGGAACAGGGCAAGGCGCGCCGCACCGAAGTCATGGGCGAGGCATTCGTCGAGCGCGCGATGCGCGACCTCGACGGTTTTTCGCGTCCGCTGCAGAACTGGCTGAACGAGCACGCGTGGGGCAGCACGTGGCAGCGCGGCGGCATCGACCTGAAGACGCGCAGCCTCTGTACGTGCGCGATGCTGGCGGCGCTCGGCCGCGGCACGGAACTGAAGGGCCACGTGCGTGGCGCGCTCAACAACGGCGCGAGCCTCGTCGAGATCCGCGAGGTGCTGCTGCACAGCGCGCTGTACGCGGGCGCGCCGGCGGCGGTCGAGGCGTTCCGCAGCGCGCGCGAGGTCATCGCGGAACTCGGGCTGTCGCTGCCCGACGACGAAGCCTGACCGGCGCGCGCCGCAGCGCGGCCGGCAGGCCCGCCGACGCTCAATGCTCGACGTGCGCGCCCTGCGCCGGCGCCTCGACCGGCGCGGCGGCGACTTCGAGCAGCCAGTCCGCCGTTGCGTCGGGAATCGTGACCGGCAGCATGTGCCCGCCTTCGACGACCTTCAACCGCACGCGCGCCGACTTCTGCGCGAGCGCTTCGCCGTGCGTGCGCCAGTTCAGGATCGGATCGGCGCGGCCGTACAGCACGTCGACCGGCAGCGCGAGGTCCGCGTAGCGGCGCACCATCGCGGGCAGGTCGACGGGGGCCGACAGCAGGTCGGTCGCCGTCGCGTAGAACACGTGCGGCCGCAGCCCGAGCAGCCCGCCGCCCTTCACCGGGAAGTCGCGCGGCACGGCTTCCGGCGCGAACACCTGATCGACTGCCTTGCGGCCGGTCAGGATCGTCAGCGGGATCGCGAAGGTCCACGACACGAAGCGGCGCACCAGCGGCGACGGCAGCATCAGCGGCTTGAACGGTGCCGGCGGCTCGGTCTGCTCGTGCGACAGCGGCGCGATCAGCGCGAGCCGGCTCACGCGCTCCGGATGGTTGAGCCCGACCGCGAGCGCGATCGCGCCGCCGAGCGAATGGCCGACGAGCACGGGCCGGTCGAGCTTCAGCGCGTCGATGAACGCGGCGATCGTGCGGGCCTGCGCGAACACGTTCGCCTGCGAGCCGGCGCCGCGCAGCGAGCGGCCGGCGCCGGGCCGGTCGACGAGGATCACGCGATGGTACTGCGCGAGCCGCGTGAGCGGCAGGTACGCGAAGTTGCGCATCTGCCCGGCGAGCCCGTGCACGAACACGAGCGGCGGCCCGCTGCCGTACTCGACGTAGTGGATGTGGTCGCCGCCGATGTCGACGAAGCGGCCTTCGGGCGGAAACGCGCGCGTCACGCGACGCGCGACGTAGCCGGAAAACAGCGCGAGCGCGGCGAACATCGCGACGACGCCGAGCAGCACGTTCTGGATCAGGTGAAGCGTATGGCTCATGTCGGCCTCAACGGGTTTCGAGTACGGGTTCGGCGACCGGCGCGGCGGCCGGGCCGGCTTTCGCGCGGCGTTCGAACTGCATGGCCGAATCGGTGAGCCCGCTGAACTTCAGCGACGCGAGATCGAGCACGTAGTTCTGGTGGAACTTCCACGGCTTGCGGTGCCCCTGCTTCGGCAGGATGCCGGCCGCGCGCTGGATGTAGCCCGAGCTCAGGTTCACCGCCGGCACGTCGCCGAGGTCACCGGCGCCGAGCCGCGGCACGCAGGTGTCGTAGCCGTTCGCGCGCATGTGGTTGAGCAGCCGGCACACGTAGCGCGCGATCAGCTCGGCCTTCAGCGTCCACGACGCGTTCGTGTAACCGAACGACGACGCGAGGTTCGGCACGTCGCTGTACATCATTCCTTTATAGGACACGGTCTGCGGCAAATCGACCGCGTGGCCGTCCACCGTGACGCGCGCGCCGCCGAGCAGCTTCACCTTCAGCCCGGTCGCGGTGACGATCACGTCCGCGTCGAGCTGCTGGCCGCTTTTCAGCTTCAGGCCGGTCGGCGTGAAGCGCTCGATCTCGTCGGTGACGATCGATGCGCGGCCCGCGCGGATCGACTTGAACAGGTCGCCGTTCGGCACGAGGCACACGCGCTGGTCCCACGGCATGTAGCGCGGCGTCAGGTGCTTCGCGACGTCGAAATCGGGGCCGAGCTGCCTGCCTGCCGCGCGGATGATGAACCGCTTCGTCCGCTCGGGCTTGCGGCGCGACACGTTGTACAGGTACATCGTCAGCAGTACGTTCTTCATGCGCACGATCCGGTGCGCGAGCCGCGACGGCAGCACGCGGCGCAACGCGTTCGCGATCTTGTCGCGGGCGGGCAGCGACACGATGTAGGTCGGCGAGCGCTGCAGCATCGTCACGTGCTTCGCATCGGCCGCCATCGACGGCACCAGCGTGACGGCCGTCGCGCCGCTGCCGATCACGACGACGCGCCGGTTCGCGTACGACAGGTCCTTCGGCCATTGCTGCGGATGCACGATCCGGCCTTCGAACGATTCCATGCCGGCCCAGTCGGGCAGGTAGCCGCCGTCGTAGTCGTAATAGCCGCTGCACATGTAGAGGAAGCGGCACGTGTAGACCAGCGTGTCGAGCGCGCCGTCCCGCATGCGCTCGATGCGCACCGTCCAGCGTGCGCGGTTCGAATCCCAGTCGGCCGCGACCACTTTGTGGCCGTAGCGGATCGTCTTGTCGATGCCGTACGCGCGCGCGGTGTCGCGGATGTAGTCGAGGATCGTCTGGCCGTCCGAGATCGCCTTGTCGCTGTGCCACGGGCGGAAGCTGTAGCCGAGCGTGAACATGTCGGAGTCCGAACGGACGCCGGGATAGCGGAACAGGTCCCAGGTGCCGCCGATCGCGTCGCGCGCCTCGACGATCGCGACGCTCGCATGCGGGCAGCGCTTTTTCAGGTGATAGGCGGCGCCGATGCCGGACAGGCCGGCGCCGACGATCAGCACGTCGAGGTCACGGGCGTCGCCCGAGGCGCACGGCGCGTCGCGCCGGTCGGCCGTCGTCGTCGAGGTCATGCGGGATCCTTGGTCGGTGTGGTCGGCCGCGCGGCGGGGGCGCGGGTGCGCTCGAGATTGCGTGCGCGGGCGCGGCGCACGTGGCGCAGCACCAGCCGCTGGTAGCCGGCGCCGAGCAGGCGCGCGAGCTTGTCGAGGCGGCGCGCGTCGGCGCCGACCAGCACGCGGCGCGCATTGCGCTCGACGCCGGCGAGAATCTGCCGCGCGGCGTCGTCGGCCGTCGTCGCGTTGATCAGGCGGTTCGCCTGGCGGCGGTGGGTCGCTTCGTCCTGGCCCGTGAGCGCGTGGATGCTGGTGTCGACGCGGCTCGCGTCGACGATGTTGGTCGCGACGCCGCCCGGATGCACGCAGGTCGCGCTGACCGGTGCGCCGTCGAGTTCGAGTTCCATCCGCAGCGCCTCGGTGAAGCCGCGCACCGCGAACTTGGTCGCGTTGTACGCGCTCTGCGTCGGCATCGCGACGAGCCCGAACAGGCTCGACGTGTTGATCACGTGCCCGTCGCCCGACGCGCGCAGGTGCGGCAGGAACGCCTGCGTGCCATGCACGACGCCCCAGAAGTTGATGCCGACGATCCATGCGAGATCGGCGATGCGCGCAGTCTCGGCGCTCGCGGCCAGCGACACGCCCGCGTTGTTGAAGACCAGGTTGACCTTGCCGTGTTCGACGCGCACGAAATCGGCCCACGCGAACACCGCGTCGCGGTCGGCGACGTCGAGCCGCCGCGTGCTCGTGCGCACGCCGTGCTTCGCGCATGCGGCCGCGGTGCCGGCGAGCCCGACATCGTTGACGTCGGCGAGCGCGACCTCGCAGCCGCGCCGCGCGAGTTCGACCGCGAGGCTGCGGCCCATGCCCGAACCGGCGCCCGTGATCGCGGCGACCTTGCCGGAAAACCCCTTCATGCGTCGTTCCTCCCGTTCCGCTTGCGCTGCATCGGCGGCGTGCCTATTGTGGTGTTATTCGTCACCACTTTAGTTTTCGGGTGTCCTGATGTCAAATAGCGAAATGGAGAAAGCACTCGAAACGGAAAAACGGGGCCGGGCGTACGGCGGCGTGGCGCCCGAGGTGCGGGCCGCCGAGCGGCGCGATGCGTTGATCCGCGCGGCGACGCGCGTGTTCGGCACGGTCGGCTTCCGCAAGGCGACCGTGCGGTCGATCTGCCAGGAAGCGAAGCTCAACGACCGATATTTCTATGCGGCGTTCGACAGCACCGAGGATCTGCTGCGCTGCACCTACCTGCATCACGCGCAGCAGCTGCACGACGCGGTCGCACGCGCGGTGGCCGAGCGCGGCGGCGATCTGCGCGAAAGCGTCGACGCGGGGCTCGCCGCGTTCTTCGGCTTCCTGCGCGATCCATGCGCGGCGCGCGTGCTGCTGCTCGAGGTGATGGGCGTGAGCGCCGATACCGACATGACGTACCAGCGGATGCTGCTCGACTTCGGCAAGCTGATCATGGCGATCGGCGCGGCGCGCGAGGCCGCGACACCCGCCGAGCGCACCGAGCAGCGGCTCATCGGGCTCGCGCTGGTCGGCGCGATGACGAACGTCGGCGCGGCGTGGCTGCTCACCGGGTATCGCGACCCGGAGGCGCAGATGGTCGCGAGTTGCAGGAAGGTGCTGCTGGGGACGTTGCGGGAAGCGGGGTAGGCGGTCGGGCGTGTGTATGTCGCGCGCCGTCGCGCGAACGCCGTGCGTAGCTGCAAAGGCATTCGCGCAGGAACGCGAATTCGCGTCGAGCCTGAACCAGAAGGGATTCAATACGCGAAAGTGCCGCAACAAAGCGCTGCTACGCGAAGTTCATGTGATGCGCGGTTGCCCCTTCAATCGTCAGCGCGTTGCGCCCGTGTCGCGCGCACACGCGGCGCGGCGGCCGTTGCTCCGATCCTTGCCTTCATCGCGTCGATGAACGCGCGCACCTTCGGCGACGGCAACCGCGTCGACGGATACACCGCATGGATCCCGGCCCGCGCCGAGCGCCACGCGGGCAGCAGCCGCACGAGCCGGCCGGCCGCGACGTCCTCCGCGATCGAGAAATCCGTCAGGAGCCCGAAGCCTCCACCCGCGAGCGCGATCGCACGGCAGGCCGTCGCGGTGTTCGACACGACCGGCGCGACGCAACGCACCGACGCATGGCCGCCGCGCGCGTGGTCGAGTTCGACCGTATGCGGGCGCGACAGCGTCGACAGCATCACGAACGGCAGTGCGGCGAGCGCGTCCGGGTCGCGCGGCAGCCCGTGCCGTGCGACGAACGCGGGGCTCGCGACCAGCCATTTCTCGTACTCGCCGAGTTGCACCGCGCGATAGTTCGAATCCGCGAGGCGGCCGATGCGGATCGCGACGTCGAGATTGTCCGCGACGAGATCGGCGATGCGGTCGTTCGCGATCAGTTCGACGTCGAGTCGCGGATGCGCGTCGCGCAGCGCGACGATCGCCGGCGCGACGACCAGCGCGCCGTAGTCGATCGGCACGCTCACGCGCAGCGTGCCGCGCAGCGGCCCGGCGTCGGACGACACCGCGTCGAGCGCGCTTTCGGTCGCGCGCACGATGTCGCGGCACGCGTCGTAGAACGCGCGCCCCGCATCGGTCACGCTCAGCCGTCGCGTGGTGCGCACCAGCAGGTTCGCGCCGACCTCGGATTCGAGGCGCTGCATGTGCGTGCTGACGACCGTCTTCGCGAGGTCGAGCCGCTCGGCCGCGGCCGTCAGCGAGCCGGCGTCGACCACCGCGACGAAGATCGCCAGCCGGTTCAGGTTCACGTCGCGCAGATCGGCCATCGTCGATTGTCCTATGGAAGCGGATAATGTTTCAGCGATTATCCGTCTTCTGGCCGCGAACGGCGAGCGCTACGCTGGGGCCGTTCGTCGCCGATTCCCGGCGGCGCGAGATCCAGGAGCTTTCCCATGCCAGCCGCCAGCAAGCCCACCCGCCCGGTTCGTGTCTATTCGTTCCCGCTGTCCGGGCACGCGCATCGCGTCCGGCTGTTCCTGTCGCTGCTCGGGCTGCCGTTCGAGACCGTCGACGTCGACCTCGCGGCCGGCGCGCAGCGCGAACCTGCGTTCCTCGCGCTCAATCCGCTCGGCCAGGTGCCGGTGATCGACGACGACGGCACCGTGCTCGCCGATTCGAACGCGATCCTCGTGTATCTCGCGAAGCGCTACGGCGACGCGCACTGGCTGCCCGACGATGCCGCCGGCGCGGCGACCGTGCAGCGCTGGCTGTCGTACGCGGCCGGGCCCATCGCAATGGGGCCGGCGGCCGCGCGGCTCGTCACCGTGTTCGGCGCGCCGCTCGATCATGACGCGGCCAAGCGCACGGCCGCGAAGGTGCTCGCCGTGATCGACCAGGAACTCGCCGGCAAGCCGTTCGCCGCGGGCGCGCAACCGACGATCGCCGACATCGCTGCCTACACGTACATCGCGCACGCGCCGGAAGGCGGCGTGTCGCTCGAACCGTATCCGCATGTGCGCGCGTGGCTCGCGCGCGTCGAGGCGCTGCCGGGCTTCGTCGCGATGCCGCCGACTCGCGCCGGCCTGCTCGCCGCCTGACGGCGAAGCCGCGATTTCACCGGGAGAACACGATGACCGCGCCGACTGCCGCCGTACCGGGCTGGGAACTGGATGTTGCGCCGTTTCATGCGGGGGAGCTGGCCATGCAGCAGCGCGCGGGCGTGACGCAGGCCGCGGACGCGGCCGGCCGGCGCGGCATCCGGCGCTTCATGCCGGACCAGCACCGCACGTTCTTCGCGCAGTTGCCGTTCTTCGTGCTCGGCGGCGTCGATCCGGACGGCCAGCCGTGGGCGACGCTGCGGGTCGGGATGCCTGGCTTCGTGACGACGCCGGACGCGCGCACGCTGCGCATCGACGGCGACGCGCTGCCCGGCGATCCGCTGGCCGGTGCATGGCAGCCCGGCGTGCCGCTCGGCGGGCTCGGGATCGAGTTCGACACGCGCCGGCGCAATCGCGTGAACGGCATCGTGCGCGCGGTCGACGGCGGCGCGCTGACGATCGCGGTCGAGCAGAGCTTCGGCAACTGTGCGAAGTACATTCAGGGCCGCACGCCGACGCTCGTGCCGCGCGAAGGCGATGTGTCCATCGCGGCCGACGTGTCGGGCCGGCTGAGCGACGCGGATCGCGCGTTGCTCGCGCAGGCCGATACGTTCTTCGTCGCGAGTGCGAATACGTCGGCCGGTGCGGGTGCCGCGCGGGGCGCGGATGTGTCGCATCGCGGCGGCATGCCCGGCTTCGTGCGCGTCGACGACGCGCACACGCTGACGACGCCGGATTTCAGCGGCAACCGCTTCTTCAATACGCTCGGCAACCTGCAGCACGATCCGCGCGCGGGGCTGCTGTTCGTCGATTTCGACAGCGGTGACCTGCTGTATGTCGCTGCGCACGCGGAGATCGTGTGGGACGGGCCGCTCGTCGCGTCGTTCGACGGCGCGCAGCGGGTCGTGCGGTTTCACGTGCGCGAAGTGCGGCGCACGCGGGGCGTGCTGCCGTTTCGGTGGTCGGCGGTCGAGCGGGCGCCGCAGTTTGCGGGGAAGGTGGGGGCTGGTGTGCCGGCGGTATCCGCATCTGCGTCCTCGTCCCCCTCCAGCTGGCGCCCGCTGCGCATCGCGAAGATCGTCGACGAAGCGCGCGCGATCCGCTCGTTTCATTTCGAAGCGGCGGACGGCGACGCGTTGCCGGCCTACGAAGCCGGGCAGCATCTGACGCTGCGCGTCGCGCTGCCGGACGAAGCTTCGCCGACGATCCGCAGCTACACGCTGTCCGATGCACCCGGCGCATCGCATTACCGGATCACCGTGAAGCGCGAAGGACGCGTATCGGCCTGGCTGCACGACCACGCGCGTGCCGGCATGACGCTCGATGCGCAGATGCCGCGCGGCCGCTTCACGTTCGACGTCGCGAGCCCGCGTCCGGCGGTGCTGGTGTCGGCCGGCATCGGCATCACGCCGATGATCGCGATGCTGCGCCGCGCGCTGGCCGACGACGCACCGTCGCGCCGCGTGGTGTTCGTGCACGGCGCGCGCGATACGGCCGACCGGCCGTTTGCAGCGGAACTGACGCGCATCGCGGACGCGGACCCGCGCGTATCGCTGCACTGGTTCGACAGCCGGCCGCAGCGCGACGGCGCGGCGCGACCGGGTCGCGTCGACATCACGCAACTGAAGCGCATCCTGCCGTTCGACGACTACGATTTCTACCTGTGCGGACCCGCCGCGTTCATGCGCGATATGTACGACGGATTGCGCGCGCTGAACGTGCCGGACGAGCGTATCCGCTTCGAGGCGTTCGGGCCGTCGAGCGTCGTGCGCAGCGCGACCCGCGCGGCCGGGGCGCCGCCGGCGGCAAGCGTGCCGGTCGTGTTCCGCCGCTCGGCACGCGACGCCGCATGGACGCCCGCCGACGGCACGCTGCTCGAATTCGCCGAAGGCCGGAGCGTCGCGGTGCCGTCCGAATGCCGGTCGGGGTCGTGCGGCACATGCGCGACGCGCGTGCTGTCCGGTGCGGTCGATTACGTGCAGTCGCACGATGCGGCGATCGAACCCGGCTGCGCGCTGCTATGCGTCGCACGGCCCGCCGAAGGGGCCGCGGAGCCGCTCGTGCTCGACTGCTGATGCACAGGCGACATAGAGGCGACGACCCTGCGACACGCGGTCGCATGACGCGTGCTGCGCAAAAACCGCGTGCAACTGCTTCTTTTTCCGGAGGCCGGTCGGATCGACGATAGCGTCAACCGATAGAGGAAAGGAGCAACGTCATGAAACTGTTCAGCATGATCCGCCTGGTTCTGTGGAGTTTCTTCGGCGTGCGCAACAGCAAGGCGCACGCGTCGGATCTCGCGAACGTCAACTTCACGCTGCTGCCGTTCGTCGCGATCTTGCTCGCGCTGCTGGTCGGCGCGGTGATCTACGGCGTCGTCCATTTGGTCGTCGATCCGACCGTGACGATGCAGGGGTTCTGAGCGCCGCGCGCGCCGCATGCGTTCCCGATGCGGCACGCGCCGCACGTGATCAGAACGTGTGATTCAGCGCGACGCGCGCGACGAGCTGGTGCCCATTCGACGACGCGCCCGGCGAGCCGGGCACGAGCCCGCCGTCGAGGGGCGTGCCGGTTGCGCTGCCGCCGACGAGTTGATACGCGACCTGCGTATAGACCGACGTGCGCTTCGACAGCAGGTACTGCGCCATCGCGCCGATCTGGTTCCAGTGCAGCGACGATTTCGCGCCGGCCCGATCGAGCCCGCCGCGCGTATACGTGTACATGCCGCCGACGATAAAGGCCGGTGTCACGTTGTACTTCGCGTTGACTTCGAAGTTGTCGAACGTGAGCCGCGCGTTCGCGAGGCCGAGGCTGCCCGCATACAGCGACGCATCGGGCTGGCCGACGTTCACGTGCGAATAGACGGCGCCGAGCGTCGCGGCCCCGATCCCGTAGTTCACGCCGATTCCGTAGATCTTCTGGTTGCCTGCGACGAAATCCGTGTCGTCCGGCGTCAGCGCGCCGCCCGTCGTGGTGCCGGGGTTCGACACGTTTTCGTAGACGGCGGCGATCGACAGCGTCTGATACGTGTAGTTCAGGCCGACGCCGAGCATCCGGTTCTGCGCGAAGCCGACGGCGAGGTTGCTGAGTCCATACATCACCGTACCCGAGAAGCCGCCGAACGCCGGGCTCGTGTATTTCACCGCATTGTTCGCATGGAACGACGCATCGGTGTTGTCGTTGTCGAGCGGATGCGAGAACAGGAAGCCGGCCCAGCTGCCGTTGGCGGTCAGCGGTCCGATGGTGTCGGCGACGGTATCGAACTGGCGGCCGAGCGTCAGCGTGCCGAGCCGGTCCGACTGCAGACCGACATACGACTGGAAGCCGAACAGGCGGCCGCCGTAACCGAGCTGGCCGCTTTCGATGGCGAAGCCGCTCTCCAGATCGAAGATCGCGTGCAGTCCGCCGCCGAGATCCTCGTTGCCCTTGATGCCCCAGCGGCTCGTCGCGAGATCGCCGCTCGCCATCTGCCAGGACGACTTGCCGCCGACATTGCTCGTGTAGTTGATGCCTTCGTCGAGTACGCCGAACAGCAGCACGGAGCTTTGTGCGTGCGCGTTCGCGCAACCGATCAGGAATCCTGCCGACAGGATGAAGCGTGCTTTTTTCATGTGGGATGCGGGCTCGAAAGATGAAACGGTCGGTGGTCCGGCGCGCGGTGTGTGCCGCGCGTGACCTTCGATAAGCAGATGGCATGCCATCACCCGTTTCAAGACCGCGGTGCGCCGGCGGCGTTCCGTTTCATCGTGGTTCGGTCGTCGAACCGGACTTGATCGCGCGCACATCGCGTAGCAATTCGCATCGTGTGTCGCACGCGGCGTCTCAAGTTGAGACGCACGGGTCGTGCGGGATCGGGCAGGCGAAGAGGCGCGTGAGTCGCGGGTTGGCGAAGCGGGATGATGCAAGCGGGAAGAGGGGCGGAAGCGGGAAAGAAGCGGGAAAGAAGCGGGAAAGCGCCCGTCAAGCGCGCTCGAACGGATAACCCTGCGTTTCGAGCCAGCGCCGCACGAGGGCGGCCTGTTGCGGCGTGAACGACGCCAGCACCTGCGCGGCCGGGCGCTTGCGCAGCGCAGAGACGATCGGCGCGAGCGGAATGCCTTGCAGATGCCAGATCCCGAGCGGCTGGTCGGGGCTCGTGACGACGTCGGCTTCGGCGATCGTGTCGCCGTCGATCACCGGCGCCCGCTCGATCGCGAGCGCGTCAAAATCGGGCGCGCGATGCGCTGGAGCATCGTCGGGCCACGCGCGGCGCGCATGCCAGAACGGCCGGTCCGGCCACTGCGTGTCGAGCGCGTAGAAGTCGCGGCCGATTCGCGCGAAACGCATGAACAGCGCGGTAATCCTTCGCTCGTGAAAGCGCAGCGCGAGGGCCGCGCGCTCGGGATGCGCGAGCAGCGTATGGATGACGGCCGGCGCCTGCAGCGCCGACGACAGCGACTGGAAGATGCCGTTGCCGGACAGCGGATCGACGGCCATCGCGGCGTCGCCGACGCGCAGCCAGTTCGCGCCGCCGGTATCGCCGCACAGCGTCGCGCTGCTGGTGCGTGCGAACACGCGCGCATCGGCGGCAGTAGCCGGGCTATCCGCCCCGAAGAAGTCACGCGCGAGCGGCGTGTGCCGCAGCGTCGCGCACCAGGCGGGCAGCGTGTCGCGCGGCGGCAGCGTCGTGGTCGCGACGTCGAGTGTCGCCTGCCAGTAGCGACGGCCGTCGGGCAGGCGCGCCATCCACGCCCAGCCGTCCGGCAAACTCTCGATCGCCGAGGCCGCGTCGCCGGGCGCACCCTGCCATACGTTCAGCAGGCTCAGCGTCTGCGGCCCGCGGATCGCATCGCGCGCGAGCGGCGCGAGCCGGCCGCGCGCCTCGACGACGAACGCCGCGTGCAGCGTTTCCTCACCGTCGGGCGTGTCGGTGCGGATCGCATGCCCGTCGCCGGCAGCCTGTACCGCGCGGATCGTCGCTTCGCGCACCGCCACGCCCGCATCGGCGAGATCGCGGCGCAGCGCCGCGTCGAACCGGCGGCGCTCGATCAGGTGTTCGTGATTGAGCGTGCGCGTGTCGCCGTTCCAGCGCGTCGTGCGCGCACAGGGCGGCAACGCGCATGCGGCGGCCTGCACGAGCCCGGCATGATGCAGCCCCTGCAGCACGCGATCGGACACGCCTTCGACCGCATCGAAACGCCGCCATTCGCTGACGACCGTGACCGGATAGCCGAGCCGCGCGAGCCCGAGCGCGGCGGCAGCGCCCGCCGGCCCCGCGCCGAGCACGACGATCGATGCGCGGCTCATGACGCGTGCGTGCGCCGCTCGACGCCGAGGTAGGTCGCGTTTTCGCGCAGATGCGCGAGCAGTGTCTGCGTATCGGCCTCGGGATGCCGGGCGAACCAGCGCGCCGCGTGGCCGCTGAGCGCCGCGCACGCGATGCTCGCGCCGGCCGGTGCACGCGGTGCGCCACTCGACACGATCGCGCCGAAGTCGGCCTGCGCGCTGTCGAGCCACGACCACTGGCCCGGCGCGCAGCGTGCATCGCCCGTGACGCGCACGACGCCCGGATAGCGCGCCGGAAACACCGGCGCGCCCTGCGCGGGGCTCGACGCGAAGACGGTCACACGTTGCGCGACGGCGGCTGCGCACGCGTCGCGCAGCGCGTCGCGATCGGCGCGCACGCCGAGGCTCAGGTTGATCACGCGAACCTGTTGCGTGAGCAACCAGTCGAGCGCATGCGCGATCTGCGCGGCGCTCGTCACGCCGCGCGCGTCGAATACCTGCGCGACGACCAGCGTCGCATCCGGCGCGGCGGTTGCGAGCGTCGCGCAGATTGCGCTGCCGTGACCGAGCCGGTCGGGTTCGACGGCGCCGGCCCGAACCACCGAAGCCTCGTCGAACGCGAAGCGCCGAGCATCGGCGACGAGCGCGCCCAGCGACGGCGGATAGCCGCTGTCGACGACGCCGACGCGCACGGCCCGGTCGTCACGCATGTGCGACGTCCCGGTGCGTGCGCCGCGCGAGCCGTCCGTCCGCGAGTTCGAAATGCAGGTCGACGCCGGCGAGCGTCGATGCGCGGTGGCTGACGAGGATGCGCGTGCGATCGCCGAACAGCGTGTCGATCTGCGCGATGACCTGCCGCTCGGTCGCTTCGTCGACGGCCGACGTCGCCTCGTCGAGCACGAGGATCGCCGGCGCCTGCAGCAGCGCGCGCGCGATCGCGATGCGCTGCTTCTGCCCGCCGGACAGTTGCTGCCCGCGTTCGCCGATGGGTCCGTCGAGCCCGCCCGGCAGCGTCGCGATCAGCTCGTCGAGCTGCGCGGCGCGAGACGCATGCACGATGTCGTCATGCGTCGCGAGCGGCGCCGCGTAGCGGAGGTTGTCGGCGAGGCTGCCGCGAAACAGCACGATGTCCTGGCTCACGACCGCAACGTGGCGGCGCAGCGCGTCGAGGTCGACGTCGCGCAGGTCGATGCCGTCGATTCGCACGCTGCCGCGCTGTGGGTCGTAGAAGCGCTGCATCAGGTCGATCAGCGTCGATTTCCCGCTGCCCGACAGTCCGGACAGCGCGACCTTGCTGCCGGCCGGCACGCGCGCATCGGCGCCGCGCAGCACCGGCTGCGCGCGCGCGTCGTGTGCGAACCACACGTCGACGAATTCGAGATCGCCGCGCGGCGGCAGTTCGCGCGCGTCGGCCGGCGGCTGCACGGCCACCGGCGCGCGCTGCAGCTCCATCACGCGGCCGAGGCTGACCGTCATCCGCTGCAGCGCGACGTAGAGCCCGAGCAGGCTCTTCACCGGGCCGATCGCCATCCCGAGATAGCTCGAGAACGCGATCAGCGAGCCGAGCGGCCAGTCGCCGCGGATCACCCAGTAACCGCCGACGATGAAGGCGCCCGCGCGCGACAGCGACGTCAGCGTGCCGGGCACCGACTGCGTGACGAACTCGGTGACCTGCAGCTTCAGCAGCCGTTCCATGTAGCGATCGCCAAGGCCGTCGAGCCGCGCCTGTTCCGCGCGCTGGCGGCCGGCGGCCTGGATGAACTTCATCGCGGGCAGCGTCTCGACGAGGAACGACGACACGTCGGCCGCGCCTTCGCGTACCGAGCGTGCATCGCGCTCGACCTTGCGGCGCATCGTGCGCAGCCACAGGATCTCGAACGGAATCAGCAGCAGCGCGAGCAGCGACAGCTTCCACGACAGCGTGACGAGCAGCGCCAGCGTGCCGACCAGCCCGATCACGTTCGATACGGCGGAGAACAGCGCGTCGAGCGCGAAGCGCTGGATCTCGGCGACGTCGCCGTCGAGGCGCGACAGCACGTCGCCGAGGCGCCGCTGTCCGTAGAACGACGGCGACAGCCGCTGCAGGTGCGCATAGACGGCGCTGCGCAGCGAGAACAGCACGCGGCCGGACAGGCGCGTATGCAGGTAGCGATTGATGCCGCCGAGCAGCGTGCCGACGAAACCGGCGAACACCATCGCGAACGCGATCGCGACGAGCATGCGGAAATCCTTGCCGACGAGCCCGCGATCGATCAGCTCCTTCGTGAGCCACGGTTGCGCGAGCGCGAGCAGCGATGCGCAGCCCGACAGCGCGAGCAGGCCGGCGATCGCGAGCCGGTGCGGGCGCACGAAACCGTACAGCCAGCCGAGCGCGCGCGCGAGCTGCGCGCGGTCGTCGGTCTTCACGAAGCGCAGGACGAGTTTCAGCATCGGCGCGCTCGGCCCGATCGGCCGGTATCGAAGGGCTCGGACGAACGCGCGCGCGGCATCATGACTGCAGGCGCTTGAGCCGGCGGTACAGCGTCGCGCGGCTGATGCCGAGCGTTTGCGCGGCGGCCGCGACGTTGCCGTCGTGACGCGCGAGCGATTCGCGGATCAGGTCGTCCTCATGGCGGCGGATCAGCCCGAACGAGGTGTCGGGTGCCGGACACACGCCGTCGATGAAGCCGTCGCACAGATGGTCGAGGCCGAGCACGTCGTCGTGCTCGTCGCGCACGGCGAGCGCGGTACGCAGCACCATCTCGAGCTGGCGGATGTTGCCGGGCCAGCGATGCTGGCGGAACACGTCGGCGAGTTCGGCGTTCACGCTCACGTGCGGCGCGCCGAGCCGCGCGAGCAGCGCGGCGACGATCAGGTCGACGTCGTCGCGTTCGCGCAGCGCGGGCAGCAGCACGTTCACGCCGTGAATCCGGTAGTAGAGGTCTTCGCGGAAGCTCTTGTCGCGCACCATCGATTGCAGGTCGCGGTGCGTCGCGCAGATCACCGCGATGTCGATCGCCTGCTCGTCGCCCGCGCCGAGCGGCGCGATCTTGCGTTCCTGCAGCACGCGCAGCAGGCGCGCCTGCAGGTGCAGCGGCATGTCGCCGATCTCGTCGAGAAACAGCGTGCCGCCGTGCGCCTGCATCAGCCGGCCCGCCATGCCGCCCTTGCGTGCACCCGTGAACGCGCCGTCGCGATAGCCGAACAGCTCCGACTCGATCAGCCCTTCGGGGATCGACGCGCAGTTCACCGCGACGAACGGCTTGCCGGCGCGCGCGCTCGCGTCGTGCAGCGCGCGTGCGACGACTTCCTTGCCGGTGCCGGTTTCGCCCTGCACGAGCACGGGCAGTCCGTTGTTGAGCCCCTGCCGCGCCATCGTCAGCGCGCGCAGCAGGCGCGGCTGGCGGCCGGCGAGGGCCGCGAGCGCCTGGGCGCCCGCGTCGTTGCGCGTAGCAGTGGCCGGTGCCGGCGCGCGTTCGCGCAAGGCCGGCACGACGGTCGCGCGCGGCAGGCGCAGCGCCTTGCTGTGAAACGTGGCGTCGACGCCTTCGATGCGCAGCATTCCGCCGTGTTCGGCGAACGCGATGAACGACGACGTGCGCGCGAGCACCGCGCTTTCGCAGAGGCGGCCGACGAGCGCGTCGCGCGTCGCGCCGAGCAGTTCGCACGCATGCGCGTTCGCGGCGACGATGCGGCCGTCTTCCGAGACGGCAAGCACGCCGCTCCAGCTCGAACCGAGATATGCGTGACGCGGATGGAACACGAGCACGACATGCTCGGGGAAATACGCGTCGAACAGGCGGGTCTCGATGTGCGTGGCCGCCGCGCTCATCAGCATCGACATGCCGTCGAGCGTGAGCGGCAGCTCGCCTTCGCGCGTGAGGTCGAGCACGCCGATCGGCTTGCCGTGCGGATCGCACAGCGGCAGCGAGCGGCACGAGAAGCGGCTCAGCCGGCCGAGGAAATGCTCGCCGCTGTCGATCGCGACCGCACAGCGTTCGACGAGCGCGGTGCCGAGCGCGTTCGTGCCGCGCAGCGATTCGCACCAGCTCGCGCCGGCGCGGATGTCGCCGATGCCGAGCGCGGCGAGCTGGCTCGCGTCGCCGTCGACCGACAGGATCGTTGCGCGCGCATCGGCCAGCAGGATCATCCCGTCGCGTCCGCAGCGCTCGGCGAGGAATGCAAGCTCGGGCGCGGCCGCGTCGAGCAGCAGGCGGTTCGCGTCGCGCAGCTCGTCGAGGTTGCAGAATTCATGCAGGTTCAGCCGCGCGTCGTCGTCCCAGCGTACGCCGTGATCGAGGCTGCGGCGCCACGACTGGTCGATTTCGATGCGCAGGCAACCTTGCGGCAGCACGCCGTCGGAACTGAGGCGTTCGCGAATCAGGCGGGTTGCCTGCAGCCGGTCCGGAAGGCGCTGGCCGGAAGGGAAGTAGTCTTGCACGTCGCCCCTCCTCAGGAGAATGTCGGGCCGTCCGATCCGGCGCGGCCGCACGCAAAAAGGCCCGCCGAGTCTGGCATAAGCCCGGGCATAAATCCATCCGGTCAAAAACCTAAGACCCAGGCGGGGCACGGCGGTGCGGGCGATTCGCGCTTGCGGAGCGACCGTGTTCGGCAAGCGTGTCGGGGCGGCGTGCATGACGGACAGGACGTGCGGAATTCGCGTGACGGCGGCGCTTACGTCCGCGCGTTGTACGCGTTGCACCAGCCCCCGTTCGCGACCCGTTTTCCGGCGAACAGTGGACATGGTGCGTTTGGGTCGGCGGCGTTGCCCTGGTACAGGCTGCAGCGGCCGCACGCCTGGCCGGGGGCGTAGCGCGCGAACGCGGCGCGGTCGATGTGCGCGGCATCGGCGCGGTAGCCGAGCGCCTTCGCGGCAGGGTCGGCTTCATCGAGCAGCGGCGACGCGGCGCATGCGGTGCGCGGCAGCGCGGCGGCCGAAAACAGGCCGGCGGCGGCGATCATGAAGGTGCGGCGGGAAGCGGGGAGGCGGGGCATCGGGTGTCTCGTCGTCGTTTCAGGCGGGGAACAGCGCAGCAGCATGCGAACGCGGGCGGAACACGCGCGCCGCGCGACATCGCCGCGCGGCACGGGCGTCGCTCGCATCGGCGACGTGATCACACGTTCATCAACACCGATTTCAGTTCCGTGTAATGCTCGATCGCGGCCGCGCCCATCTCGCGGCCGAAGCCCGACATGCGATAACCGCCGAACGGCAGCGCGGGATCGAGCGCACTGTGGCAATTGACCCAGACCGAGCCCGAACGGATCTTCGGGATCATCCGGTGCGCGGCCGACAGGTTGTTGGTCCAGATGCTCGCGCCAAGCCCGTAGCGCGTGTCGTTCGCGAGACGGATCGCATCGTCGATCGTGTCGAACGGCATCGCGACCAGCACCGGCCCGAAGATTTCCTCCTGCACGAGCGGGCCTTTCTGGTCGACGTCGACGAGCACGGTCGGCTTCACGAAATAGCCGGGACCGTACGCTTCGCCGCCGCATGCGAGCTGCGCGCCCAGTTCGCGGCCACGCTCGATGTAGCCGGCCACGCGCTTCTGCTGTTTCGCGGAGATCAGCGGACCCATGTCGACCGACGGGTCGAGCGCATTGCCGAGCTTCATGTTGCTCGCGATGCCCGCGATGTCGCCGACCACGCGATCGAAGTGCTTGCGCTGCACGTACAGGCGCGAACCCGCGCAGCACACCTGGCCGTGATTGAAGAAGATCGCGGTGGCCGCGCCCGACGCCGCGACGGCCGGGTCCGCATCGTCGAACACGATCGTCGGCGACTTGCCGCCGAGTTCGAGCGTCACGCGCGTCATCGATTCCATCGCGGCCTTGCCGATCAGCTTGCCGACTTCGGTCGAGCCGGTGAAGGTCAGCTTGTCGACGTCGGGGTGGTGCGCGAGCGCGGCGCCCGCTTCGACGCCGGTGCCAGTGACGACGTTCAGCACGCCGGCCGGATAACCGGCTTCCTGCACGAGTTCCGCGAGCCGCAGCGCGGTGAGCGGCGTTTCGTCCGCCGGTTTCAGCACCATCGTGCAGCCCGTCGCGAGCGCGGGGCCGAGCTTCCAGCACGCGAGCAGCAGCGGGAAATTCCACGCGACGATCGCGCCGACCACGCCGACCGCCTCGCGCCGGATGAAGCCGTGGAACTGGCTGTCGGGCATCAGCGGCATCGACACGTCGACGGTCGCGCCCTCGATCTTGGTCGCCCAGCCCGCCATGTAGCGCAGGAAGTCGATCGCGAGCTGCACGTCCATCACGCGCGCGATCTGCGCGCCCTTGCCGTTGTTCACGCATTCGAGCTCGGCGAGCTGCTGCGCGTCGCGTTCGAGCAGATCGGCGAGGCGCCACAGCAGGTTCTGTCGTTCGCGCGGCCGCATGCGGCTCCACGCGGAATCGTCGAACGCCTCGCGCGCGGCGCGCACCGCACGATCGACGTCGGCCGCGCCGGACGCCGGCACGCGACACAGTTCGTCGCCGGTCGCGGGATTGTGGACGGCCAGGGTCGCGCCGCTTTCGGCGCTGCGCCACGCATCGCCGATCAGCATCGACGGCGTGCGTGCGATGAACGACTGGGTTTGCGGAAGTAACGACAACGTTGCCTGCATGGAAGCTCCTCGCTCATCGGGTTCGGGTGACGAGGCAAAAAGCAGCTTCCATACCAACGACGGCGCGGTGGCCCGCGTATGCGCCACACGCGCCATGCGGCGCGGGGCACGCGGCGTGACGGGGCGCGCGTGCACGCATGATCGGCAGCGCATCGCATCGGCCGTGCGGCGTCTCAATTTGAGAATCGCGATGCAACGTGAGACGCGACATGCGGCAAGTACGCGGCCGTGCACGCCGGCCGCCCACCGCAAAGGCGCGCGAATGCCGGTTCGGCGCGCGGGTTTGAATCGGTATTTTCCCGAGCGTTCGGCGGGAAAAGCGCGTGTTTTCCTTGTGGCGAACCCGACGTCGGCCATTGGCACGGCCTGTGCTTGAAGAGCGTGCGACAAACGCTGCAGCGCTGCATGCCGGACGATTCGAGACCCCACGTAAAGGAGCAGAGCCTTGTTCAAGACTTTCATTCGACGTAGCAGGCCGCCCCGCGCGGCCGCGGTCGCCGCCGCCGGCGCGTTCGCGCTGGCCTCGGGTGCCGTGCACGCCCAGGCCCAGGCGCCGCGCGACGCACGTGCGATCCTGAGCCAGACATGCGCGGCCTGTCACGCGGCCGAGTCGAAGGATTCGTGGAGCCGCATCAGCCATCAGCGCAAGACGCCGGAAGGCTGGCTGATGACGATCGCGCGGATGCAGACGATGCACGGCCTCACGATCAGCGACGACGAACGCCGCATTCTCGTGAAATACCTGTCGGATACGCAGGGTCTCGCGCCGTCGGAGACGAAGGATTTCCGCTATGCGCCCGAGCGGCGCCTGAACACGCAGGAGAGCGTCGACAACGAGCAATTCAAGCAGATGTGCGCGCGCTGCCATTCGGCCGCGCGTCCGCTGCTGCAGCGCCGGCCGGTTGCCGAATGGGACAAGCTCGTGAACTTCCACCTCGGGCAGTGGCCGTCGATCGAGTATTCGGCGATGGGCCGCGACCGCGACTGGCTGAAGATCGCGCTCACCGACATCGCGCCGATGCTCGCGAAAAACTACCCGTACGACAGCAACGCTTGGACCGCGTGGAAGCAGCACCATCCGCCCGCGACCGCGCTCGCCGGCACGTGGAGCTTCGGCGGCCACATGCCGGGCAAGGGCGACGCGTACGGCACGATGACCGTAAAGGGCGGCGCGGGCGACCGCTTCGACGTCGAGCTGAAGGGCCGCTTCGCCGACGGCAGCCCGCTCGTCGGCACCGGCACCGCGACGCTCTATACGGGCTACGAATGGCGCGCGAGCGTGAAGGTCGGCGACACGACGATGCGTCAGGTGTTGATGGCGAGCGACGGCGCATTGCGCGGCCGGATGTTCGACGACGCGCACGACGAGCGCGGCCTCGACTTCAATGCCGCCAGGCTCGGCCGCGCACGGATCGTCGCCGTACAGCCCGCGTATGTGAAGGCGGGCGGCGAGACCGACGTGACGATCGTCGGCGCGAACCTGCAGGGCACGCCGGCGTTCGGCGCGGGCGTGACGGTCGCATCGGTGCTCGAACGCACGCCCGAATACGTGCGGGTGCGCGTGAAGGCCGCCGACGGCAGCGCGCCCGGCACGCGCCGCGTGAGCGTCGGCGCCGCGCATGCGGACGGCTTCGCGGTCTATCGCGAGATCCGCGATGTGAAGGTCGAACCCGACTTCGCGGTCGCGCGCATCGGCGGCAACGGCGGCGCGACGCCGAAGGTCGAGGGGCGGTTCGACGCGGTCGCGTGGGGCGTCGACGGTGCGGGCAAGCCGTTCCGCATCGGCGTCGTGCCAGCGCAATGGTCGGTCGCGCCGTTCGACGATCAGTCGAAGGGCGATCGAGACACGCAGTTCGCCGGCACGATGCAGGCGTCGACCGGCATCTTCACGCCGGGCGACGCGGGCCCGAACCCCGCGCGCAGGATGGGTACCAACAACACGGGCAACCTGAACGTCGTCGCGACGGTGACCGACGGCGCACGCACGGTGACGGGCACCGGGCACCTGATCGTCGCGGTGCAGCGCTGGAACAACCCGCCGCTGCCCTGACCGGTCCGCATGACCGCGCGCCGGTCCGCCACGCGGCCCGGTCCGAATCCGATGAACGCAAGGAGAATCCGATGAGCGCCCTGCTGAATGTGGTCGAACGCAACGTGCACGAAGTGCGCGTCGACGACGAGCGCCTGATGTTCCATGTGCCGAGCAGCTCGCTGTTCGCGGCCGATCGCGTGACGGCCGACATTATCGACGCGCTGCGCGCGAGCAGCTGCACGGCCGACGAATTGTTCGCGCGGCTGGCCGGCCGCTCGCCGCACGGCGAACTCGCCGAGACGCTCGGCGAGCTGATGGCCCTCGAGGTCGTCAGCGATGGCTCGCCGCTCACGCCCGAGATCGCGGTGAAGCGCGTCGAGCGCACCGCGATCGACACGGTCGTGCTGAACGTGAACACCGGCTGCAACCTGAGCTGTACGTATTGCTACAAGGAAGACCTCGACACGCCGTCCGCCGGGCGGCGGATGGACATCGACACCGCGAAGGCGTCGGTCGAGATGCTGCTGAAGGAATCGCCCGACCTGCCGCGCTACACGGTCGTGTTTTTCGGCGGCGAACCTCTCAGCAACCGCAAGCTGATCGAGTGCATGGTCGAGTATTGCGAGCTGCGCTTCGGCGCGCTCGGCAAGCAGGTCGAGTTCGTGATGACGACCAACGCGACGCTCCTGACCGAGGAGATCGTCGACTGGCTCGACGCGCACCGCTTCGGGCTGTCGGTCAGCATCGACGGGCCGCGCTCGATCCACGACCTGAACCGCCGCACGGTCGGCGGCGCGGGCACCTACGATGTCGTGCGCCGCAAGGTCGAGATGCTGCTCAAGCGCTATCGCAGCCGCCCGGTCGGCGCGCGCGTGACGCTGACGAGCGGCGTGACCGACATCGAAGGCATCTGGGATCACCTGTTCAACGAGCTCGGTTTCGCGGAAGTCGGTTTCGCGCCGGTGACGTCGGGACAGCTCGACACGTTCAACCTGCAGCCGGACGAACTCGCGCAGGTGTTCGCGAACATGAAGGCGCTCGGCCGGCGTTATTTGGCCGCCGCGCTCGAGAACCGCAACATCGGCTTCTCGAACCTGCACCAGCTGATCACCGACCTGCACGAAGGGCACAAGAAGTCGCTGCCGTGCGGTGCGGGGCTCAAGATGCTCGCGGTCGATCACAAGGGCGACCTCAACCTGTGCCATCGCTTCACCGGTTCGGCGCTGCCGACCTTCGGCAACGTGCACGAAGGCGTCGCGCAGGCGCAGCTCAACGACTTCCTGTCGCAGCGCCTGGAGCGCAGCGGCACCGGCTGCGAAACCTGCCGCATCCGCAACCTGTGCTCGGGCGGCTGCTATCACGAGAGCTACGCGCGCTACGGCGACCCCGCGCATCCGACCTACCACTACTGCGAACTGATGCGCGACTGGATCGATTTCGGCATCGAGGTCTACAGCCGGATCATCGCCGGCAACCCGGCGTTCATCGGCAACCACATCACTCCGCGCAAGGCGAACTGACATGAAACATCTGAAGCCGCTCAACAACAAGGCGAAAGCGCTCGAGGAGGCCGTGCAGCAGGATCGCCTCGAGGAAGTCGTCGCGATGACGTCTGTCGCGGGCTGCACGTCGACGACCGATCCCGGCTGGGAAACGGACGTGTTCGGCGGGGTCGCGTCGTTGTGCCAGCCGATGGAGGCCGACCTGTACGGCTGCTCCGATCCGTGCTGGTGGCCCGCGCAGGTGCCCGACATGATGAGCACCTATCCGGACTGGAACAAACACGCGGCCGATTCGGGCGCGGACTGGCGCCAGCTCGGCAGCGTGTTCCCCAAAGACAAGTGAGCCACCCGGCACCGACCAAGGATTCTCCATGCGATTCACGACACCCCTGAGCCGCGCGCTCGTCGCGGCCGCGCTCGCCTCGGCCGCGTCGCTGTCGGCCGCGGCAGACGCCGCGCTGCAAGCCGGCCACGAATACCTCGCCGTCACGAACTACCCGAACAACCTGACGGTGATCGACACGGGTACCGACAGCATCGTCAAGACCTGCACGCTGCCCGACGCGTTCGGCCCCGGCACGATCCAGATCAGCCCGGACCGCACGCGCGCGTACGTGCTGAACAATCACTACGGCGACCTGTACGGCGTCGAGCTCGATTCGTGCAAGACCGTGTTCCATGCGGAGCTTGCCGGCGCCGGTAACGAGCGTGCGCGCGCGATGTTCTCGATCGGGCTGAGCCCCGACGGCAAGGAGATCTACAGCGTCGTCAACCCGACGAAGCTGAACCGCGACAGCTACGAAGTGCAGGCGCCGCGCCTGCAGGTGTACCGCACCGACGGCGGGCTCGACGCGAAGCCGGTGCGCACGTTCGCGGCACCGCGCCAGACGACGATGCTGCAGGCCGCCGACGACGGGTCGCTGTTCATCGTCGGCGCGGACATCTACCGGATGAACGTGCAGACCGGCAAGTACGACGTCGCGGTGCCGCTGCGCAACTGGAAGCAGCCGCTGCACGGTCAGCCCGACGTGCTGTACGTGTGGCCGCAGCAGCGTCCGCAGCATACGTTCAACCTGCTCTACACGGCCGACCGCTTCAAGGACGAGAAGAAGGATCCGGCATCGGCGCAGACGATGTACGGCTACATCGACATCGACCTGAAGACCGGCAATGCGACGGTCAAGGATTTCGGGCCGGTCACCGAGGTGTACTTCACGGGCGGGCTGTCGCCGAAGGATCCGGATGCGATGTACGGCGTGCTGAACCGGCTCGCGAAGTACGACGTGAAGCATGAGAAGCTGGTCGAGGCAGCGCCGCTCGATCATTCGTATTACTGCATGTCGTTCAACCGCGCAGGCAGCAAGCTCTACCTCGCGGGTACCTTCAACACGGTTGCGGTGTACGACGCCGACACGCTTAAGAAGCTGAAGGACATTCGCGTGCCGGGCGGCGATATGGCGATTACGACCGCGCAGATGTTCACACGATGAAGTACGCGCCGGCCCGCGGGCCGGCGCCCCTGATCAGGAGATAACATGACCACCGCCATCGCCAACGGCGTGCCGCGCGACGGCCTGTCGATCGTGCGGGGACGCACGGACGTGCCGCTGTCGGATGCGACCGTTGCCGCGCTTCTGCGCGACACCGCGTCGCGCTTTCCGGCACGTCCGGCCGTCGTGTTCCGCGAGCAGGGCATTCGCTGGGACTGGCACACGTTCGCGCACGAGATCGACGTGCTTGCGGCCGGCCTCGCCGCGCTCGGGATCGGGAAGGGTGACCGCGTCGGCATCTGGTCGCCGAACCGCAGCGAATGGCTGCTCACGCAGTTCGCGACCGCTCGCATCGGCGCCATTCTCGTCAACATCAACCCGGCGTACCGGCTCGCGGAACTCGACTACGCGCTGAACAAGGTCGGCTGCAGCATGCTGATCGCGGCCGAGCAGTTCAAGTCGTCGAAGTACCTGGAGATGCTGCAGGCGCTCGCGCCGGAACTCGCGCATTGCGCGCCGGGCGCGCTGCATGCCGCGAGGCTGCCCGCGCTGCGCACGGTCGTGTCGATGGGCGAGGTCGCGCCGACCGGCACGGTCCGCTTCGCGGACGTGATGGCGCGCGGCCGCGACACGCTCGACGTCGCGCGGCTCGATGCGATCGGCGCGACGCTCGCGGCCACCGATCCGATCAACATCCAGTTCACGAGCGGCACGACCGGCAGCCCGAAGGGCGCGACGCTCACGCACCGCAACGTCGTCAACAACGCGCGCTTCATCGCGATGGCGATGCGTTTTACCGAGCGGGACTCGCTGTGCATTCCGGTGCCGCTGTATCACTGCTTCGGGATGGTGCTGGCCGTGCTCGCGTGCGTGTCGAAGGGCGCGGCGATGGTGTTCCCCGGCGAGGCGTTCGAGCCGGTCGCAACGCTCGCGGCCGTGGCCGACGAACGCTGTACCGCGCTGCACGGCGTGCCGACGATGTTCATCGCGGAACTCGATCATCCGGACTTCGCGAAGTTCGACCTGTCGACGCTGCGCACCGGCATCATGGCCGGCGCGCCATGTCCGATCGAGACGATGAAGCGCGTCGTGTCGCAGATGCATTTGCGCGAGATCACGATCGCGTACGGGATGACGGAGACGAGCCCCGTGTCGTTCCAGAGCTCGACCGACGATCCGCTCGAGAAGCGCACCACGACGGTCGGGCGTGTGCAGCCGCATCTCGACGTGAAGATCGTCGATCCGAACGGCGACGTCGTGCCGGTCGGCGCGACCGGCGAGCTGTGCACGAAAGGCTATTCGGTAATGCTCGGCTACTGGGACGACGACGCGAAGACGCAGGAAACCATCGTCGACGGCTGGATGCATACGGGCGACCTCGCGACGCTCGACGCGGACGGCTACTGCAACATCGTCGGCCGGCTGAAGGACATGGTGATTCGCGGCGGCGAGAACATCTATCCGCGCGAAATCGAGGAATTCCTGTTCCGGCATCCGAAGATCCAGAGCGCACAGGTGTTCGGCGTGCCCGATCCGAAATACGGCGAGGAGCTGTGTGCGTGGATCGTGCTTCGCGCGGACGAGCAGATGACCGAGGACGACCTGCGCGCGTTCTGCCACGGCCAGATTGCGCACTACAAGATCCCGAAGTACGTGTGCTTCGTCGACGAACTGCCGATGACGGTGACGGGCAAGGTGCAGAAGTTCGTGATGCGTCAGCAGATGATCGACGCATGGCGGCTGAAAGCCGCCGACACCGCGTAGTGCCGCACGGGCGGCTGCACGGCAGTCCGCTCCGCCCGCCGGGCAGTTTTCCCTGCCGCCCCTCCCGCCCGGGGTAAAATGCGCGCCACGCCGCGATGTCGCGCGCGACGGGCATTCCGCCGTTCCGACGAACGGCGTACGCAACTGCCCGGCGCCCGCAACCGGGGCGTTCGAAGCGTCCCCCGCATGACAAGACCGCGCGACGCATCCGGCCGCCCGACATGCTCGAGATCCAGGATCGACGGCTGCGTCGGTGCCCGGCGCGTCACCGTCATCCGATGTCCCATCCTGCGCTTTCCCGATCGATCGGCACGCATGCTGCGCGATCGTCAGATTCGTCTGATGAATGTCGTGTCGACGTTCGTGCCCGGCGTCCGCCGGGACCGTCGCGGGTTCTTGCGTGAAGCGCGCTTCGCAGCTGCGTAACGCGTTTCGAAGGTTTCGACAGGGTCGAGTGGCGAGTTTTCCATCCAGAACAATGACGGTGAATAGAACAACAGCGTCGCCCGCACGGCGGCGGCGCGCGAAGGCCGGGCTTGGCGTCGGTCTCGGCATCACGCTTTTCGCGGCGCAGGCCGCCGTGGCGCAGGGCGACGCGCCGGCGCCGGACACCGGTGCGACCGGCAGCGCGACGCTGCCGGCGATCACGGTGAGCGGCGAGCGCGGCAACACGCTGCGCGCACGCACGGCGTCGGTCGCGGGGCTCGACGATGCGCCGCTGCGCGACACGCCGGCCTCGGTCAACGTCGTCACGCGGGCGCTGATCGACGACCAGCAGGCGAAGCGGCTGAGCGACGTCGTGCGCAACGATGCGTCGGTCGTCAACGACTATGCGCCGGTCGGCTACTTCGAAGG